>NZ_CBDRIY010000001.1:0-339199 GCF_965344335.1 Nocardiopsis eucommiae
TCAGTCGAAGAGGTCCTCCGGTCGGTCCACGGTGACGGCGGCGGGGACCCACTTCTCCAGGGTCGCCAGGTCGGCGCAATCCTCCACGCGTCGCCGGACCTCGTCCGAGACGGTGAACCCCCGTGCCTCCAGCACGGAGAGGACGCTGCGCGCCGCCTCAGCCGCGCGGCCCTCCTCCCGGCCTTCCTCGCGGCCTTCTTCCCGGCCGATGCCGACGTACTTGCGGGCGAAGTCGCTCTGCCACTCGTAGGTCTCCACAGCCATCAAGCCCTCCAGCTCCTCCCGAGCGCTCGGCCCTCAGATGATCAGGGGTCGAGTGCGCATTTCCCGGCCCCCACCATCGCTTCGCCTCAGTCGAGGAGGTCCTCCGGTCGGTCCACGGTGACGGCGGCGGGGACCCACTTCTCCAGGGTCGCCAGGTCGGCGCAGCCCTCCACGCGTCGCCGGACCTCGTCCGAGACGGCGAAGCCGCGTGCCTCCAGCACGGAGAGGACGCTGCGCGCCGCCTCAGCCGCGCGGCCTTCCTCGCGGCCTTCCTCGCGGCCTTCCTCCCGGCCTTCTTCCCGGCCTTCCTCGCGGCCGATGCCGACGTACTTGCGGGCGAAGTCGCTCTGCCACTCGTAGGTCTCCACAGCCATCAAGCCCTCCAACTCCTCCCGAGCGGCCTCGTTGAGGCCGGACAGCACATAGTCATAGTAGAACGCCCGATTTCGCTCGGGCGTGGAATCCAGGGCCTCGACCACGGCACGCAGGGTGCGCGGATCCGAGTTCCCGTGCGCGTGGGCGGACAGGACGGCCAGCTCCGGAAGCTCACGAGCCTGTTCGTCACGCGCGATCACCGGCATCCTGCTCGGACCGATGGTCAGCGGGGCGAGGTCGAATCCGGGGTGCCCGGTGCGGATCGGGGCGGCGCACCAGCTCGCCAGGGAGTCCGTGGGACAGAGCACCACCAGCAGCGTCGGGCACTCCAGTCGCGTGTGGAGGTTGACCAGGTAGGCGGGCCAGGTCAGGCGCTTCTCCTTGTCACGGCCGTTCTGGCGCTCGACCACCACCGCCATGACGTTCCGGGGCCCGTCACGCAGGAGGACCGCGCCGTCGGCGTTGAGCTCCCTGGGGTCGCAGTTGGTCAGGGCCGTGTTGGTGTTGACCACCTCGGTGTGGCGGGGGATCTCGAAACCCAGGGCCCGCACCAGTACGGGCGCCAGCGCGGGTTGGTTCTGCACGAGCCGCAGGGGGATCTCGTGCTCTCGTGTGGGCATAGGGCTCCTCGGAGTCGGGGGTCCGAAGCGCGTGACGAATCACGGCATGGGACGACCAGGGGTGACCAAGGACGATGCTGCCGTGATGTCGGGTTATGCGTGGGGGTTATGCGGTATGCGGGTCGAAGAGGCGGTCGGTGGGGGCGTCGAGGACCTCCAGCACGCGGCCGGTGAAGTAGACCGTGCCCAAGGCCAGGACGCGCTGGCCCAGAGCGGCCACGGAGGCGGGGGAGAGGTCCTCGGCGCGGACGCTGTCCCAGTGTGCGGGCAGGGCGTGCTCGAAGCGCAGGTGCTCCTCTGGCAGGCGCACCGCGGTGACCGGGACCTCCCGGAGGGCGTCGACCGCCCCGGACACGTCCTTGTGGTCGGGCAGGCACAGCAGGACGTGGTCCACACCGCCCCACAGGTCGCGGGCGTGCGACAGCGCGGCGGCCACACCGACCCGGTCGATGGCGGAGTCCACCACGACCTCGGTGGTCGCGCCCGGCACAGCGTGCCGCGAGAGCCGCGCGGGCAGGTTCACGGTCTCCAGGACCCGGTGGAGCCGGGCGGGCGGCGCGGGCGGCGCCTCCATCAGGTCCAGCACGCGGGTCGCGGCGGCGGTGCCCAGCACGCCGTTGGCGGCCGACAGGCCCCGGGGGCGCAGGTGCGCGGGCGGTTCGGTCGCGGCGGCGGGGTCCACCACCTCGGGGGTAAGCCTTCCTCGGGTGACCTCGGTGAGGGTGCGGTCCACGACGGGGGCCACCTCGGCGCTCTGGGGCAGCGTCACCAGGGCCCGGGTGCGTTCAGGGTGGACCACGCGGGTCTTCTCACGTGCGATCTCCGCCACGGTGTCACCGAGGACCCCCACGTGCTCCGCGAAGACCATGCCCAGCGCCACCACCTGCGGCCCCAGGAGGCGGAGCTCGTCGCGGTGCCCTCCCATCCCCGCCTCCAGGACGCAGACGTCGGCGCCGACCGCCTGGGCGTGCAGCAACCCGGCGATCAGGAACAGTCCGCTCGGCGCCAGGTAGCCCTCCTCCTCGGGCAGGGTCCGCCGGGCGGTCTCCACGGTGCGGCCGAGGGCGCGGAGTTCGTCGTCGGTCACGGACACGCCGTCCACCCGGACCCGTTCGCGGTACCCCCGGAAACTCGGGCCGGTCACCAGGACGGTCCGCAGCCCGGCGGCGGACAGCGTCGCCGCCGCGTAGGTGGCCGTGCTGCCCTTGCCCTTGGACCCGACCACCCCGAGCACGGGAAGCGGTGCCGGGTCCAGCGCGGCCAGGAGCGCGGCCGCACGGTCGAGGCTGCGCGTCCGTCCGGGACGGCGGTGCGCCCACTCGGAGAAGAACGGTTCGACGATCGGGTCAGGGCTGGGCATGCCCCCAAGTATGGTCCCCGTACGCGCCACCCCGCATCCGAGCCCAGGTGGGGCCGCGTACACTGGCGCGGGTGTACACCCCGACCACCGAGACGCCGTGAGTGGCGCGGGCGCCCATGAGCGCTACGCCGAGGTCACCGCGGAGATTCTCTCCCGCGCGCCCGAATCCGACATCGACCCCACCCTGGACCGCGTCCGCACGGTCCTGGACCTGTTGGGTGACCCGCACCGCAACTTCCGGGTCGTCCACGTCACCGGGACGAACGGCAAGACGTCCACCGCCCGGATGATCGACGCGCTGGTGCGCGGCCGAGGCCTGCGGGTCGGCCGCTACACCAGCCCCCACCTGCGGACGGTGCGGGAGCGCATCGTCGTGGACGGGGAGCCGATCTCTCAGGAGCGGTTCGTCGAGGCCTACGACGACATCCGTCCCTTCCTGGAGATGGCCGACGCGATGAGCGACGTCCGGCTGTCGTTCTTCGAGATCCTCACCGTGATGGCCTACGCCGTGTTCGCGGACGCCCCCGTGGACGTCGCCGTGGTGGAGGTCGGCATGGGCGGCAGCTGGGACGCCACCAACGTCGTCGACGGGGACGTGGCCGTGGTCACTCCGATCGGCATCGACCACACCGAGTACCTGCCCGACACCCTCGACGGCATCGCCGAGGAGAAGGCCGGGATCATCAAGCCCGGGTCGGTCACCGTCATGGCGCAGCAGCCGCTGCCCGCCGCCGAGGTCCTGCTCCGGCACGCCGCCGAGGTCGGGTCCACGGTGGCCAGGGAGGGGCTGGAGTTCGGGGTGACCTCCCGCGAGGTCGCCGTCGGCGGCCAGCAGGTCGCCGTCAAGGGCCTCACGGGCAACTACGAGAACCTCTTCGTGCCGCTGTTCGGGGAGCACCAGGCCAGCAACGCCGCGGTCGCCATCGCGGCCGTCGAGGCCTTCTCGGCCTCCGAGGACGCGGCCGGACTCGACCCCGTGATCGTCGGGGAGGCGCTGGCCGGGATCGACTCCCCGGGCCGCATGGAGGTCGTACGCACCAGCCCGACGGTCATCGCGGACGCCGCGCACAACCCGGCCGGGATGATCGCCACGGTGGCGGCAGTGGAGGAGGCCTTCTCCTTCTCCCGGCTGGTCGGCGTGGTCGCCATCATGGCCGACAAGGACGTCGAGGGCGTCCTGGAGCCCCTGGAACCGCTGCTCGACGAGATCGTGGTCACCCGCAACTCCTCGCCCCGGTCCCTCGACCCGGCGCAGCTGGCCGACATCGCCCGGCAGATCTTCGGTGAGGACCGTGTGCACCTGGCCGCACGGCTCGACGACGCCATCGACCAGGCCGTGGGCCTGGCCGAGTCGGGCGGCGAGTTCGGCGGAACCGGTGTGCTGGTCACCGGGTCGGTGGTCACCTCGGGTGACGCCGTCCACCTGCTGCGCGGTTCCGGCGACCAGTAACCAGACGAAGGGAGAACGCCGTGCGCACACTCTGCGCCGTAGTCCTCGTGTTCGAGGCCATCGTGATCGGCCTGGCGATCCCCATCGCCATCAACCTGGAGGGCGCCGACCCCGCCGTGGCGGGCGGTCTCTGGGGTGGCATGGCCCTGGCCGCTCTGCTGCTGTCCGGGCTCCAGAAGCACACCTGGGCGCACTACGCGGCGTGGGTGCTCCAGGCCGGTTTCCTGTTCAGTTCCTTCATGGTCACGGGCGCGCCCCTGGTGGCGATCGTCTTCGTGTCCCTGTGGGTCGTCGGCGTGATCATGGGCCGCAGGGTCGACGCGATCCGCGCCGCCCACGAGGAGCGGGCCGAGCAGGAGGGCGCCGAGGTCGGCGGGGCCTAGGCCCTTCCGCCTCTCCCACCGCGCCCCAGGGGCAAACGCGATAGTGTGACGCACGTCCGGGCAGACGAACGGCACCGCCGTCCCCCTGTCTCGTCCCCGAGCCCCGGGCACACATCCGTTCACCCCACCGCGTGCGCTCGCCACCGCGGGCCCAGGCCCCCGCGTGCCGCGCGGGGGTCCCCAGTGAGGAGTTGAAACGCACGTGGAGCGCACTCTCGTTCTCATCAAGCCCGACGGTGTCCGCCGCAACATCGTCGGTGAGGTCATCTCGCGCATCGAGCGCAAGGGCCTGAACCTGGTCGCGATGGAGCTGCGCACGCTCGACGCGGACACCGCGAAGACGCACTACGAGGAGCACGCCTCGCGTCCGTTCTTCGACTCGCTGGTGGAGTTCATCACCGGTGGTCCTCTGGTCGCCATGGTGGTCGAGGGCGAGCGCGCCATCGAGGCCTTCCGCGCCCTGGCCGGTGCCACCGACCCGGTGACCGCCACGCCCGGGACCATCCGGGGCGACTTCGCCCTCGAGGTGCAGAAGAACATCGTCCACGGCTCGGACTCCACCTACTCGGCGGAGCGCGAGATCAAGCTGTTCTTCCCCGACCTGTAGGGGAATCGGGCCCGTGAGGCCTAGTCTTGATGCCCTGGGGTGCGTACGCGCCCCAGGGCACCTCTCTTTTCTCACCCTTGTCCGGTGACGAGGCAACAAATCGGTGTGTTTGCGTAACGGACTAAGTGCTGACCGTTACGATGCGGGGGACTGGATACCTAACGTGCCGGAACGACCACGTATGGTCGTGACGCACGTCCCCGCCCGACACGGCGCCTCTGAGGACGTTACATGCCCAACAACCTTGCATTTCTCGGCCGGGACATGGCCGTAGACCTTGGTACCGCCAACACACTCGTGTACGTACGCGGACGCGGCATCGTCCTGAACGAGCCGTCGGTGGTCGCGCTCAACACCTCGACCGGCAAGATCGTGGCGGTCGGCATCGAGGCCAAGCAGATGATCGGCCGCACGCCGACCAACATCACCGCCATCCGCCCCCTCAAGGACGGCGTCATCGCCGACTTCGAGGTCACCGAGCGGATGCTGCGGTACTTCATCCAGAAGATCCACCGCCGCCGCCACTTCGCCAAGCCCCGCATCATCGTCGCGGTCCCGAGCGGCATCACCTCGGTCGAGCACCGCGCGGTCAAGGAGGCGGGCTACCAGGCCGGGGCACGCCGCGTGTACATCATCGAGGAGCCCATGGCGGCGGCGATCGGCGCCGGGCTCCCGGTCCACGAGCCCACCGGCAACATGGTGGTCGACATCGGCGGCGGCACCACCGAGGTCGCCGTCATCTCCATGGGCGGCATCGTCACCTCCCAGTCCATCCGGGTGGGCGGCGACGAACTCGACCAGGCGATCATGACCTTCATCAAGAAGGAGTACTCCCTGATGATCGGGGAGCGCACCGCCGAGGAGCTCAAGCTCGCCATCGGCTCCGCCTACCCCACGGGAGCGGAGGAGCTGCACGCCGAGGTCCGCGGACGCGACCTCATCAGCGGCCTGCCCAAGACCATCGTCCTGTCCGAGTCCGACGTGCGCCAGGCCATCGAGGAACCGGTCACCGCGATCATCGACGCGGTCCGCACCAGCCTCGACAAGTGCCCGCCCGAGCTGTCCGGCGACATCATGGACCGGGGCGTGGCGGTGACCGGCGGCGGCGCCCTGCTGCGCGGCCTCGACGACCGGCTCCTGCACGAGACCGGCATGCCCATCCACGTGGCCGACAACGCGCTCGACTCGGTCGCGGTGGGTTCGGGCACCTGCGTGGAGAACTACGAGCGACTCCACCAGGTCCTCGTTCCGGAACGGCGGCGCTGACATGCTCCGCGACTCCTCGCGGTCCCGGCTGTTCCTCGCCGTGCTCGTCGTGGCGGCCGTGGCCCTGATGGTCCTGGACACGCGGGCGGGGGGCAACCCCGTCACCTCGGTCGCCCGAGGCGGCGGCGAACTGGCCTTCGCCCCGGCCGCCGCCGGGGTCGGCCTCATCGCCGGTCCCGCCGCCACGCTCTACGAGGGTGTGAGCCAGGGACCCAAAGCGGCCGCCCGGATCGCCGAGCTGGAGGCCGCCAACGCCGAACTGGAGGCGGACCTCCAGTCGGCTCGGCTCGACGACGGCCGCGTGGACCAGCTGGACGAGCTCCTGCACCTGTCCGGACGGGGCGGCTACGAGATCGTCCCGGCCCAGGCCGTCACCCGCACCACCGCGCAGGGATACGCGCACACCGTCACCATCGACGCGGGCACCGACTCCGGGATCCGTCCCGACATGACGGTGGTCAGCGGCGCCGGACTGGTCGGACGGGTGATCGAGGCCGGACCCAGGCTCGCCACCGTCAAGCTCGCCACCGACGTCAACTCCACGGTCGGCGCGCGGCTCGAACAGACGCGCAAGATCGGCGCGATCAGCGGCGGCAGCGTCCCGGGCGGTCCCGAGGCCGACCTCACCCTGGAACTGTTCGACATGGAGGCGCCCATCGAGGAGGGCGACCGCGTCGTCACGCTCGGCTCGCACGACGGCGCGCCGTTCGTCCCGGGAGTGCCGATCGGCACCGTCGACGAGGTCCACGTGGCGCCGGGGGCGCTGAGCCGGATCGCCCGCATCACCCCGGCCGTGGACTTCGCGTCCCTGGACATGGTGGGCGTGGTCGTCTCCGGTCCCGCCGAGGACCCGCGTGACTCCGTGCTCCCGCCCAAACCCGATCCCAAGGGGGACCAATGAGGGCCGCAGCGACCCTGCTCATGGTGACCGTCGCGGTGCTCGCCCAGGCCGCCATCGTCAACCGGCTGCCCTTCGAATGGGGACCGGACCTCGTCCTCGCGGCCGTCGTCGCCGTGGCGCTGACCACCAACCCGGCGGCCGCCGCCGGATGCGGGTTCGCCGCCGGGCTGGCCATGGACGTCCTGCCCCCGGCCGAGCACCCGATGGGCCGCTACGCGCTGGTGCTGTGCGTGGCCGCCTACCTCGTCTCGCTGCTGCGCGCCAACACCGGCCTCGGCGGCGCGGTGGGCAACACGGTCTCGCCCTGGACCGCGCTGGGGATCACCGCCGTCACGGCCGTGGGGGTGGGCCTGAGCTACGCCCTGGTCGGCTTCATGCTGGGCGACGGCAACGTCACCCTCGCCGCGGTGAGCGTCCGGGTCGGCGTCGGCGCCCTGCTGACCACCCTGATCGGGGCGCTGGTCGTCCTGCCGATCCTGTGGACACGCGCCGCGCTCGCGGAGAGCGACTTCGCCACGATCCAGGGCCCGACCTCCCTGCGAGGGTGGTGAACCGGTGCACAAGCCACCCACCAACCCGTCCCTGCCGGGGCGCAGACTCGGCTGGTTCGGGCTGTTCCTCGCGCAGTTCCTGGTCCTGGCCCTGTTCGCGGTGCTGGTCGCCCGGCTCTGGTACCTCCAGGTGCCCATGGCCGACCACTACCGTGAACTGGCCGTCTCCAACCACCACCAGGAGCTAGTCGTCCCCGCCACTCGGGGGCAGATCCTCGACTCCAGCGGCCGCGTCGTGGTCAACAACAAGACCCAGCTCCTGGTCTCGGCCGACTACCACGAACTCCAGGGAATGAAGGACGGCGGGGAGAAGGTCCTCAGCGACCTCTCCGGCGTGCTGGACATCCCCCTGGAGGAACTCCAGCAGCGCATGCGTCTGTGCGGTCCCGAGGTCCAGCGTCCCTGCTGGCCCGGTTCGCCCTACCAGCCCGTCAC
The DNA here is from genome assembly GCF_965344335.1 of Nocardiopsis eucommiae. Lineage (NCBI taxonomy): Bacteria > Bacillati > Actinomycetota > Actinomycetes > Streptosporangiales > Nocardiopsidaceae > Nocardiopsis > Nocardiopsis eucommiae. The sequence continues at coordinate 8,213 of NZ_CBDRIY010000001.1, forward strand.
CCTCGCGGAGGACGTGGAGGGCCCGGTCGCGCTCCAGATCATGGAGAGCGCCGACGACTTCCCCGGGATCACCGCACAGGCCCAGGCCGTGCGCGAGTATCCCTACGGCGAACACGCGGGTCAGACGCTCGGCTACCTCCAGCCCGTCACCCAGGAGGAACTGGAGGCGCGCGAGGAGCTGCGCACCGGGTTCACCGGGATCGACATGGTGGGCCGTGACGGCCTGGAGGCCGTCTACGACAAGGAGCTGCGCGGCGTCGCGGGCCTGCGCACCCTGGGCGTGAACAACCACGGCGAGATCATGGACGTCATCTCCGAACGCCTCCCCGAGGCGGGCATGCACCTGGTCACCCACATGGACATGAACGTCCAGAAGGTCGCCGAGGAGGCCCTGGCCCGGGGGATGGAGGGCGCCCGGCCCAAGTACAAGGCGGACTCCGGCGCCGCCGTGGTCCTGGACGTCACCAACGGCGGGGTCGTCGCCATGGCCAGCATGCCCACCTACGACCCGGCCATCTGGGACGGCGGGATCGACCAGGAGACCTTCGACGCCATGCTCAGCGAGGAGGCGGGGGAGCCCCTGCTCTCCCGCGCCGTCCAGGGCACGTACCCGCCCGGCTCCACCTTCAAGGTGTCGTCGCTGTCGGCGGCCGTCGAGAACGGGTACTCGCTGCGCAGTTCCTACGCGTGCCCCGGCTCGGTCAACCTCGCCGGCCAGAACTACGAGAACTACGCGGGCGCGGGTCAGGGCAGCATCACCCTGAAGCAGGCGATCATCGCCTCCTGCAACACCGTGTTCTACAACTTCGGCTACCAGATGTGGTCCAAGGACGGCGGACTCCACCCGGACGGCGAGCCCGAGGAGGCCATGGCCGAGATGGCCCGCGGCTACGGGTTCGGCTCGCCCACCGGCGTGGACCTGCCGTACGAGACCGGTGGCCGTATCCCGGACCGCGAGTGGAAGCGCACCTTCTGGGAGGAGACCCGGGAGGTCAACTGCGAGCGGGCCGAGTCCGGCTACCCGGACATCGCGGAGAACGACCCGTCCCAGGCCGCCTACCTCAAGCAGCTCGCGCACGAACACTGCGTGGAGGGCTTCGAGTGGCGGGCCAGCGAGGCGATCAACTTCTCGATCGGCCAGGGCGACGTCCTCGTCAGCCCGCTCCAGCTGGCCAGCGCCTACGCCTCCATCGCCAACGGCGGGACGCTGTACGAGCCGCGCGTGGCCAAGGCCATGGTCGCCGCCGACGGCTCCAAGGTCCAGGAGATCGAGCCGACGGTCAAGAACGAGGTGCCGGTCAGCGACGAGACGATCAAGTACCTCCAGGAGGCCCTGGCCGAGGTGACCACGTCCGGTACCGGTGGCGGCGCCTTCTCCGACTTCCCGCAGGACCAGGTCGCCGTCGCGGGCAAGACCGGCAGCGCCGACGCGCAGGGCCGCCAGGTGTCGTCCTGGTTCGCCTCCTACGCGCCGGTGGACGACCCGCAGTACGCCATCGTCGTCCTGGTCTCCCAGGGCGGTACCGGTGGTGAGACCGCCGCGCCCATCGCCCGTGAGATCTACGAGGGTCTGTACGGCTTCTCGTCCACCGGTGACACCGAGGACGTGAAGGAGGGCAAGCCGCTGCTGCCCGGAGGCAAGCCGCACACCGAACTGCCGGTCGTCCGCCAGGACGGTTCCATCGAGACGCTGGAGCCCTGATGATCACGAACATGGGCGGTCCGCCCCGGCGCCAGCGTGACCTGGGGCGGACCCTCAGCTCGGCGGCGGGTGGCGCGCGCCGCCTCGACTGGATCCTGATCGGCGCCGTGCTGGTGCTCGCCGGGCTCGGGTCCCTGCTGGTGTGGTCCGCGACGCTGCCGGGCGACGGGGGCGACCCGCTGGAGTCCGTGGACCACCTCGTGCGCCATCTGCTCCACCTCGGGGTGGCCGTGGTCGTGTGCCTGGTCGTCGCGGCGGTGGACTACCGCACCGTCCGTGCCTACGCGCCGATCGCCTACGCGTTCAGTGTGGTCTCGCTCGTCCTGGTGCTGACCCCGCTCGGCGCCGTGATCAACGGTTCTCGCGGCTGGATCGTGGTCGGCGGGTTCCAGTTCCAGCCCAGTGAGCTGGCCAAGGTCGGACTGATCCTGGTCCTGGCGACGCTGCTCGGCGAGCCCCGGGACGGCGAGACCCGCCCGATGACGAGGGACGTGCTGTTCTGCCTGCTGGTGATGGCGGTCCCGCTCGGGCTCGTCATGCTCCAGCCCGACCTCGGGACCAGCCTGGTCCTGTGCGCGATCTTCCTCGGCATGCTCACGCTGTCCGGGGCCCCGGTCATGTGGGTGGCGGGCATGCTCGCCTGCGGTGCGCTGGCCGTGCTGGCCGTGTGGTGGTTCGAGCTGCTGGAGCCCTACCAGCTCGACCGGATCGCCACCCTGGTGGACCCGGCGGCCGACCCGCAGGGCGCGGGCTACAACTCGGCGCAGGCGCTGATCGCCGTGGGGTCGGGCGGCTTCGACGGCACCGGGCTGTTCCAGGGGGAGCAGACCCACGGCCGGTTCGTCCCCGAGCAGCACACGGACTTCATCTTCACGGTGGCGGGGGAGGAGCTGGGGTTCCTCGGCTCCGGGGCGATCATCGTGCTCTTCGCCGTGGTGATCTGGCGGATCCTGCGCATCGCGCGGGGATGCGACCAGCCCTATCCCCGCCTGCTGTGCGTGGGTGTGGCCTCCTGGTTCGGCTTCCAGGCCTTCATCAACATCGGGATGGGCCTGGGCATCCTGCCGGTGACCGGGCTTCCGCTGCCGTTCGTGTCGTACGGAGGCACGGCGATCCTGGCGAACATGCTGGCCCTGGGCCTGGTGCTCGGCGTCAACTCCCGGGACCGTGGCTTCGAGTTCTGATCCGGGACCCGCCCCGGACCGGTCCTGTGTACACACCGGTCCGGGGCCCTTCGGAGGGCTAACCTGGTGGTCCAGCCAGACACGATGTCCGCCGACCGAGGGCCCACACCATGTCCGTCGCAAGCCTCTTCCCGCGCCTCGAAGCCCTGCTCCCCCAGGTGAGCAAGCCGATCCAGTACGTGGGCGGTGAGCTCAACTCCGTGGTCAAGCCCTGGGACTCCGCGCGGGTGCGCTGGGCACTGATGTACCCGGACGCCTACGAGGTGGGCGTGCCCAACCAGGGCGTGCAGATCCTCTACGAGGTCCTCAACGAACGCGAGGGCGTGCTGGCCGAGCGCGCCTACGCGGTCTGGCCGGACATGGAACGGCTGATGCGTGAGCACGGCGTCCCCCACTTCACGGTGGACTCCCACCGGCCGATCCGCGCCTTCGACGTGCTCGGTCTGAGCTTCGCCAGCGAGATGGGCTACACCAACATGCTCACCGCGCTGGACCTGGCCGGGATCCCGCGCCGCTCCGCCGACCGCACGGAGGAGGACCCGGTGGTTCTGGCCGGGGGCCACTCCGCGTTCAACCCCGAGCCCATCGCCGACTTCCTGGACGCCGTGGTGCTCGGGGACGGCGAGGAGATCACCCTGGCCATCACCGAGATCATCCGCGAGTTCAAGGAGGAGGGCGCGCCCGGCGGGCGGGACGGCCTCCTGCTGCGCCTGGCCGCCACCGGCGGCGTGTACGTGCCGCGCTTCTACGACGTGGCCTACCTCGACGACGGACGGATCGGCGGGTACCTGCCCAACCGCCCCGGCGTCCCGGACACCGTGCAGAAGCACACCGTGATGGACCTGGACCGGTGGCCGTACCCCAAGCGCCCCATCGTCCCCACCGCGGAGTCCGTGCACGAGCGGTACAGCGTGGAGATCTTCCGGGGCTGCACCCGCGGCTGCCGGTTCTGCCAGGCCGGGATGATCACCCGGCCGGTACGCGAACGCAACCAGGAGACCGTCCAGAAGATGGTGGAGGAGGGGGTGAAGGCCTCCGGATTCCAGGAGGTCGGCCTGCTCTCGCTCTCCAGCGCCGACCACAGTGAGATCGGTGACATCGCGAAGAACCTCGCCGACCACTACGAGGGCACCAACACGGGCCTGTCCCTGCCCTCCACCCGCGTGGACGCCTTCAACATCGACCTCGCCAACGAGCTCACCCGCAACGGCCGCCGTTCCGGGCTGACCTTCGCCCCCGAGGGCGGCAGCGAACGCATGCGCCGGGTGATCAACAAGATGGTCACCGAGGAGGACCTCATCCGCACCGTCACCGCCGCCTACGCGGCCGGGTGGCGTCAGGTGAAGCTGTACTTCATGTGCGGGCTGCCCACCGAGGAGGACGAGGACGTTCTGGCGATCGCCGACCTCGCCACCGAGGTGATCCGGACCGGCCGTGAGGTGACCGGGCGCAAGGACATCCGCTGCACGGTCTCCATCGGCGGGTTCGTCCCCAAGCCCCAGACCCCGTTCCAGTGGGCGGCCCAGACCTCCCACGAGGAGGTGGACGCCCGCCTGCGCAAGCTGCGCGACCGCCTGCGCGGGGACCGCAGGTACGGCAAATCCATCGGGCTGCGCTACCACGAGGGGCGCCCTTCGATCATGGAGGGCCTGCTGTCCCGGGGCGACCGCAGGGTCGGCCGGATCGTCGAGGAGGCCTGGCTGGCGGGTGGCCGGTTCGACGGCTGGAGCGAGCACTTCTCCTACGACCGTTGGATGAGGGCCGCGGAGGCCGGTCTGGCCGGGACCGGGGTGGACGTGGACTGGTTCACCACCCGCGAGCGTGACGAGGACGAGGTCCTGCCCTGGGACCACCTGGACGCCGGGCTGGACCGCTCCTGGCTCTGGCAGGACTGGCAGGACTCGCTGCACGGCGAGGAGTCCCTGGAGATCGACGACTGCCGCTGGAACCCCTGCTACGACTGCGGGGTGTGCCCGACGATGGGGACCGAGATCCAGATCAACGACCAGGCCGGGGGCCGCCCCATGCTGCCGCTGACCGTGGTCTGAACAGAGGACGGGGCCGGTCCCGCCGGGGGTGGGACCGGCCCCGGGAGGGGCAGAGGAGTTCTGGTGGGCACCGGAGTCGCGCCCGGGAAGGGGGGGCGATCCGCGTGCGATGGGGGGAAAGAGAGTAGGATGCGCGCTCCGGGCGCTCTCCGCCGTGTGCCTCGACCCCGTCGTGTGCCACTGGCACCGGGGGAGTGTCCGGGGAGGAAGGTGTACGGCCCGGCGCCCCGCTCGCGCCGGGCCGTACGTGAAGTAAGACTCGCGGGGGATACCGGGGGTTGCCATGGTTGCGGGATTTCTTTGGATTTTTTTTCCGGGCCCCTGTGTTCTCGTGGTGAACGCCGGTTCGGCACCCGCTCGGACCCGGTCGGGACTTTTCGATCGGGGGCCGTTGGGGGAGGTACCGGTATGCGTGTCCCGTTGGCGCGTGTGCACTTCGGCGCACCGTACGCTGAACAGGACGAGGAACAGCCCCTGAGGGCCGCCACAGACGGCCCGGAACCCAGGGGGCACTGAGGAAAGGAGTTGAGCTGCCCCCCGCACACGAGGGCACCACCTCACCCTCCACCGCCAACCCCGGCCAAAGGCTGCGCGTCCGCTACGCCAAACGCGGGCGCATGCGCTTCGCGAGCCACCGCGACATCGCCCGGGCACTGGAGAGAGCCCTGCGCAGGGCCTCGGTTCCCGTGGCCTTCTCCGCTGGCTTCTCACCGCACCCCAAGATCTCCTACACGGGCGCGGCCCCGACCGGGGTCGCCAGCGAGGCGGAGTATCTTGAGCTGACCCTGGCCGAGGCACGCCGACCCGAACAGGTCAGGACCGCGATCGACGCGGCGATGCCCGACGGGATCGACGTGGTCGAGGTCGTCGAGGCCCGGACTCAGGGCCTGGCCGACCGGCTCGAGGCCTCCCAGTGGCGCGTGGAGATGGCGGACGTCGACCCCGACGACGCCGCCAGGGCGGTGGCCACCTACCTGGCCGCCGAGAGCGTCGAGGTGGAACGGATGACGAAGAAGGGCCGGCGCCGCTTCGACACCCGACCGGCCGTCCTCGACATCGACGTGTCTCACCGATCCCATGGGCGCGTCCCACGGGACCGACACGCGACATATGCCATACTTCGAATGGTCATACGGCACACGACACCTGCTGTACGACCGGACGACGTGCTGACCGGCCTCCGCCAACTGGCCGACCTCGCGCCGCCGTCATCACCGACGATGACCAGGCTGGCGCAGGGGCCACTGGACGAGGCGACAGGTGTGATCGCTGATCCGTTCGACGCGGACCGACCCGAAGCTCCCGTGACTGGGCGCACCGGGGCCGCGCACGACCAGAAGAACGATCGACGCACCCGCTCACCACGGACGTCATCGCCCATGACGGGACCTTCGTCATGAAGGGCCCCAAGGCGGGGAAACATGGGCGAACCACAGGACTTTGCCCCGACGGCACACCAGTGTCGTCGGCGCTGACACAGACGACAGCTCTCGTGAGCCGCGCCACCGACCGATGAGGTCGCGGTGCGCCCGAGCGCTTTGACGGGAGACCGCCCGGATGCTCGAGAACGAGCCCAACAACGGCGCCGAAGGCGCCGCGGGTACAACTGAAACAACCGAGAACACGGCGGCGGCGCCCCCCGCGGGGGACGGCGCGGTGCGGGTGACCACACCCGCCCCCGCCAAGGGCGCTCGCCGCGCGGCAGGACCACCCCCCGAACCGGACGACGTCTTCTCCGCTCCCTCCGCGCCGGTCACCAAGCTGGCTGGCTCCGGTGAGGTCGGCACGGTCAACACCTCCGTGTCCGCCGCTTCCCGCAAGCGCACCGTGCGCGCGGCGGGCCGCCCCGACGACGCCCCGGCCGCCTCGCAGCGCCGGAGCCGTGGTCGCGCGACCACGGCGAAGGCGAGCGAGCCGGTCCCTGAGGCCGTCGAGACGGCCTCGGCTGACCGGCCCGCCGAGCCCGAGGGCGATGCCAAGGAGGGCGGGGAGAAGGAGACCGGTCGCGGTCGTACGCGCGGCCGCACGCGCGCCCGTTCCACCAGGACCGCCGAGGCCCCGGCCCCGGAGGTCGTCGAGGAGCCTGAGGAGACCCCCGCCGAGACCGGCGGCGCCGTCTTCCAGCCGCCCGGCGGCATGCTCTTCCAGCCCCCGGTCGCCAGCGCGCCCGTGCAGACCAAGCCCAAGCCCAAGGCCGAGCCGGTCGTCGAGGACGACACCGACGAGGACGAGGACGACACCGAGGACGAGTCCGCCGAGGCCCCCGCCGAGGAGACCGGCTCGGACGAGCGCCCCAGCCGTCGCCGCCGCCGTCGCGGCGGACGCGGGCGCGGCCGCTCGCGCGGCGCCGAGGACGCCGACCACGACGACGCCCAGGGTGAGGCCGGCGCGTCCGAGGACAACGCCAAGGGCCAGCGCGGGGACGACCGGGCCGCCGCCGAGGAGGACGACTCCGAGGACGAGTCCGGTGACGACTCCGCCGACGGCGAGCGCGGCAGCAGCCGTCGCCGTCGCCGCCGTCGTCGGCGTTCGGGCTCCGGTGGCGACTCCACCAACGACGACCCGCCGAACACCGTGGTCAAGGTGCGCGAGCCGCGCCAGGAACGGCCCATCGAGAACGAGGTCCAGGCGGTCCGGGGCTCCACCCGGCTGGAGGCCAAGAAGCAGCGCCGCCGTGAGGGGCGCGAGCAGGGCCGCCGCCGCGCGCCCATCGTCACCGAGTCCGAGTTCCTGGCCCGCCGCGAGGCGGTCAAGCGCGACCTGGTCGTGCGCCGGACGGGTGACCGTACCCAGATCGCCGTCCTCGAGGACGACGTCCTGGTCGAGCACTACGTGGACCGCGCCACCCACCGCTCCTACGTGGGCAACGTGTACCTGGGCCGGGTGCAGAACGTCCTGCCGTCGATGGAGGCCGCCTTCGTCGACATCGGCAAGGGCCGCAACGCCGTGCTGTACGCGGGCGAGGTCAACTGGGACTCGTTCGGCCTGGACGGCCAGCCCAAGCGCATCGAATCCGTGCTCAAGTCCGGCCAGTCGGTCCTGGTGCAGGTCACCAAGGACCCGGTCGGTCACAAGGGTGCCCGGCTGACCAGCCAGATCAGCCTGCCCGGCCGCTACCTCGTGTATGTGCCCGGCGGTTCGATGACCGGCATCAGCCGCAAGCTCCCCGACAAGGAGCGCGCGCGTCTCAAGACCATCCTCAAGAAGGTGATGCCCTCCGGCGCCGGCGTGATCGTGCGCACGGCCGCCGAGGGAGCCAGCGAGGAGGAGCTGGAGCGCGACATCACGCGGCTGGCCAAGCAGTGGGACTCGATCAAGCGCAAGTCCAAGTCGGCCAACGCCCCGTCCCTGCTCAACAGCGAGCCGGACCTGACGGTGCGCGTGGTGCGGGACGTCTTCAACGAGGACTTCTCCAGCCTGGTCGTCTCCGGCGACGAGGCCTGGACCACCGTCCACGAGTACGTGGACTACGTGGCGCCCAACCTCTCCGAGCGGCTGTCGCACTGGGGCGAGGACCGCGACGTCTTCTCCGCGTACCGGATCGACGAGCAGATCAACAAGGCCCTGGAGCGCAAGGTCTGGCTGCCCAGCGGCGGTTCGCTCATCATCGACCGCACCGAGGCCATGACCGTGGTCGACGTCAACACCGGCAAGTTCACCGGCCAGGGCGGCAACCTCGAAGAGACGGTCACCAAGAACAACCTGGAGGCGGCCGAGGAGATCGTCCGCCAGCTCCGCCTGCGCGACATCGGCGGCATCATCGTCATCGACTTCATCGACATGGTGCTGGAGTCCAACCGCGACCTGGTGCTGCGCCGGATGCTGGAGTGCCTGTCCCGGGACCGGACCAAGCACCAGGTGGCCGAGGTCACCTCGCTCGGACTGGTCCAGATGACCCGCAAGAGGGTCGGCCAGGGCCTGCTCGAGGCCTTCTCGCACACCTGTGACCACTGCAACGGTCGCGGCCTGCTGCTCTCCAGCGACCCGGTGGAGAACAAGGGCGGCGGCGGTGGCGGCACCGGCGGGCGCAAGAAGAAGAAGGGCAAGGGCGACGCCGAGTCGTCCGGGGACAAGGCGTCCTCCGACGCCTCCGACAAGGCGGACCAGCAGGACGGCGACGACCGCCCCGCTGGCGGCGAGGAGACCGCCGACCAGGCGGTCGAGCAGGCGGAGAAGCCCGGCAAGGCCGCGAAGGCGGAGAAGACCACGAGGAAGCGCGGCCGCAAGGCCGCGGAGCCGGTGGCCGCCGACACCGACCAGGCCGAGGCCGCCCCGGCCGCCGAGACCGAGTCCGCTCCCGCGGAGGCCGAGGCCCCCGAGGCCGAGGAGGCCGCTCCCGTGAAGAAGACGCGTAAGCGCTCCTCACGCGCGAAGAAGGCCGCCGAGCCCACGGAGTCGGCCGAGGGGTCCGCGTCGGAGGACAAGCCGTCTGAGGAGCCCTCGGAGGCCCCCGTGGCCGAGGAGGCCCCGGCCAGGAAGACCCGTCGGCGCACCACCCGCAAGGCGGCCCCGGCCGACAGCGGTGAGGGTGAGCAGACGCGGGCGAGCGGTACCGAGCAGGTCTCGGACACCGACGCCACCGAGACACCCGCCACCTCTGACGGTGACGCCGAGGGCGCCAGCGAGCGGCCCAAGCGCCGCCGTACCCGGCGGACCAAGGCGGCGGTGAGCTCACAGACCAGTGAGTCCACCGCGGTCGACGCCGGCTGACCAGCGGTCGAGGCGGGACAGCAGCCTGGTCCGGACCCGGTTTCCCACGGGTCCGGACCAGGAGTACGTGTGCGGGCCTGTGTCGGGTCGGTGGTAATCTGATGGACGGTGCGTCGGCGCGCCCCAAATGTTCGCGCGCCCCGAGACCGCAGTGCTCTCCACCAAGGTGGGTTTGTTTCCCTCAGATCCCCGCGCCCCGCTACAGGCGATTCGTGGATCGTGGCATCACGGTCATGAGTGAGCGCATTATTCGTTGAGCGAGCAGGAAGAGAGTTACCCGGTGTACGCGATCGTGCGAGCGGGCGGCCGACAGGAGAAGGTGTCTGTCGATGACGTCCTGAACATCGACAGGGTCTCCGACGAGACCGGCGCCACCCTTACGTGGCAGCCCATCCTTGTGGTCGACGGTGACAACGTCATCAGCGAGGCCGACAAGCTGAGCGGCTACACGGTCACCGCCGAGGTTCTCGGCGAGACCAAGGGCCCCAAGATCAACATCCTGAAGTACAAGAACAAGACCGGTTACAAGAAGCGCCAGGGTCACCGCCAGAAGCACACCCAGGTGCGCGTCACCGGCATCGCGGCGAAGTAGGAGGCCTGGAGAAATGGCACATAAGAAGGGCGCTTCGTCCAGCCGTAACGGTCGTGACTCGAACGCCAAGCGCCTCGGCGTGAAGCGCTTCGGCGGTCAGTCCGTCTCGGCCGGTGAGATCCTGATCCGTCAGCGCGGCACCAAGTTCCACCCCGGTGCCAACGTTGGCCGTGGCGGCGACGACACGCTGTTCGCGCTGGTCGATGGCGAGGTCAAGTTCGCCAACCACCGCGGTCGCAAGGCCGTCAACATCGTTCCGGTCGCCGCCGAGTAGGCTGCGCCGGCAACAGCGGTTCTTCGGGGGCGGGCCAGGGAACACTGGCCCGCCCCTCGCGTTGTCACTGGTGACGCGTGAGGAGTACCGGTCCCCGCCAGGTGGTGGGGGCCGCATGAGTAACGGGGAGAGCTATGCCTGACTTCGTCGACGAGGCGGTCTTGCACGTCAAGGCCGGGAACGGCGGGCATGGCTGTGCCTCCGTGCACCGTGAGAAGTTCAAGCCGCTGGGCGGCCCGGACGGCGGCAACGGCGGCCAGGGCGGTGACATCGTCCTGGAGGTCGACGCCCAGACCGCGACGCTGCTGGACTACCAGCGCCGTCCGCACCGCAACGCCCAGAACGGCACCCCCGGCCAGGGCGGTCACCGCGCCGGGGCCAAGGGGCAGGACCTGGTCCTGACCGTCCCCGACGGCACCGTGGTCACCAAGGCCGACGGTGAGGTCGTCGCCGACCTGGTCGGCCACGGCACCCGCCTGGTCCTGGCCCAGGGCGGCCACGGCGGCCTGGGCAACGCCGCGCTGGCCTCCAAGAAGCGCAAGGCCCCCGGCTTCGCACTCAAGGGCGAGGAGGGCGAGGCCTTCGACGTCCGCCTGGAGATGAAGACCATCGCGGACGTCGGCCTGGTGGGCTTCCCCAGCGCCGGCAAGTCGTCGCTGATCGCCGCGATGTCGGCGGCCCGACCCAAGATCGCGGACTACCCCTTCACCACCCTCATCCCCAACCTGGGCGTGGTGGAGGCGGGTACCACCCAGTACGTCATCGCGGACGTTCCCGGCCTGATCCCCGGCGCGAGCGCGGGCAAGGGGCTGGGCCTGGAGTTCCTGCGCCACATCGAGCGCTGCTCCACGCTGCTGCACGTCCTGGACTGCGCCACCTACGAGCCGGGCCGCGACCCGGTCAGCGACCTCGACGCCCTGGAGGCCGAGCTGTCCGCCTACGGCGAGCAGGCCGGGGTGGACCTGTCCGACCGTCCGCGCATCGTCGCCCTGAACAAGGTGGACGTGCCCGAGGCCCGTGACCTCGCCGACATGGTCACCCCCATGCTGGAGGAGCGCGGCTACAAGGTGATGGAGGTCTCCGCTGCCTCCCGTGAGGGCCTGCGTGAGCTCTCCTTCGCCCTGGCCGAGCAGATCACGGCGGCCCGTCAGGCAGCGCCGGTGGAGGAGCCCACCCGCATCGTGCTGCGGCCGAAGATGATCGGGGACGTCCCCTTCGACGTCGTGCCGCTCGGGAACAACTCCTTCCAGGTGCGCGGCGACAAGCCCGCCCGGTGGGTGCGCCAGACCGACTTCTCCAACGACGAGGCCGTCGGCTACCTGGCCGAGCGCCTCAACCGCCTCGGCATCGAGGAGGCGCTGGCCAAGGCCGGGGCCACCCAGGGCGCCGAGGTGCAGATCGGCACGGACGAGGACGCCGTGGTCTTCGACTGGGACAACTCCATGGACGCCGAGGCCGTCCCGTCCGGCCCGCGCGGATCCGACGCCCGGCTGGGCTGACCCGCGCGGGGACCGCCGCTCCACTCCAGCCTGACCCAGACAAGGTACGAGCACGGCGCTCGGGCAGGGCGCCGTGCCACGGACGGAAAGCCCCTCGTGGTGCACAGCGCAGACACCCAGCAGCACACCGGCCAGCGGGCCGGTCGGAGTGACGTCGACGCCCTGGAGTCGGCCGGGCGGACGGCGGTCGCCGGGGCCCGCCGGGTCGTGGTCAAGGTGGGGTCCTCCTCACTGACCACCCCGGACGGGCTGATCGACTCCGGTCGGATCCGGGACCTGGTCGAGGTCCTCGCGGACCGCAGGGCCCGCGGGCAGGAGGTGATCCTGGTCTCGTCCGGCGCGGTGGCGGCCGGGATGACGCCGCTGGGCATGGCTCGCCGCCCGCACGACCTCGCCTCGCAGCAGGCCGCCGCCAGTGTGGGCCAGGGGCTGCTCGTGGCCTCCTACGCGGCCGAGCTGGCCGGACACGGGCTGACCGCCGCCCAGGTCCTCCTCACGGTGGAGGACATGATGCGACGGGTGCAGCACCGCAACGCCCAGCGCACCCTGCGCCGTCTCCTGGACATCGGCGCCCTGCCGATCGTCAACGAGAACGACACCGTGGCCACGCACGAGATCCGGTTCGGTGACAACGACCGCCTCGCCGCGCTGGTGGCGCACCTGATGCGGGCGGACGCCCTCGTGCTGCTCTCCGACGTGGACGCGCTCTACGACGGCAACCCGGCCGACGAGGGAACCTCGGTCGTGCACCTGGTGCGCGGTCGGGCCGACCTGGACGGGATCGACATCGGGAGCTCGGGCAGGCGGGGCGTGGGCACCGGCGGGATGGTCACCAAGGTGGACTCCGCGCGCATCGCCACCGAGGCGGGCGTGCCCACCCTGTTGACCTCGGCCGCCAACGCCCGCGCCGCCCTGTCCGGTGAGCGGGTGGGCACCTTCTTCGCGGCGGCCGGCGGGCGCCGCCCCTCGGCGCGCCAGCTGTGGCTGGCGCACGCCACCGCGGGCCGGGGCAGCCTCGTCCTGGACCCGGGAGCGGTCAACGCGGTGGTGCGGGAGAAGGCGTCGCTGCTGCCCGCCGGGGTGGTCCGGGTCCAGGGCGACTTCAGCGCGGGTGACCCCGTGGACCTGCGCGACGAGCAGGGCACGGTGGTCGCGCGGGGACTGGTGAACTACGACGCCACCGAGGTCCCGGACCTGATGGGCCGGTCCACCCGGTGGCTGGCCCGGGAGATGGGCCCCTCCTACGAGCGCGAGCTCGTGCACCGCGACGACCTCGTGGTGCTCTGACCAAAGAGCCGCCCGGCGCCGTCGTCCGCGCGTGGAGGGCTCCGTGACAGGACGACCCGAGGAGCGCCCACCGTGTCCAGCCTGACGACGCACCTGGCCGCGCTGGCCCTCCGGGTCCTGCGCAAACCGACCCTGGAATCGGTGGAGGACACCCGGGAGTGGCTCCGGGAGCCCAAGGAGCACGCGGACCCGCCGCACTGGCTGGCCGCCCGGCACTGGATCACCCGCCGGGAGGTCGGCGGCTTCCGCGTCTACACGGTGCGCCCCCGCGCGGTCACCGAACCCGGGAGGGCCGTGCTGTACCTGCACGGGGGTACCTACGTCAGCGAGATCGCCGCCTGGCACTGGGTGCTGGTCTCACGGATGGCCGACGCGGGCTGCCGGGTGGAGGTGCCGATCTACGGTCTTGCCCCCGACCACACCTACCGCGAGGCCTTCCCGTTCGTCACCGCCGTGTACCGGGAGCTGCTGGAGGACGCCTCGCCCTCGCGCACGCTGATCGCGGGCGACTCCGCCGGTGGCGGGCTCGCGCTGGCCCTCACCCAGACCCTGGCGGGGGAGGAGCTCCCGCCGCCCGCGCGGCTGGTGCTGATCTCCCCGTGGACGGACCTCACGATGTCGAACCCGGAGATCGCGGAAGTGGAGGACGCGGACCCCTGGCTGGCTCCGGTGGGTCTGCTGGAGGCCGCGGGTGAGTGGGCGGGCGGGGACGACCTGGCCGAACCACGGCTCAGCCCGCTGTACGGGCCGGTGGCGGGGCTGCCGCCCATGGACCTGTACATCGGCACCCGGGACCTGCTCCTGCCGGACACACGGCGCCTGCACGAGAGGGTGACCGAGGCCGGGGGCGTGGCCGAGCTCTTCGTGGAGGAGGGCGCCTTCCACATCCACCCCCTGGTCCCGGTTCCCGAGGGCGGTGACGCGCGCGAGCGGATCATGAGGACGGTCCGGGAGCTGTGAGGCGGACCGGGCGCGGTGACGCCTCCGGGACGGCCGCCCTGCCAGCTGCCGCTCGGCTCACGTCAGCCTCCTGACCACGGACAGCGGCAGCCGCCTCATCAGGAAGCCGATGGGTACCCAGGGCCAGGCGGGGACGTACGCCCGCACCCGGCGCCTCTCGATGGCCGCGACCATCGCCCGGACGCCCACCTCGGTCTCGACCATGAACCGGGTCCGCTGGGTGACGTGCTCGTTCATCTCTGAGCGGATGTAGCCGGGATAGATCACCGAGACGTCCAGGCCGGGCACGCCCTCCGAGCGCAGTCCCTCCGCGATGGCGGCGACCCCGGCCTTGGTGGCGGCGTAGACGGTCATGGCCCTGCGCATGCCGCGCAGGGCCGACATGGACGAGACCAGCACGAGGTGACCGCGCTCCTGCGCGCGGAAGATCTCCATGGCGGCGTCCGCCTGGGCGAGGGCGCCCACGAAGTTGGTCATGGCCGTCTGGCGGTTGGCGTCGTGGCGACCGGTGCCGAGCGCGGCACCCTTGCCCAGCCCGGCGTTGACGATGACCCGGTCCACGGTGCCGAACTCGGTCGCGAACTCCCCGAAGACCCGGTGGACCGCCTCGTCGTCGGTGACGTCCAGGGCCCGCAGCTCCACGCGGCGGTCGGGGTGGGACCGCGCGATCTCGTCCCGGAGGGCGGTCATCGGCGCGGTCCGACGGGCGCACAGTCCGAGGTCGTAGCCGAGGGCGGCGAACTGGCGGGCCATCTCCGCGCCCAGTCCCGCCGAGGCCCCGGTGATCACGACGGTTCCCCTGCTCATGCCTTCTCCGTGGTGTGGTCGGGTGCGGTGGAGGTGGGATCGACGCGGCGGCGCACACCCTCGGCCACCCCGCGCATCGCGCGGTCGTAGAGGGGCCGCAGCCACCGTTTGGCGCGGACCGCCGTCCGTCCGGCCCGGTCGGTGAGGATGACGGGTCTTCTCCGGTCCACCCCACGGAGCACCCGGGCGGCGACCTCGTCGGCGGACAGGCGCGACCCGTCGATCAGCCGAACGGCGGAGGCCTCCACCTCGGGGTCGCTGCCGCTGAGGGAGGAGGCCAGGTTGGTGCGGAAGAACGACGGGCACACCACCGAGGTGGTGACGCCGTAGGGGGCGAGCTCGTGCTGGAGGGTCTCGCTGAGCGCGACGACCGCCGCCTTGACCGCGTTGTAGGAGCTCATCACCGGCGGGTGCACGAGCCCCGCCATGGAGGCGACGTTGACGAGGTGCCCCGAGCCCTGGCGCTTGAACAGCGGGGTGAACACGCGGCAGCCCCGAACCACGCCGAACAGGTTGATCTCGGTGATCCGCCGCCAGTCCTCGACGGTGAGGACGTCGATCCGTCCGCCGGCGGCGATCCCCGCGTTGTTGACCAGCACGTCGAGCCCGCGCCACCGCTCCTCGACGTGGGCGAGGGCGGACGCCCAGTCGTCGTCGGAGGTCACGTCCAGACACAGGTAGCCGACCCCGTCCGGAAGGGTGTCGGGCGCGTCCGCGGCCAGGTCGGTGGCGATCACCCGGTCCCCGCGCGCGGCGAACGCGGAGACCAGGGCGGCGCCGAGCCCGGAGGCGCCTCCGGTGACCAGGACGCGGCGGCCGGAGCCGCCGGGAGGGGCGCCCCGCCCGGGGGCGGTCATCGTCGGACCCCGTGGGTCGCGGGTTCGTGCGCGGCGACGCGGGGGGAGGGTGCGAAGTCCATGTCGTTGACACTACGGGCTTGTTGAGCAATGCTCAACAGGGTGAACGAGGCAGCCCCGCGACGGACGCGGATGACCCAGGACGAGCGCAGGCGCCAACTGGTCGGGATCGGCCTGCGCATGCTGGTGGAACGCCCCATCCAGGAGCTGGCGGTGGACGAGGTGGCCCGTGAGGCCGGCATCTCCCGAGGGCTGCTCTTCCACTACTTCCCCAACAAGACCGCCTTCCACGACGCCGTGGTGGCCGCCGCCGGACGGCGCGTGCTCCGCAACACCGCGCCCGACGGTGACCGCTCCGGCTGGGACGCGGTGGCCCAGTTCGCGGAACGCTACTTCGAGCAGGTGGACCGGCGCCGGGCCTCGTACGCGGCGCTGGTGTTCGGCGGGGGAGCGGTGACCCTGGAGGGCGCCCGCGTGGAGGACCTGCGCGAGACCATGGGTGCCCGCGTGCGTGCCCTGCTGGACGCCCCCGAGACGGTGGCCCCGGTCACCGACGCCTGGACCGCCTACCTGGAGGCCCGAGCCCTGCGCTGGTCCGCCGTCCCCGCCGACCGGCGCACCACCGGCCCGGTCGAGGAGGCCGACCACTGCGTCCGGGCCCTGGGAGCACTGCTGGACCTGGACTGATCGGGCGGACGACCGCCCCGGGCGCCCCGTGCGCCGACGCGTTGCGGGTCCTAGGATGCGGTGCGTGAGCCAACACACGACACAGCACGGAAACCCGCCGCAGGGCGGCCCCCGACGTAACGACGGCACCCGGCGCGACGGTGACACCCAGCAACGGGGCGGACTCCAGCAGGGCACCGAGTCCCACCCGCAGGAGGGCGCGGTCCGCGAGGTCCCCACCGGGCGCAACGCCACCCGACTCGTCTACTCACCGGAGAAGGACGGTCTCGCCGACGCGGGCGAGATCGTCTGGACCTGGGTGCCCTACGAGGAGGACGCCACCCAGGGCAAGGACCGACCCCTGCTCGTGGTGGGGCGGCGGGGGCGCGACCTGCACGGACTCATGCTCTCCACGCAGGTCCCCGACGAGCACGAACGCCAGGACTGGCTGCCGATCGGCGCGGGCGCCTGGGACCGGGAGGGCCGCGACTCCTTCGTTCGGGTGGACCGCCTCTTCGAGTTCGACGAGGCGGCCATCCGCAGGGAGGCCGCCGTCATGGACGAGGACCTGTTCTGGAAGGTCGCCGCGGTCCTGCGGGAGCGCTACGGCTGGAGCTGAGCGGTCGCGGGTCGCGCCGCCGTCTCACCCTGTGGATAACTCCGTGTGTCCGGGTGCGCGGCGCTATACGCTGAGGGAGATCCCCCTGGTCCGGTGCCCTACGAAGGGGTGGGTTCACCGGCCGGGCGGCCTCCCGAGCAAGGAAGCCCCGACAAGGATGACTGCCATGAGTGACATCGAGCGCGTGGTCCACGCGGTAGCCGAACGTGCCCAGGACGCGGCGGCCGAGCTCGCCCCGCTCAGCCGGTCGGTGAAGGACCGTGCCCTGCTGGCCATCGCGGACGCCCTGGTCAAGCGGGCGGACGAGATCACGGCCGCCAACGCGGCGGACGTCGAGCGGGCCCGCCTGGACGGAACCAGCCCGGCCATGATCGACCGCCTCACCCTGAACCCGGCCCGGATCGAGGCGATCGCGGAGGCGGTTCGCGAGATCGTCGAGCTCCCGGACCCCGTCGGTGAGTCCGTGCGCGGCGGCGTCCTGCCCAACGGCCTCGACCTGCGTCAGATCAGGGTTCCGCTCGGGGTGGTCGGCATCATCTACGAGGGGCGTCCCAACGTCACCGCGGACGCCGCCGCCCTCTGCCTCAAGAGCGGCAACGCGGCCCTGCTGCGCGGTTCCTCCTCCGCCTACGACTCCAACACCGCCATCGTGACGGTGCTGCGCGACGCCCTGGAGGGCACGGGGGTCCCGGTCGACGCGGTCCAGATGGTCCCCGGCCGCACCCGGGAGTCCTCCACCGCGCTGATGCGGGCCCGTGGACTCGTGGACGTGCTCATCCCGCGCGGCGGCGGCTCGCTCATCCAGGCCGTGGTCCGCGACTCCACCGTCCCCGTCATCGAGACCGGCGAGGGTCTGTGCCACGTGTACGTGGACGCCGACGCCGACCTCGACAAGGCGGTGGCCATCGCGACCAACGCCAAGGCCCAGCGCTGCTCGGTGTGCAACTCCGCCGAGACCCTGCTGGTACACCAGGCGGTCGCGGCGGACTTCCTGCCCCGCGTGCTCTCGTCCCTGGCCGAGGCCGGGGTGACCGTGCACGGTGACGAACGCGTCCTCGCCGTCGCCGCCGTCCACCCGACCGGCGCCACGGTGGTCGAGGCCACGGAGGAGGACTGGGCCACGGAGTACCTGTCCCTGGACCTGGCCGTCCGGGTGGTCCCGGACGTGGACGCGGCGATCGCGCACATCAGGCGGTACTCCACCCGGCACACCGAGGCGATCGTCACCGACTCGCTCCGCACCTCCCGGTACTTCGTGGCCCGGGTGGACTCGGCGGCGGTGATGGTGAACGCGTCCACGCGCTTCACCGACGGCGGGGAGTTCGGCTTCGGCGCGGAGATCGGCATTTCCACCCAGAAACTGCATGCCAGGGGCCCGATGGGGCTCACCGAAATGACCTCGACCAAGTACGTGGTCACCGGGGACGGTCACCTGAAGTAGTCGGGTGACCGTCGACGGGACCGGGAATGGCCGCCCGGACGTCCGGGCGGCCATTCCCGTCTCGCGGTTCCGGCCAGGCGCGGGCCCACCAGGACTGGTCCGCCGCTCCTCGGGTAACACACGTCACCAGGTATGTTCTTCTTCCCGAAACCTGGACAGAAGCGAATCTTCTCCTGCAAGTATTCCCAAAGCGCTGCGGGGTCGGTACTTTCTCTGTGGTGTCCCCAGGCGCTCTTCCCGCACCCTCATCAGGAGCGTCGGACCCCACCGGTCACGACGAAAGGAATTCCCCCGCATGAAGTTCGGGAGCAAGATCGCTGCGTCCACCGCCACCGCGGCCCTGGCCATCGGCGGCGTCACCCTTATGGCAGCCCCCGCCCAGGCGGACCTGATCACTCTCTGCTCGGGGCACGGTGGCGCGGTCACCCTGCCCACTGATCTCAAGGTCCCGGCCGGTGCGAGCTGCTTCCTTGACGGCACCGTCATCCAGGGCAAGGTCACCGTCGAGGGCGACGCCAACCTGCACGTCGTCGGTGGCCAGATCGACGGCGGCGTGACCGTCTCCAAGGGTGGCTACTTCGACGCCTCCGACACCGAGGTCGCCGGTGACGTCGTCAACACGGGCTCCTACGGGACCTACCTGGAGAAGGGCACCTCGGTCGCCGGTCTGAGCGCCGTGCCCGCCGAGGGCGCCGACAACGACGGCTTCGTCTTCGTGGTCGGTTCCTCCGCCTCCTCCGTCGACGCCAGCGTCGGTGAGGTCTACGTGACCGACTCCCGCCTGGGCGGCGTGACCGCCGAGGGCGTGGAGTACGTGGACATCTTCGACAGCGTGGTGCGCGGAGACCTCTCCGTCACCGACGCCGCCGCCGGTGGCATCCTCGCCGACAGCGAGGTCATCGGTGACGCGACCTACACCGGCGGCAACGGCCCGGTGGCCGTGGGCGCCGGCGCGGAGGCGGGCTTCGCCAGCTCGCTCAACTACATCGACGGCGACCTGACGGTCACCGGCGTCTCCGGTGGCGTGTACGTCGACAACAACATCGTGGGCGGCGACCTGACCACCTCCGACAACAGCCCGACCGCGCAGGTCGGCGACAACAACCGCGTGCGCGGCGGCATCGTCACCCAGGAGGTCGCGCTGCGGGCGCTGGCCGCCGAGGTGACCGCCGAGTTCGAGGCGCACGAGGCCGACCTGGAGGAGACGGTGGAGGAGCTCCGCGCCCAGACCATCGCGGACGCCCTCGAAGCCGGTCCCGCCTTCTAGGAGGTCCCGCCTTCCGGTCGATCCGGCCGCTCAGGTCCGGTACCCCTCCGCAGCGCCGACGGCCCCTGCCGTCGGCGCTGTTCTCGTGCGGCCCGACCCTCCACGGTTCCCCCTTCACCCCCATCTGTCCCACAATCACCACAGTTATGTCGTAGCAGTGACGACGGTCATGGCCCGGTGATACATTCCGGGCATGGCTGACTCCGAACGGCGTGTCGTGGTCTCCGGTGGCTCCGGCGGGATCGGGCGGGCCATCGTGTTCGCCCTGGCGAGTGAGGGCGACGAGGTGGTCGCCCTCGGGCGCGACTCCGGTCGGCTCGCCGCCCTGGAGCGCCGGGCCCGCGCACACGGCCTCAACGTCACCACCCGGATCTGCGACATCACCGACGAACAGGCGGTGGAGTCCCTGGCGGACCACCTCGGAGAGGTGTCCGTCCTGGTCAACAACGCGGGCACGGCACGGAGCGCCCCCCTGCGCGGCACCAACCTCGACCTGTGGGACACCCACCTGCGCACCAACACCACCTCCGCCTTCCTGCTCACCCGGGCGCTCCTGCCGGGCATGCTCGCCCGCGACCAGGGGCGAATCGTCTTCATCGCCTCCACCGCCGCGCACACCGGCTCCCGCTACACCGCCGCCTACACCGCCTCCAAACACGCGATGCTCGGCCTGGCGCGAGCGGTGGCGGCCGAGGTCGTGGGCACCGGCGTCACCAGCAACGCCGTGTGCCCCTCCTTCGTCCGCACTCCCATGACCGAGCGCTCCGTGGCCCGCATAGCCGAACGCACGGGGCGTGGCCTCGAACAGGCCGAGGAGGTCCTGGCCACGTCCGGCCCACTCGGCCGACTCATCGAACCCGACGAGGTGGCGGCCGCCGTCACCTACCTCGCGAGCCCCCTGGCCGGAGCCGTCAACGGCCAGTCGCTGACCATCGACGGCGGAGGAACCCACCGATGAGCCCCTTCCGGGCGTCCGCGCCCCTGACCGAGCACTGGCGCAACTTCGACCTCCACCGGGCGGACGGGGTGGCCACCCTGACCCTCGACCGGCCGGACCGACTCAACGCCCTGACCTTCGATGCCTACGCCGACCTGCGCGACCTGCTCACCGAACTCCCGCACCGGGGTGACACCCGCGTCCTCGTGCTGCGCGGGGGCGGCCGGGGGTTCTGCTCGGGCGGGGACGTCGACGAGATCATCGGCCGGACCCTGGAGATGGACCCCGACGACCTGCTCGCCTTCACCCGGATGACCGGCGAGGTGGTCCGGGCCATGCGCGAGTGCCCCGTCCCCGTGATCGCGGGCGTGCACGGGATCGCGGCCGGTGCGGGCTCGGTCCTGGCCCTGGCCGCCGACTTCCGCGTCGTCACCCGCTCCGCCCGCTTCGCCTTCCTGTTCACCAAGGTGGGCCTGTCCGGCGCCGACATGGGCGCCGCCTACCTGCTCCCGCGCATGGTGGGCCTGGGCAACGCCACGAAGATCCTCATGCTCGGGGACACCCTCGACTCCACGGAGGCCGACCGCTACGGGTTGGTCAGCGAGTTGGTCGAGGACGACGCGCTGGACGAGGCCGTCACCCGGCTGGCCACCCGGCTCTCCGAGGGGCCCGCCTTCGGCTACGCGCAGACCAAGGCGCTGCTCTCCCGCGAACTGGACATGGGCCTGTCCGGGGCGATCGAGCTGGAGGCCGTGACCCAGGCGCTGCTGATGAAGAGCGCCGACTACGCCGAGTTCCACGCGGCCTTCACCGGCCGCCGCGAACCCTCGTGGAAGGGGCGCTAGTGGAGGAGGAGCGCGTGGAACCCGGACATCCCCCGAGTCCGCACACACCGGTCAACCCGCCCGAGCTCGGCCCCGCCTCGGGCTTCTCCCACGCGGTACTGCCCGCCCCCGGACGCACGGTCCACCTGGCCGGGCAGATCGCCTCGGGGCCGGACAGCGCGCTGGCGGCCCGTACCCTGCCGGAGCAGTTCGGGGTGGCCCTCGGCAACGTCGTCACCGCCCTCCGTGCCTGTGGGGGAGCGCCCGAACACCTCGTGAGCCTGACCATCTACACCACCGACGTCCCCGGATACCGGGCCGCCGCGCGTGACATCGGCCGTGCCTACCGTTCCCACCTGGGCCGTCACTACCCGGCGATGGCATTGCTGGGGGTGGTCGAGCTCTTCGAACCCGGTGCGCTGGTCGAGCTGGTCGGCCTCGCCGTGATCCCCGGGCCCGCCCACTGACGCCGGACCGGTGAGCCGGGCGGTCATCGCCACGAGTCGTCCGGCCCCAGGGTGGCGGCGGCGCGGACGTGCTCCAGGCCCGGACCGTGGAGCAGGGCGTGCAGCTCGAAGAAGACCCGTGCCGCACGGCTGCCCGCCCAGCGGTCGGGGAGCAGCTCCGGCGGCAGACCCGGGTCGAGGAACGGCATCCGCCGCCAGGCGTCCACCGCCCGCAGGTGGTCCGCGAAGGCCGTCGCACGCTCCTCTGGGGAGCGGAGGGCACGGGTGCCCCGGCGGCGCCAGGCCGCCGCCACGGGTTCGTGCTCATCGAGGAACCCCTCGTACATCGCCTGGAGCTCGGGCAGGTCCCACCAGCGCGCCACGGACGCGGTGAGATCGCGGAAGTCCAGGTAGGAGGCGTGGAAGAGCTCCGCGTGCTCCTCCAAACCGAGGTCCCGGAGCACGGCGCGGGCCTGCTCCGTCAGGTGGGCCGGGGCGATCCACACCCCGGCCGCGGTGGTGCCGAAGCCGAGCCGGGTGAGCTGGGTGCGCAGGGCGTGGCGGCGGTGCCGCTCGGACTCGGGCACCGAGAACACCACGAGTACCCAACCGTCCTGGACACGGGCGACCCGATGGCCGAAGATGCGCTGGTCGCCCTCCGCGAGAATGCGTCGTCCCTGGTCGGAGAGGCGGTACCCGGCCACCCCGCCGAGACGTTCGGAGGTCAGGAGTCCCCGCCGCTTGAGCCGGGAGACGGCCGAGCGGACGGCGGGCCCGTCCACGTCGAGCCCGGACATCAGCGCGATGAGGTCGGAGACCCCGATCCAGCCGCCCACGTCACGGGCGTAGGAGCCGAAGAAGGAGACGATCAGGGCCCTCGGCCGCCGTCGCTCCGTGTCCGTCGCGGAGGCGACGGGGGTGTCCGGAGGGGGATCGGCGCTTCCGGCTGGCCGGTCGGTGTTGGACGTCACGCGGACACGATAGCGGCCGCCGCGCGCGGTCCTGGGACGATCCCCGTCGTCACCGGCGGTTCGGAGCACTGTGAAAGAGACTCCATATCGGCCTCTTGACGATCGTCACGGTTATTGTACATTTGCGGTGTGGGGTGGATCACGTACTGACGAGAGCCGAGGTCACCCATGGAGCTGCCCCGCGTCGACACCGACCACCACTTCGCGCGCTGGGTCCGGGAGCGCGCCGCCGACTTCGCCCCGGGACCGTCCACGGCCGCCACCGCCACCGCCTCCCCGCCCACGGGCCGGGTGGACCGCCCCCTGCTCCTCCGCCTCGGGGAGTCGGGCCTCCTCCCGGCGCTCTTCCCCGGTACGGCGGAGGGCGGTCCCCTCCGGGAGGCGCCCGCCGCCCGCCTGTGCCAGCTACGGGAGCACCTCGCCCGTGTCGACACCCACGCCGAGACCGCCCTCGCACTCCAGGGGCTGGGCACCTATCCGCTCCTCCAGTCGGGCACCGACGACCAGCGCCGACGCTGGGTCCCCGAGGCCGCCTCGGGCCGGGCCGTCGCGGCCTTCGCCCTCACCGAACCCGACGCGGGCTCCGACGCCGCCGCGCTCGCGCTCCGGGCCGAACCCTCGGGCACGGGTTGGCGACTGCACGGCGAGAAGACCTGGATCTCCAACGCTCCCGACGCCGACTTCTACACCGTGTTCGCCCGCACCACCCCCGGCACCCGCTCCCGAGGGGTCACCGCCTTCTGCGTCCCGGCCGACCGGCCCGGACTCTCCGGATCCCCGCTGGAGATGCTCTCCCCGCACGCTCTGGGCCACCTGGTGTTCGACGGGGTCGAGGTGGGCCCCGACGACGTCGTTGGCCCGCCCGACCAGGGGTTCGCGGTGGCCATGCGCACCCTCGACCTGTTCCGGCCCAGCGTCGGGGCCTTCGCCGTCGGCATGGCCGACGCCGCCCTCGCCGCGACACGGGAGCACACGGCGCACCGCCAGGCCTTCGGCGGCCCGCTGGGCTCCCTCCAGACGGTCGCGCACACGCTCGCGGAGATGGCCACCCGGACCGAGGCGGCCCGGCTCCTCGTCCACACGGCCGCCGCCGAGTACGACACCGGCGGCCCGGACGTCACCCTCAGGGCCGCCATGGCCAAGCTCTTCGCCACCGAGACGGCCCAGTACGTGGTGGACGCCGCCGTGCAGCTGCACGGAGCCCGCGCCCTGCGCCGGGGGCACCTGCTCGAACACCTCTACCGGGAGGTGCGCGCCCCGCGGATCTACGAAGGGGCGTCGGAGGTCCAGCGCCAGATCATCGCCCGCCACCTGTAGCGCCCGGCCGAAGTCCCCCGCACCTCGGAGGTCCAGCATGTCGAACCAGAACCCGGCCGACCGCCCCGACCACTCCGACGACCCTTCCGCGACCCCGAAACACGCGGCCGTGACCTTCACACCCACGGCACACGAGGACACCTTCACCCGGGACCACCTGCCCCCGCCCGAGGAGTGGCCGCTGATCCGGCCGCTGGACCACCCCGAGCTCCTCAACTGCGCGGCGGAACTGCTCGACGGCACGATCGCGCGCCTCGGCGCGGACCGCCCCTGCGTCATCGGTGACCACGAGAGCCTCACCTACGGCCAGCTCCGCGAGCGGGTGGACCGGATCGCCCACGTGCTCGTCGACGAACACGGCCTGCGCCCGGGGCGACGGGTCCTGCTGCGCGGGCCCAACTCCCCCTGGCTGGCCGCCTGCTGGCTGGCGATCCTCAAGGCCGGGGGAGTGGTGGTCACCGTCCTGCCGGTCCTGCGCGCCGGGGAGCTCACCACTCTCCTCCGCTCCGCCGAGGTCTCCCACGCGGTCTGCGACGCCCGGTTCCTCGACGACCTCACCGAGGCCTCCGCGAACCTCGGAGACCAGGCCCCGGACCTCCTGGTGTACGGCGGCGACGGTCCCGACGACCTCGCCGCGCGGATCGCCGGACCCCGGGCCGACGGGACGCCCGCGGATTTCACCGCGGTGCCCACCGCCGCAGACGACGCCTGCATGATCGCCTACACCTCCGGCACGACCGGCGACCCCAAGGGCTGCGTCCACTTCCACCGGGACGTCCTCGCCGTCGCGGACACCTACTCCGCCCACATCCTCCGGCCCGTGCCGGACGACCTCTTCGTCGGCAGCCCGCCCTTCGCGTTCACCTTCGGCCTCGGCGGACTCCTGATCTTCCCGCTGCGAGCCGGGGCCGCCACGATCCTCCTCGAACGCCCGCGCCCCGAGGCCCTCCTGGACGCCGTCAGCGAACGGGGCGCCACGATCGTGTTCACCGCACCCACCGCCTACCGCACCATGCTCACGCGGATCGGTGACCGTGACCTGTCCTCGCTGCGCCGGTGCGTCTCCGCAGGGGAACACCTGCCCGCCGCCACGTGGCGGGCCTGGTACGAGGCCACCGGTATCCGGATGCTCGACGGCATCGGCGCGACGGAGATGCTGCACATCTTCGTCTCCGCCACGGACGAACACATGCGCCCCGGCTCCACCGGGCGCCCCGTACCCGGATTCGAGGCCCGGATCCTCGACGACCAGGGGCGGCCCGTCCCCGACGGGGAGCCCGGGCACCTCGCGGTCCGGGGCCCGGTCGGCTGCCGCTACCTGGCCGACGACCGCCAGCGCGAGTACGTCCGCCACGGCTGGAACCACACGGGGGACACGTACGTGCGGGACGAGGACGGCTACTTCTGGTACCGGGCCCGGAGCGACGACATGATCGTCTCCGCCGGGTACAACATCGCTCCCGCCGAGGTGGAGGAGGCCCTGCTGACCTCGCCCGAGGTCGAGGAGGCGGCCGTGGTCGGCGCCCACGACCCGGACCGGGGCCTGGTGGTCCACGCCCACGTGGTCCCGCGCCGGGGGAGCACCCCGGACGCCGCCCTGGCCGACCGGCTCAAGGAACACGTGCGCGCACGCATCGCGCCCTACAAGACCCCGCGCGCCATCGTCTTCCGCACCGCGCTGCCCCGCACCGCCACCGGCAAACTCCAGCGCTTCCGGCTCCGGGAGGGCGCCGCCGACGAGGAGTGAGGCGCGTCCCCGGGAGGGCGCCGTCCGGGCACCCGGGGGCGCGTTCCCACCCCGGCGTACGGACACGGAAGCCCGGCGAACAGAAAGGCAGACGATGCGTATCGCGTGTATCGGGGCGGGCCCGGCCGGGCTCTACTTCGCGGCCCTGGCCCGACAGTTGGACCACACCCACGACATCACCGTCTACGAACGCAACGCCCTCGACGACGCCTTCGGGTTCGGGGTGGTGCTCTCCGACGAGACCCTCGACGGGATCGAACACGCCGACCCGGCCGTCTACGAGGCCATGGCCTCCGAGTTCGCCCGCTGGGACGACATCGACGTCCACCACCGCGGCACCGTCACCACCTCCGGCGGGCACGGCTTCGCCGCCATCGGCCGCCGCCGACTCCTCGGGATCCTGCGCGCCCGTTGCGCCGAGCTCGGGGTCCGGGTCCTCGGCCGCACCGAGGCCCCACCCGCCGCCGAGCTGGCAGCCACCCACGACCTGGTCGTCGCTGCCGACGGGGTCAACAGCCACACCCGGTCCGCCCACCCCACGGCCTTCGGCACCGAGCTCCAACGGCACCGCAACCGCTTCATGTGGCTCGGCACCGACCTCGTCTTCGACGCCTTCAACTTCCACGTCCTGGAGACGCCGCACGGGTTCATGCAGCTGCACTGCTACCCGTACTCCACCGACTCCAGCACCTTCATCGTCGAGATGGCCGAGGACGTGTGGCGCGGGGCCGGGTTCCTCGACCGCGACCTGGCGCCGGGGGAAAGCGACCTCGCGGCGATCGCCCGGTGCGAGGACCTCTTCGCCGAGGTGCTGCGCGGGCACCGCCTCCGCCCCCACCACTCCCGCTGGCAGCGATTCACCACCGTGCGCAACCGCACCTGGCGCCATGGCAACATCGTCCTTGTCGGGGACGCCGCGCACACCGCCCACTTCTCCATCGGTTCCGGCACCAAACTGGCCATGGAGGACGCGCTCGCCCTCGCCGCGTGCCTGAGGGAACAGCCCACCGTCGAGGCGGCACTCGGTGCCTACGAGGACGAGCGCCGTCCCGTCGTGGCCAGTACCCAGCGCGCCGCCCGGGCCAGCCTGGAGTGGTTCGAGGACATCGCCCGGCACGTCGACGCGGAACCGCTCCAGTTCGCCTTCGACCTGCTCACCCGCAGCCGTCGCGTCACCTACGACAACCTGCGCCTGCGCGACCCCGGGTTCGTCGCGCGCGTGGACCGGTGGTTCGCCGGTGAGGTCGCGGCGGAACGCGCTCCGGAGGGCGGCGCGGCGACAGCGGAGACCATCCCCGCCGAACCCGCGCCACGACCGCCCATGTTCCATCCCTTCCGGCTGGGGCCCCTGGAACTGGACAACCGGGTGGTCGTCTCGGCCATGGACATGTACTCCGCCACGGACGGCCTTCCCTGCGACTTCCACCTCGTTCACCTGGGCGGCAAGGCCCTGGGCGGGGCCGGGCTGGTCATGACCGAGATGGTCTGCGTGTCCGCCGACGCCCGCATCACCCCCGGCTGCGCGGGCCTGTACACGCCCGCACACGAGGCCGCCTGGCGCCGCGTCACCGAGTTCGTGCACACCCACAGCGCGGCCAGGATCGGCGTGCAGCTCGGCCACGCCGGACGCAAGGGCTCCACCCGCCTCATGTGGGAGGGCATCGACCAACCCCTGCACGCCGGGAACTGGCCCCTGGTCGCCCCCTCACCGCTGCCCTACCGGGACGGGGTGAACCAGGTCCCGCGGGAACTCGACCCCGCCGCCATGGCCGCGATCCGCGACGACTTCGTCTCCGCCGCCCGCTCCGCCGACCGCGCCGGGTTCGACCTCCTCGAACTCCACTGCGCCCACGGCTACCTGCTCTCCTCCTTCCTGTCCCCGGTCACCAACCACCGCGCCGACCACTACGGGGGAGACCTGACCGGACGGCTCCGCTACCCCCTGGAGGTCCTGGCCGCGGTCCGCGCCGCGTGGCCCGACCACAAGGCCCTCACCGTCCGGATCTCCGCCACCGACTGGGTCGGGGACGGCACCACCGCCGACGACTCCGTCCGTATCGCCCGAGCCCTGGTCGAGGCGGGCGCGGACGCCATCGACGTCTCCACGGGCCAGGTCACCCCGGACGAGCGCCCCGCCTTCGGCCGCAGCTACCAGGTGCCCTTCGCCGAACGCATCCGCCGCGAACTCGGTGTGCCGGTCATCGCGGTCGGCGCCCTCTCCTCCCACGACGACGTCAACTCCACGGTCCTCGCGGGCCGGGCCGACCTCTGCGCCCTGGCCCGCCCCCACCTGTACGACCCCCAGTGGACCCTGCACGCCGCCGCTGATCAGGGCTACTCCGGACCGGGGGCCACCTGGCCCGTCCCCTTCAGAGCGGGCAGCCGCAGGCCGCCCACCGGCCGGACCGACGGGCCCCGCCCCCGACTCGACCTGCTACGTTCCTCCGAGACAACGACCACCCGGCACCGGCGGTGGCGCCCGGACGCCCCCGGGACGGACCCGGCCCCGAACGACGGAGGACCACGGTGACGACGACGCCCTACGGTGAGCACCCCA
Organism: Nocardiopsis eucommiae; assembly: GCF_965344335.1. Classification (NCBI taxonomy): domain Bacteria; kingdom Bacillati; phylum Actinomycetota; class Actinomycetes; order Streptosporangiales; family Nocardiopsidaceae; genus Nocardiopsis; species Nocardiopsis eucommiae. Next base: position 36,925 of record NZ_CBDRIY010000001.1, read on the forward strand.
GCCAGATCGTCCACCGCTGGGACCCGCGCCGCACCGAGGGTCCCGCCCCCGTGGCGGTGCTCCTGCACGGCGGCTGGTGGCGCGACCTGCACGACGCCCACCTGATGGACCCGATCGCCCGCGACCTCGCCGACTCCGGGTGGGCGGTGTGGAACGTCGAGTACCGGCGCACCGGCGCGGACGGAGGCGGCTGGCCGCAGACCCGCGACGACGTCGCCCGCGCCCTCGACCTCCTCGCGGAGACGGCGGAACACGACCCGGGGTTGGACACCTCCCGGGTGGTGTCGATCGGCCACTCGGCCGGGGGACACCTCGCCCTGATGACGGCCGCCGACTCGCCGGTGACCTCCGTGGTGCCCATCGCGCCCATCACCGACCTGCGCCGCTGCGCCGAGGCCGAGCTGGGGGAGGGCGCCGTCGCTCCCTTCCTCGGACCCGACCCCGGGCCCGCGCTCTACGCCGAGTCCTCTCCCCTGCACCGGGTTCCGTTCGGAGTGCCGCAGCTGTTGGTCCACGGCGACGCGGACCAGCGGGTGCCGGTCGAGCACAGCCGGGACTACGTGGCCGCGGCCCGCGCCGCCGGGGAGACCGTTGACTACCGGGAGGTCCCGGGCATCGACCACTTCGCCGTCATCGACCCCGAACGCGCCGCCTGGCGCCAGGTGCGCGACGCGCTCGCGCACGGCTGGGGCTGACCGCCGCACCCCCGGGCACGACGGAGGGCGGCGCCCGGCCGGAACCGGACGCCGCCCCGTGTCAGGGAAGCTAGTTCCTGGTGCCGTCGCCCTCGGTGCCGCCGCTCTGGCCACCCCGCCAGCGGTCGGCCACCGTGTCGAAGATCTGCCCGCCGGCGCGCCCCGCGCCGCCCGCCACGTCACGGATGGTCTTCACCAGCGGGTCGGAGGAACGGCTCCAGCCCTCCCGGTAGGAGTTGGCCGCGCCGCTCGCCTCCTCGGAGACACTGGCGTCCTTGTCGGAGGCGCGGCGCGGGTACTGGCCGTCCAGGATCCGCTGGTACTCACCGCTCTCGGTCCACCGGTGGAGCTCGGCCACCCGGACCACCGCGAACGGGTGGCTCTGCGGAAGGGTGGTCATCAGCTTGAGCACGCTGTCCACGGCGTCGCCGCCGCCCTCGTACTCGCGAGCCTGCTCCATGAACGCGTCGGGGTTCATCTGGGACAGGTTCGACCCACCGGCCAGCTTCATCAGGGCACTCTTGGCGGCCTCGGGGTTCTGGCAGGTCAGAAGCCCGGCGCGGTCGCTGGAGAGCTCCGACTTGCGCTGCCACTCCCGCAGGCCCGCGAGGATCGCCTGGATCGCGATGGCGCCCAGCGGAATCCACATGATCTTGGTGGAGAGCCACACCAGCAGGAGGAGGATGGTGCGGTACACGGAGTGCCCGCTCAGCACGTGACCGACCTCGTGGCCGATGACGAACCGCTTCTCCTCGGCGTTGAAGAGGTCGAACAGACCGGTCGTCATGACGATGAACGGCTTCTTGCGGCCGATCGCCATGGCGTTGGGCTGGGGGTCCATCTTCACGTAGAGCTCGGGCACCTCGTCCAGGTCCAGGACATAGGCGGCGTCGCGGAGGTAGTCGTGCAGCTCCGGGAACTGGGTGGGGCTGACCCGCACCGCGCTGGAGAGGAACATCAGGCGGAGCGAGCGCTCGTTGATCCGCCCGAACAGTGACTTGACGAGGGTGTCGAAGCCGGACAGCGAACGCAGCGCTACCAGGGCGCCGCGGTCGGCGGGGTGCTCGTAGGCACGCGGGGAGATATCGGTGAGCCGGACGCGTACGCGGTCTGGTGAGTTGGCCATAACGGCATGCTATGCGGCACGATGCCCGTTGGCCACGGTTCGGAGCCATCGAGATATGACGTGATTCGCGAGTGTTTCACGAACCCCGAGGGAAGCAGGGCGCCCCGCTCCTTGTTCCTGGTGTTGCCAGGACCTTCACGCCCGCGATCCGTCGGGGTCGGTTAATCTCGGTTGGCCGAAACCGGCAAGACGGCAGCGAACGGAGCGCACAGTGACACACCAGGCCACCGGCGGCTCCCAGGGAGGGAGCCCACCCGTGAGACGGGACGGCTCCGCGCCGACCCGGGTCGGCATCATGGGCGGCACCTTCGACCCCATCCACCACGGGCACCTCGTCGCCGCGAGTGAGGTCGCCCACCTCTTCGGCCTCGACGAGGTCGTCTTCGTGCCCACCGGGCAACCCTGGCAGAAGGACCTCGACAAGGTCACGCCCTCCGAGGACCGCTACCTCATGACGGTCATCGCGACCGCCGAGAACCCCCAGTTCAGGGTCGACCGCGTCGAGATCGACCGTTCCGGCCCCACCTACACCCTCGACACCCTCCGCCAGATGCGCGCCGCCTACGGCCCCGACGTGGAGCTCTTCTTCATCACCGGGGCCGACGCGCTGGGCGCCATTCTGAGCTGGCACAACGTCGACGAACTCTTCGACCTCGCACATTTCGTAGGCTGTAACCGGCCCGGACACCACCTCAGCGACACCGGCCTGCCCGAGGGCAAGGTCTCCCTGGTGGAGGTCCCCGCGCTCGCCATCTCGTCCACTGAGTGCCGCGAACGCGTACGCAAGGGCGAACCCATCTGGTACCTCGTGCCCGACGGCATCGTCCGCTACATCCACAAGACCGGGCTCTACCTGGAGTCCTGACCGCGCCACGCGGACCCGCACCCCGAACAAGTAAGGCAGCAGGCACAACGTGACAGCCACCGACAGGGCCCTGGAACTCGTCAAGGTCGCCGCAGAGGCCGCCTCCGACAAGCTCGCCCAGGAGATCATCGCCTACGACGTCAGCGAACAGCTCGTCATCACCGAGGCCTTCGTCCTGTGCTCGGCGCCCAACGACCGTCAGGTCCGCGCCATCGTCGACGAGATCGAGGACCAGCTCCGCATCCAGTCCGGCGCCAAGCCGGTCCGCCGCGAGGGTGAGCGCGACGGCCGCTGGGTCCTCCTGGACTACGCCGACATCGTCGTCCACGTCCAGCACGAGGAGGAGCGCGGCTACTACGGTCTCGAACGCCTCTGGAAGGACTGCCCGGAGATCGAACTCCCGGAGAGCGCCCGGGGCGCCGAGCGCACCCCGCTGGACGAGCTGTGACCTCCGAGGCCGCCCAGACGTCGAACTAGAGAGACACACCACGTGAGTGACGCCCCTCGTGTGCTGTTCTGGCGGCACGGACGCACCGCCTGGAACGTCGAGAAGCGCTTCCAGGGACAGACCGACATCGACCTCGACCCGGTCGGCCACGCACAGGCCGAGCGGGCCGGTCGGCTGCTCGCCACACTGACGCCCGACCTCATCGTCGCGTCCGACCTCAGGCGCGCGGCGGACACCGCCGGGTACCTCTCCCGCTCCTCCGGACTCCCCGTGGAGTACGACAAGGGGCTTCGGGAGCGCTTCGGCGGTTCCTGGGAGGGGCAGACGTCCTCCGAGCTCGCCGCGCGCTGGCCCGTGGAACACCCCCGGATGGACATCCCCGACGGGGAGCACATCTCCGACGTGGGGGACCGCATGCACGCGGCCATCCACCGGGGCATCGACCGGACCCCGCCCGGGGGGCTGCTGGTCATCGTCAGCCACGGGGCGGCCCTGAGGATCGGCATCACCCGTATGCTCGGCGTCCCCGACGAGCAGCGCGAGATCCTCGGCCCGCTCAGCAACGCCTGCTGGTCCGTGCTCCAGACCCGGGGGGACACCTGGCGCCTCATGGAACACAACGCCGCCAGCCTTCCCGAGCCCGTGGTGCTCAGCGACGACGCCTGATCCGTTTAGACGAACCGCGCATCTTCCGCTAAGGTTCAGGGAGTCGGAGGGGCACACGCCTCCACGACTCCCACACGGGGCTATGGCGCAGTTGGTAGCGCGCCTCCATGGCATGGAGGAGGTCTGGGGTTCGAATCCCCATAGCTCCACTCGTATCAGGGCGGCCCTGCTCACGCGATCACGCGCGAGCAGGGCCGCCTTCGTCGTTCACGTGGGCCCGATCATGTCGTGGCCGCGCACCGAACCGCCGACGCGGGCCTCCCCGGAACTCGGGGGGCTCAGCCCCCGACGGTGTCCAGGAAGGCCCGGGTCTCCTCGACGAACCGGTCGTGTGCCTCCAGCTGCGCCCAGTGCCCGCACTCCGGGACCGTGACGAGCCGGGCGTCCGGCATCAGCTCGGCGGCCCGCCGGGAACCCCGGAGCGGCACGATCGGGTCCCTCTCGCCGTGGAAGAAGAGCGAGGGGGTGCTGATCTCCCCGACCACGGGCAGGAGGTCGTTGCGCATCCCGTGGGGGCCGAGGTTGGCCTGGTTGTAGCGGAGGTATCCCAGCGAGGCGCCGGGACGGCGCCCCTCGCGGCGGAACTCCGCCACGACCTCGGGCGGCATCGTCGACACGTCGTGGACCACCGCGCGCAGGGCCAGGCCGACGAACCGGTTGGCCAGGGCCGAGAACCGGAGCAGGAGCGGGTCGGGCATCCGTGCGGCCCACCAGGCGGCTCTGTGCGTGAACCGGTTCCCGACACGGTCCCCCAGGCCGCCCGGGGCGATCAGGACCAGCGCCCGGACCCGGTCCGGGTGACGCCGGGCCAGGTTCAGGGCCACGTCACCTCCCATCGAGACGCCCGCGACCACGGCCCTCTCCACTCCGAGCCCGCTCAGGAGCCGGGACAGGAAGTCGGCCTGCGCCGCCGGTCCGCCCAGCGGCTCGATTCCCACGGTGCCGCCGAACCCGGGCAGATCCGGCGCGATCAGGCTGTGGTCGGAGCCGAACTCCGTGAACATCCGGTACCAGGAGATCGCCGCGTTGTCGTTGCTGCCGCCGTGGACCAGCAGGAGGGGCGGGGCGTCGGCCGATCCACCGCGGAGGACACGGACCCGGCCGCCGTCGAGGTCGAGGTACTCGGAACGGGCACCGTGCGGGAGGAGGGTCATGGTCGGCTCCAGAGGGCTTCGAGGTCGTCGGTGGGGCGCGCGAAGCACACCTTGCCGGGCGTGGTGTCGGTGGTCTCGGCGACCGCCGCGCGCGACCAGTTCGCCCATGCCGTGGTCGGACCATGGTCCGTCCAGCCTTGATGACCAGATTCGTCTGTCTGGTCATGCTAGGCCGGAGGGTCGGGAAGTCAACGCCTTCAGGGGGTTCCCGGGAGACCGCCCGGCGGGGCGGTCTCCCACGGGATCAGGCCGAGGCCACCTCCTCGTCGCGGCCCTCCACGTCCGCGATGTGCAGCGCGGAGACGAGGTCCCGGTACAGCTCGTCCTCCTCCAGGAGCCGCGCGTGCGTGCCCTGCGCGCGGATGCCCCCGTCCTCCAGCAGCAGGATGCGGTCGGCATGGATCACCGTGGACAGCCGGTGCGCGATGGTCACCACCGCGGCACGGTCGGCGTGCCCGCGCACGCTGCGGGTGATGGCCGCCTCGGTGATCGCGTCCACCTGTGAGGTGGCCTCGTCGAGGAGCAGCACGTCCGGGGACCCGAGCAGGGCGCGGGCCAGGGCGATGCGCTGGCGCTGGCCTCCGGAGATCGAACCGGCGTCCAACGGGGTGTCCAACCCCTCCTCCAGAGCGGCGACCTTGTCGGTCAGCAGCACCTCGTCCAGAACCCGCCGAACGTCCTCCTCCGACGCCTCCGGGTTGGTGAACAGCAGGTTCTCGCGGATGGTCCCGGGCACCACCGGGGTGTCCTGCTCGACGTAGGCGAAGTGCCCGCGCACCTGCTGGGGGGACAGTTCCCGGTACGGCGTGCCGTTGACGGTGATCCGGCCCTCCTCCGGCTCCAGGAACCGCAGGAGCAGGGACAGGACGGTGGTCTTGCCCGCCCCGGAGGGGCCGACGATCGCGGTGTGCCCGCGCCGGGGGATGGTCACGTCGATCCGCTCCAGCGCGGCGGCGGCTCCGGGCGCGTAGCGGGCGGTGACACCGCGCAGCTCCAGCAGCGGGCTCCCGTGACCGTTGCTGGCGGCCGGAGCGCTCCCGGAGGGGGCCTCGGCGGTGGGTTCGAGCGGGATGGCCTCCACCTCCCGGATGCGCTTGGCGGCGGCGATGCCCGACTGGAGGGTGGTCACGCTCTGGGAGAGCTCCATGACCGGATTCATCAGCGTGAAGGCGTAGAGCAGGAACGCGACCAGCGTGGAGACCGCGATCTCCCCGGAGGCCACCCGCGTCGCGCCCACGCCGAGGATGGCGATGATCGCCAGCTGGACCCCGCCGAAGGCGATGGTCCAGGCCACGGCCTCGCGTCGGACCGAACGGATGCCGTACCGGGTCGCGTCTTCCGCGTGTTCGAGGATCTGCGAGCCCAGGCGCTCCTCGGCCCTGCTCACCTTCACCGTGCGGATCGCGCGGAGGGAGCCGTCGAGGACCCCGCCCATGAGCCCGAGGGAGTTCTGCGCCTTCTCCTGGGCCCTGGCGATGGCGGGCATCAGGGTGAGGAACAGGACCGTGACGACGACCACCGCGACGACCGTGACGCTCAGCAGGACGAGGTCCAGGACGCCCATCATGATCAGTGTGCCCACCATGAGGACACTGCCGTTGACCAGGCTGATGATGCTGCTGGAGGCGGCCTCCTTGAGAAGGACGGTGTCCGAGGTGGCCCGGGTGACGAGCTCGCCGGAGGGGCGCTTGGACATCGGGAACAGCGCGGCTCGGAAGTAGCGGCGCACGAGGGAGGTGCGCGCCTCCAGGACGACCTTCTCCGCGACGGTGCCGAGCACGATCCAGTGCCACAGACCGGTCACCAGGCCGACGCAGAACAGGCTCAGCAGGATCGCGATGGGCATCGCGAGGCTGCCCGAGTCGGAGATGGTGTCCAGCACGAGCTTGACCACCATCGGGTTGGCCAGCTCCAGGGCCGAGCCGAACAGGGCGAGGACCAGGCCCAGGAGGAGCTTGTTCCGGTGGGGGCGGACGAAGGACCAGAGCACCCGCAGCTGGGCGAAGCGGGGCTCCGGCATGGGTCTGGGGTCGGGTGGGGCCGGTGCTGCCGGTGGATGATCAGTCATGGATGAAATTAGGTCATAGGCGACCGATTATTGTCAACAGATTACCGACGCCCCTACTATGAGGGCATGGTGAAGAGCGATCCCTCCGAGGAAGAGACCAGAACCCGTGCACGGACCCGCCGGGCGATCCTCGACGCCGCCGTCGACGTGCTGGGTGAGAACCGTGCCGCGCCGCTGTCCCACGTGGCCACGCGGGCCGGGGTGGCCCGGAGCACGCTCCAGCGCTACTTCCCCGAACGCGCCGACCTCGTCGCCGCCCTGGGCGACTACGCCAGTGAACTGGCCAACGAGGCCACCGAACGCGCCCGCCCCACGGAGGGCACCGCCATCGAGGCCTTCTCCCGCCTCGTGTCCGAGTACTTCGCGCTCCAGAAGATCTCCATGCTCTCCTTCGGCGGAGACGACCCGTCGCAGGAGCGGGAAGAGGAGGAGTGCGGACCCAGCGACCTCGCCTTCTACGAGGTCGTCGAGCGCGGGCACGAGGACGGCACCATCGACCCCCGGATCACGCCGCTGTGGGCGCAGCAGCTCCTGTGGTCCACGCTCTACGGGGGGTGGCTGTACGTGAGCTCGGCGAGGGTCCCCGCCTTCGAGGCCCACAACATGTGCGTGCTGTCGCTGGTCAAGGCGGTCTCGCGGGAGAGGCAGGGCTGACCGGGCGGGCGGGGCCCGGCCGCCGGTGGAGTCACAGGTAGAGGCCGGTGCCCCGGTCCGGAGCCTCGTTCGCGATCGCGTGGACGTCCCGCTCCCGCAGGATGACGTAGCGCTCGCCGTTCAGCTCGACCTCACCCTGCTCCTCGGGGTCGAAGAGCACGCGGTCGCCGGTCTTCACGTGGCGCGCGCCGGTCCCGGCGCCGCGCACCTCGCCCCACGCCAGCCGGGTCGCCAGCTTCACCGTGTCCGGGATGACCAGACCCGCGCTGCTGCGCCGCTCACTCTTGTCCGGGACCGTCTTCACGAGGAGGCGGTCGTGGAGCATCTGGATTTCAAGCTTTGATTCGGCCACCTCCCCAGAGTATTCGGCCCGTCCGTGAGCGGACCCCGCGCACCGGGACACCGGACGTCCACCCCGGGTTTGACCCTGGTCCCACCCACCCTTGACTTCCTGTAGAGTTGAGGAGTGCCGAGCGGGGAAACCGTCCGGCCTACCAGGGGCTATGGCGCAGTTGGTAGCGCGCCTCCATGGCATGGAGGAGGTCTGGGGTTCGAATCCCCATAGCTCCACGAGCAGGACCCGCGTGGTCGGTTGCCCAGCAACCCGCCCGCGGGTCCTTCTGTTTTGCCGGGGACGACCCGAGCTCGCGACCTCCGAAACGACTCGGCTGGTGCGTGAAGGCGCTCGTCGGCTCGTCGCGTCGTTTCCCGGAGGACGCCCGAAGCCCCGCCGCGCACTCGCACACCCCCGTCGCCCCCGCTCGCGCTCGCCGGAGGCGCTCCTCCGCGGCTGAGGGAGGCTGGTCGTCCTCCCACGCGGCCACGCCGGGTGGGAGGACGCTCACGCGGCCACGCCGGGTGGGAGGACGCTCACGCGGCCAGCCCTGCTCCCGGTCGGTGGACCGGCGTCCCTTCAGATCCCCCGGAAAGTGCTTCCGGCAGCGCTCCCCTTCCTTTCGGGGTTCGACTTCTGTTGAGGGTTATCACCCTGAACATCCTCCATGGCGAGCTCAACCCTCTACAAATGGTTCAAAGATACGGTTGAAGCGGAGGTGTGCGAATGAGAATTCTCGTGACCGGGGCGAGCGGTCATGTCGGCCGGCTGGTGGTGGAAGGGCTGGAGGGCGTCGAGGTCCGGGCGCTCTCGCGGCGGATCCGTGCGGACCTTCCCGTGGGCGTCGAGGGCGTGGTCGGTGATCTCTCCCGGCCGGAGAGTCTGGAAGGGGTTTTCGAAGGGGTGGACCGGGTCTATCTCTTTCCCGTCCCGGACACGGCTGAGCGTGTGGTGGACATGGCGCGTGCGGCGGGTGTCTCGAGAGTGGTGACACTGTCCTCCGATGCCGTCACCCACGGGTTCGACACCGACTTCCACCTTCCGGTGGAGAGGGCGGCGGAGGCCTCGGGATTGGAGTGGACGCACGTGCGTCCGGGAGAGTTCGCGTTGAACCGGCTCTGGCTGTGGGGACCTTCCATCAGGGGGCGGCGGGTGGTCAGGGACCCGCTGCCGGAGGAGGCCTGGTACCCCGTGCACGAGCGGGACATCGCGGATGTCGCGGTGGCCTCACTGGTGGGGGAGGGGCACACGGGGCGCGCGTACACCCTGAACGGCCCCGCTCTGGTGAGCCGCAGGGAACAGGTCGCCGCGATCTCGGAGGCGATCGGAGAGCCGGTGCGCTTCGAGGTGGTCGACCCCCACACGGCGAGAGAGGACTACCTGGCGCAGGGCGGGTTCGCCGCCGACAACGCTGACTTCCTGCTGGGCTTCGAGGACTACTCCGGAGGCGAGTCGGACCCCGGGGGGCAGGAGGTCCACCAGGCGGAGGCGGTGCCGACCTCGATGGACGCCATCGGGCGGCCCGCGCGCACCTTCCGGCAGTGGGCGCGTGACCACGCGGCGGACTTCAGGTAGTCGCCCAGGCGAAGAGGCAGCCGAGCCAGACCAGGCTGACGGCGATCGCCGCTCGCTGGACGAGGCCCGTCCGGGGCGCGTCCCTCTCCCACAGGTGGCCGAAGGCGCCGGCGGCCACCGCCGACACGGCGGCGACGATCCCCGACCCCACCCTCCAGGCCGGGTCGTCGAGCCCGAACACCGCGATGAACGGGACCCCCGGCAGCAGCAGGAACACCACCATGCCCGCCCAGTCGTGCGTCTGGTGTCGTGCGGAGTACTCCTCCGGCGTGGTGTCGGGGGTGCCGGTCGGGTAGCCCCGCATCGGGTCCATGCGAAACGCTCCCGAGGCCACGAGGCCCAACCCCAGGGCTCCCACGCCGAGGGCCAGGACCGTGCTGCCGATGGCGCCGGGCAGGGCGACGGCCCCCGCCGCGACCAGCAGCCCGCAGAGGACGAAGTTGGCCGTCTGGACCCACCCGCGCGGGCCCAGCGCGAGTGCGCTCACGGGGTGTCTGACCGGGTGGTATCCGGGTCGTGTGAGACCGTCCAGCAGGAAGACGGCGACGAACAGCCAGGAACCGGCGGCTCCGGACCACAGGAGTGGGGTCATGGGGGGACTCCGAACCTAGACCGTGGCCGGATTCTAGTCCGGGGTCGGGCACGAGGGAATCATGCAACCCGGGGGTTGCGCTCCGGGTCACGCATGTGCAACGCTGGAGTTGCACAAGGGAGGCTCGTGTGGACAGGATCGAACGGCGGATCGACATCGACGCCAGCGCGGAGCGGGTCTGGGACCTCGTCTCGCGGCCCGGCTGGTTCATCAACGACGGTCGCGTGGTCGACCACCGGATCGACGAGGTCGAGGATGGCGTGCACCTGGTGCACGACCCCACGCACGGTGAGTTCCTGGTGCGCACGGAGAAGCTCGACCCACCGCACCACGCCGTGTTCAGCTGGCTCGGCAGGGTGGACGACAAGCAGTCCACCCGGGTGGAGATCTGGGTGCGCGAGCGCCCGGGCGGGGTGACGCTCACGGTCGTGGAGAGCGGGTTCGAGACGCTGGGCCTGGCCGAGGCCGAACTGCGCGACCACGTCGCCGGGCAGATCGAGGGCTGGGAGATCGAGCTCGCCGCCGCGCGCGGCCTGCTCGATCCGGTCACCGTCGAGCGGACCGTGCACGTGGACGCCAGCCCGGAACGGGTCTGGGCGGCGGTGACGACACCGGAGCACTTCGCGGCCTGGTACGCCTTCGACGGGGCTGACTTCGAGGCGCGCGAGGGGGCGCCGATGGAACTGCGCTGGGCCGAGCACGGAACGTTCCGGGGCCGGGTCGTCGAGGTGGAGGCCCCCCGCCGGTTCGCCTACCGGATCGCCATGGAGCCCGAGACCGACCCCGGCACGGACGACAGCACCCTGGTGACCTTCGAGGTCAGGGCCTCGGGCGCGGGGAGCCTGCTCACGGTCACACAGGTCGGGTTCGATGCCCTGGCCGAGCGCTTCGGTGACGCCGCGGGCAACGCCTCGGCCGAACTCGAAGGGTGGAACAGCGGGTTCACCACCCTCGCGGGCCACCTCTCCGCCACACGGGGGAGATGAGGCGCCGTGGACACCACACTGCCCCCCGTCTTCGCCGCTCTGGGCGACGACACCCGGTGGAGCATCCTGGTCCGGCTCGGACGGGAGCCCGCCTCCGCGTCGGAACTGGCCCGGGAACTGCCCGTGTCCCGACAGGCGATCGTGAAGCACCTGGAGGTCCTGCGCACGGTGGGGCTGGTGCGTACCAGACGCAGTGGTCGCTCGATCGTTCACGAGGTGGAGGGTGCCCGCCTGGACGAGGTCGGGCGGAACCTGCGCGGCATCGCCGCCGCGTGGGACCGCAGGCTGGAGGGGATCAGGTCGATCGCGGAGGAGAGGGGCTGAACGGCTCCTCGGACCCGCCGCGCTGGCCGATGAAGGAGAGGAGGGCCGGATCGTCCGAGGTGATGCGGTCCACCTCGGTGCCGCCGTCGCAGGTGAGCATCGACACGGTCACCGTGGCGTCGCCGCGTTCCACCACCCGCCACAGAGCGCCGTGCTCCTCCCAGCGGAGCAGGGCGGCGACCTGCGGGTTCTCTGCGGAGTGCACGGAAGCTTCCTCCCCGGAGGTGACGACACCGACACCTCCAGGGTACGAGGGCGGCTCCCAGGCGAGGCGAACCGGATCCCGCCGACGGTGGCGCACCCGAGAGCCGAGCAACGGGCGGGACGGCGCCCGGCCGGGACTCCCGGCCGGGCGCCGTCAGGGTCCCGGCGAGCACCCGTCGGCGGGACCGAACCCGCCTAGGAGGGGAGCGAGTAGAAGGTCAGCACCGCGGCGTGGTCGGTGGTCCACTCGTTGTCGGCGTGCTCCGGTACCGGGGCCGGGTCCCCGACGACCAGGTCCCGCGAGTCCCGGACCGTGAGATCTCCCGCGTGGTAGACGAAGTCGATCCGGTCCTGCGGCTCCTCGCGGCCCGTGGACCCCTCGTGGAACGGGTACAGCGGCGACCAGGTGAGCCCCGGGGCGCTCACGGGATCCGGGTGGGCCACCCGGTAGGAGTCGGTGAACCCGGCCTCGGTCGGCAGCACCGAGGTCGGCCAGGGCACGTCCGCGTACCCGCAGTTCCTCTCCCGCAGCTCCTCCGTCCAGTCCAGGTGCGAGGGAGCGTTGAAGTCACCCACGAGCAGCACGGGGATTTCGTCGGCCGCTTCCACCTGGTCGGACATCGCGGCGAGGGTGTCGGTGATCTGCGGGGTGCGCCCGGACTCCGCCTCGCGCTCCAGGACCCGGTCCACGTCCATGCCGTCGAAACAGAAGTCGTAGGGGCCGTAGGGGGTGTACCCCAGGTGCACGTTCCAGAGGTTGACCTGGGACTCCTCGCCGTCGAGCGCGATCCGCACCCCGCCGGAGGCGTTGACCTCGCCGTACTCCTCGGCGATCGGGTACCTGCTGATCACCCCGAGGCTCCCCGAACCCTGCCAGTGGTGCCAGCCGAGGGCCTCGGCCAACCGGGCCGCGTGCGTGCCCTGCGTCTCCTGGAGCCCGACGACGTCGGCGCCGCTCTCCAGCAGGAACCGCAGCTGCTTCTCGTGGTACCCGTTGATCCGGGTACCGCCGTGCCAGGTGTTGAGGCTCATCACGCCCACCTCGTCGACCAGCGGCTGGTCGTGGCGGCGCACGGGGATGATGACGTCCAGGCGCGCGGAGGAGCCGTCCTCGCCGGTGGCCTCCACGGTCACGCGGGCTGAGGAACGGTCGGCGCGGGAGACACCCGCCGGGGTCTCCCGGTGAACCGAGGCGCGCGGGGTGCCCGAGAGCGTCCCGTCGGAGGAGACCTCGACCCAGCCGTCACCGCCCACCTTGGTGAACCCGGTGGCCCCGCCCGAGACCAGGCCGCCGAGCCTCGCCTCGTAGGCCTGGCCCTGGCGGGCGTTGTGCAGTGTGGCCTCCTCGACGGGGAAGGAGACCGGGCCGTCGGCCGACAGCCGCACCTCGACCGGTTCGGCCAGCCACTCGTAGCCGTCGCGTGCCAGGAAGTAGGCCGTGTAGGTGCCCGGTTCCAGGGAGTCGACGGGCAGGCGCACGCTCCCCTCGGCCTCGGGCGCGTACTCCCAGACGAGGGAGGGCGCCACGTACTCCTCGTCCACGGGACCCCCGCCGGAGGAGCGGTACAGCCCGATCCAGTTGGCGGAGTGCGGATCGGGGGTGGTGTAGGCGAAGGTGAGGTCCTCGCCCTCGGTCGGGCTCAGGGTGCCCTGCGGGGCGGCGGACACGGGGTGGGCGCCCAGCGCCAACAGGAGTGCGGTGAGCACCGTCGGGATCAGGAAACGGACACGCATCCGGGGGAAGCCTCTCGTTCGGGGGATGTCCAGACTCAAGCCACCATCCGGTACCCCGGAAACGGGCATGTCCAACATGGGGGACCTCGGCTGAAGGCCGGATGAACTCCGACCGGCGCCGGAGCTCCCCGGTGTGGGGCGCCTGACACGGACGATGTTCCCGGCACCGCCCGACATCCGTTAGAATCGAACCGTCGCCGCAAGGCACACGGGGCTATGGCGCAGTTGGTAGCGCGCCTCCATGGCATGGAGGAGGTCTGGGGTTCGAATCCCCATAGCTCCACTCCACTCCGGAACGATCCTGCTCGGGGGACTTTGTCCTCCTCGCCGGGTCGTTTCGTCGTTTCTTCTGGGGGGCGACCCCCAGGCCCCCGGTGGGGCTTCGCCCCGCGGGTCCGCTCTCCGAACGATCCTGTTCGGGGGACTTTGTCCTCCTCGCCGGGTCGTTTCGTCGTTTCTTCTGGGGGGCGACCCCCAGGCCCCCGGTGGGGCTTCGCCCCGCGGGTCCGCTCTTCGAACGACCCTGTTCGGGGGCTTTGTCCTCCTCGCCGGGTCGTTTCGTCGTTTCGTCCGGGGGCCGCGTGGCCGGGACCGTCGCGGGTCCCCGCGTTCCTAGACTGGGCGGATGGACCACGACCCCGCCGACGAGACCAGCCCCGTCATCCAGGTGCTGGACAAGATCCGTGCCGAGGTCGCCGGGCTCACCGGAGGCCGGGTGGCCGACTACATCCCCGAACTCGCGCACGTCGACCCTGACCTGTTCGGGATCGCCGCGATCAGCGCGCACGGCCGCTCCTACTGCGTGGGGGAGTCCGAACTCCCCTTCACCATCCAGTCGATCTCCAAGCCCTTCGTGTACGCGATCGCCGTGGAGCAGCTCGGCCTGGACGTGGTGCACGAACACGTCGGCGCCGAACCCAGCGGGGAGCCCTTCAACGCGATCAGCCTGGACGAGCACGGCCGCCCCGAGAACCCGATGATCAACGCGGGCGCCATCGTGACCACCTCCCTGGTGGAGAGCGCGGACCCGGCTCGGCGCTTCGAGCGCGTCCGGTCGGTGCTGTCGTCCTTCGCCGGGCGTGAGCTGGACGTGGACGAGGACGTGTACCACTCCGAGGCCGAGACCGGACACCGCAACCGCGCCCTCGGATACCTGAGCCTGGCCGGAGGCGTCCTGGTGGGCCGGGTCGAGGACGCGGTCCAGGACTACTTCCGCCAGTGCTCCCTCAGCGTCACCGTGCGGGACCTGGCGGTCATGGCCGCGACCCTCGCGGTCGGCGGGGTCAACCCGGTGACCGAGGAGCGGGTGGTCTCCCAGCGCACCGCCCGGCACACCCTGTCGATCATGTCCAGCTGCGGCATGTACGACCGCGCGGGGGAGTGGGGGCTGCGGGTGGGCATCCCCGCCAAGAGCGGGGTGAGCGGCGGAATCCTCGCGGCCGCCCCCGGCGCGTTCGGGGTGGGCGTCTTCAGCCCTCCACTGGACGACGCGGGCAACAGCGTGCGCGGGGTGGCGGCGCTGGAGCGACTCTCCGACGACTACGACCTGCACATGCTCCAGACACCGTCGGAGCCGCCGTCCCCGATGCACAGCGTGACCAGGGAGGGGAACCGGCTCGATGTGCGGCTGCGGGGCGAGATCGACTTCCTCGCCGCCGAGCAGATCGTGTCCCGGCTGGAGGAGGCGATCGACGACGCGCGGGTGAGCTCGGTGAGCGTGGCCCTGGAGCGGGTGTCCGGGCTGAGCGACGCGGCCCGGTCGCTGCTGGCCGCCGAACTCTCCGAGCTGGCCGACGCCGGAGTCGAGGCCACCGTCAGCGACCCCAGGGGCGTCCGCCGCGCCTGAGGGACGGGCGGCACGCCCTTGACGAGAGGCCGCGCTCGGCACATAATCAATGTGTTGGTTGATTAAGCGAAAGGTTGAACAGGCAGATGGCGCACGATCCGCTCAGTCTGACGTTCGCCGCGTTGGCGGACCCGACCCGTCGGGCGATCCTCGCCCGGCTCGCGGAGGGCGAGGCCACGGTCAACACCCTGGCGGAGCCGTTCGACATCAGCCTCCAGGCGGTCTCCCGGCACCTGAAGGTCCTGGAACGGGCCGGGCTCATCACCCGGGGACGCGACGCCCAGTGGCGCCCCTGTCGTTTGGAGTCCGCGCCGTTGGAGCAGGTCAACGAGTGGGTGGACCGTTACAGGGGCCACTGGGAGGGGCGCTTCGCCCGCCTGGACGAGGAACTTCGCAGGATGCGGAGCAGCACCGAAGGAGAGCAGAGCCATGAGTGACCTCAGTGTCGTCGCCGAACCGGGTCGTCAGGACATCGTGATGACCCGCACCTTCGACGCCCCGCGAGACGTCGTCTTCCGTGCCATGACCGACCCCGCGCTCCTCCCGAAGTGGTGGGGGCTCAGGGAGACCGAGACGGTCGTCGACCGGTTCGACTTCCGCTCCCAGGGCAACTGGCGGATCGTCGAGCGCGACGCGGACGGGCAGGAGTACGGCTTCCACGGCGTCATCCACGATGTCAGCGCACCCGAGAGCTTCACCCAGACCTTCGAGTTCGAGGGCATGCCCGGGCACGTCCTGATGGAGACCCACCGCCTGGAGGAGGTCGACGGAGGTACGAGGTACACCTCCATTGCGGTCTTCCAGAGCGTGGAGGACCGGGACGGCATGCTCGCCTCCGGCATGGAGACCGGCGCCGGGCAGTCCATGGACCAGCTGGAGGAACTGGTCCGCTCCCTGGTCTGAACCACGGGCACTCGGGGCCCGGCCTGCGGACGGGCCGCGAACCGGGCCTGTGGACGGCGCCGAACCTGTCGTCACCGGCGGGTACTGTCGATCCGTGGCAGATCTCCCCGACGTACCCACCCTGCTCGGCGCGGCCGTCAAGTCCCTGGGCGGCAGCAGCCGAGAGGGTCAGCAGACCATGGCCGGCGCCGTCGCCGAGGCGGTCGAAGAACGTGAACACCTGGTGGTCCAGGCCGGTACCGGTACCGGTAAGTCCCTGGCGTACCTCGTGCCCGCGATCAGACACGCGATGGCGACACGGACCACGGTGGTCGTCTCCACCGCCACCATCGCGCTCCAGAACCAGCTGATCGACCGCGACCTGCCGCGCCTGGCCGCCGCCCTGGCGCCGCTGCTGCCCCGTGAACCCACCTTCGCGGTGCTCAAGGGGCGACGCAACTACCTGTGCCGCAACCGCATGCAGACCGCGTCGGAGGAGGAGGCCGAGGGCAGCGAGCTCTTCGACGCCCGCCAGCTCTCCTCCCTGGGCCGCCAGGTCGCCCGCGTGCACGAGTGGGCCGAGGAGACCCTCACCGGGGACCGCGACGAACTCGTGCCCGGCGTGAGCGACCTGGCCTGGCGTCAGGTGTCCGTGGGAGGGAACGAGTGCATGGGCGCCCGCGTGTGCTCCTTCGGTCAGGAGTGCTTCGCGGAGTTCGCCCGCGAGGCCACCACCGGGGTCGACGTGGTGGTCACCAACCACGCCATGCTCTCCATCGACATGTCGCAGGGCTACCACATCCTGCCCGAGCACAACACGATCATGATCGACGAGGCGCACGAGCTGGTGGACCGTGCCACCTCCGTGGCCACCGGAAGCCTCACCGAGCGCACCGTGACCACCGCCGCCAAACGCGCCGCCCGCCTGGTCGAGCCGGGGATCAGCGAACGCCTCAGCGAGTGCGCGGACGGACTGGCGCTGATGTTCACCGAGGTGCCCGAGGGGCGCCTCGACCACATCGACGAGGGGCTCGCCGGTGCCGTGGCGGCGGCACGGGACGCCTCCGCCGCCTGTATCGCCGCGATCGGCCCCTCACCGGGCGAACTCGACCCGGACACCGCCTCCGACCGGCGCCTGGCCCTGGCGGCGCTCTCCGAGGTCCGCGAGGCGGCCGAGCGGGTCCTGGAGTCCTTCGAGCCGCCGCTCCGCGACCGCACCGAGATCGTCTGGCTCACCAAGGTCCCCGCGCGTCCGCCGACACTCAACGTCGCGCCGCTCGGCGTGGGCGGCCTGCTCAGGGAGAAGCTCTTCGGTGACCGCACCGTGGTGCTCACCTCCGCCACGCTCACCCTGGGCGGCGACTTCACCGCCCTGGCCCGGCAGTGGGGGCTCGGCCGGGAGGTCACCCAGGAGGCCGCGGAACGCGCCGCCCGCGGCGCCGGAGCGGTGGAGGAGGCCCCGGCCGGTCCCGCGGACCCGGACACCGAAACCGGGGCGGACACCGACGAGGACGGCCCGCACCGCGCGGCCGGAGAACCGCGCTGGCGCGGCCTGGACGTCGGATCGCCCTTCGACCACGGCCGCAGCGGTATCCTCTACGTCGCCCGCCACCTGCCCAAACCCGGTCGCGACGGGCTCTCCGAGGCCTACCTCGACGAGATCGCGGAGCTCATCGAGGCCTCCGACGGCCGTGCCCTGGGCCTGTTCTCCTCGATGCGCGCCGCCCAGCAGGCCGCCGAGGAACTGCGCGAGCGCCTGGACCAGCCGATCCTGTGCCAGGGGGAGGACTCCACCGGGCAGCTGGTCCGCCGTTTCTCCGAGGAGGAGCGGTCCTGCCTGTTCGGGACCCTGTCCCTGTGGCAGGGGGTGGACGTGCCGGGCCCCTCGCTCCAGCTGGTGATCGTCGACCGCATCCCCTTCCCGCGCCCCGACGACCCGCTCGCCTCGGCCCGCCAGAGAGCGGTCTCCGCGCACGGGGGCAACGGCTTCCTCTCGGTGTCGGCCACGCACGCGGCGCTGCTGCTCGCCCAGGGGACGGGGCGTCTGCTGCGCTCCACCGACGACCGGGGCGTGATCGCCGTCCTGGACCCGCGCCTGGCCACCGCCGGGTACGGGGGGTTCCTGCGGGCTTCCCTGCCGCCCTACTGGGGGACGGCCGACCCCGAGGTCGCGCGTTCGGCCCTGCGCCGTCTGGCCGAGAAGGCCGGGGCGGCGCGGGACGAGTCCGCCGCCTGAACGTGTCCGTGACACGACGGCGGCCGGGCGCCCCTGGGGTGCCCGGCCGTTGCCGTGGTCGCTGTCGAGCCGGGGGCCGACGGCCCGCGCCCGTGCGCCGCCCGTGTCGTCCCGGTGTCGCGCGGGGTCAGCCCCGCGTGCGGTAACCGAAGAGCCGGATCGCGTACCCGGGGGAGTCGTCCTCCGGCTCCTGGATCTGCCAGCGGTCGTCGTGTTCGCCCACCAGCAGCTCGTTCCACATCATGTCGATGAGTTTGAGCCGGGACACCACCGAGGCCTCGGGGTCGAGCACGATCGCGTAGGCGTGGTCGGTGAGCCGCTGGGTCACCATGCCCACGGACTGGCCGTCCCAGATCGCCGGGACGGTGGCGTGGCCGATCTCGACCCCGCACAACCGCAGCTGCTCGACCTCCTCGTCGAGGGCCTCCGCAGCCAGGGCGCCGTCGAGCCGCAGCGCGTCCTCCAGCTCGTCACGGTCCTCGTCGGCACGCAGGTAGGCGTGGTAGGTGCGGTAGCCGCACGGGCGGCACTTGCGCCAGACCACGCAGCGGGCCAGTCCGTAGGCGGACTGCGCCTCACCGACACTCTGGTGGTCGCTCACCTCGCGAACCATGCCGCATTCGCAACACAAGGCAGTGAGATCCTGCTTCATCGGAGTCCCCCCTCCCAGGCGAGTATGCGACGGATGGAGGCCGTTAGGGAACCCGTTCGGCAAGGAAGTCGCGGCAAGGACTCGTCATCAATGCCCAAAATGACCGAGTGACGGGTTTCGGACGTGCTCAGAGGGGGTGTGGACGTGGCCGGTCTCACGCGGGGGCGGTATGCTCCGCCCGCACCGGTCGAGGGTTCACTCGTCCATGGACAGACCGCGCTTGTTGCGCGCGGTCCAGTCCCGCATCCGCTGCGGATAACCCACGATCTGCACGTCGTACGCGGGCGTGGCCAGGTCGCTCGCGACCTTGCGGATCACGTCTGGGGAGCCGCAGCGCCGCCGGATCCACTCCCCGTCCGTGGCGACGGCGACCGCCGTGGCCCGTGTGGCGAAGGTTTCGGGCTCCACGAAGAACTCGACCCCCACCCGGCTCTTGGCGAAGTCGATCAGCGCCTTGATGTCCGAATCCTCGGCGGCGCGGTCGAAGCGGGCCTTGCCCTTGCGGTTGGCCTTACGGAGTCCGAACCGGTCTCGCCATCCCATCGGCGCTCATGTCTCCCTCGTGCCGCCCTGTACCAGCCGTCCGCTGTACACCTCCGAGTCTATCGGCCGTGATCCGCCACAGGCCGAGCCGGAGTGCCTCCCCCACACCGGGTTCACGCGTTCTCCAGACAGCTCTGTCACCACGCTGCTACGTTCTGTTCGCACATGCCACTGGGGGGAGACACCATGACGATGTGGACATGGGTGGGGGAGACCGGACGTCAACTCCGCGCCGCCGGACAGGACGAACTCGCCGAAGCCGTCACCGAGCTGCCCGTACTCAGCGAAGCGGGCGACGCGGTCAAGGTGGAGGCGCTGGCCAGGTCGGCCATGCGCACCGCCCGCCGCCTCGTCGCCGAGGCCGGGAAGTCCGACAACCCCGCGCCCACGGCGGTTCCGGCCTCGGTCCCGGGGGTGTTCGGCCCGCCGACCCTGTTCTTCCTGGCGCACTGGCCGCTCGCCGTGCGCGTGGGATCCCTGGCGGAGGGTCGGCGCGCCCTGGAACAGGCCAGGGCCGTCGTGGAGGACGAACCCGCGCCGAACCAGTACGGGCCGCTGGCCGTCTCCGCCCTGGAGACACTGGTCCGCTGCCACGCCAACATCGACGCCAGGGGCACCACCGACCAGCGCCGCGAACTCCTCTCCGCCCGCCGGCTGTCCGGCTGGGAGGCCACCCCGGCCTGGCCCGCCTTCACCCTGGCCCGCGTCCACCTCCTCATCGACGAGGGGCAGGCCGACCGCGCCGAGGCGGAGCTGCGCCGCTACGACCACACCGCCACCGGCCCCGCCGTGCTCGGCGCGGAGGGTGTTTTCGCCCTCGTCAGGGCCCTGCGCCACCAGGACAAGCACACCGACGCCCTGGACGCCCTGGACCGGATGGAGGCCGAGCTCGAGCTGGGCGGACGGGGCGGCGACGGTTCCGCCGTCAACCCGCGCCGCGCCGCCCTGCTGCGGATGATCCGCTTCGAGCGCGCCCGGCTGCTGTCCTGGCTGGCCCGCCTGGGACTCTGCGACGCCCGCCAGGCCATCGGCCTCCTGCCCACCGTGGAGGAGGCCGAGACCTACCCCAAGCTGCGTTCGGCGTGGGTGGAGTCGGTGGAGAACCTGGTCTGCCAGGGCAGTGTCCGCAACGACTGGCGGCTGGGCGTCCGGGTGACCACCTGGTCCCGCTACTTCGAGCGGGTGGGGGCGCCCCGCCGTGGCGCCGAGCTCGCCCTGGCCGCCTCCCGGCTGGCCAGCGGTCGGGGCGCACGGTGGGTGGCCGAGTGCTCCGCGCAGCGCGCCGAGCGCCTCATCCGGGAGCTCGGTGCCGCCGAGGAGATCACCGGTGACCTGGTGGAGGTGCGATCGATGGTGCGGGGGTTGGAGGCCGCCCACCCCTTGGCCCCCTCCGGCGGCATCCTCGACTTCCTCCGGGCACAGAAGGCCGAGGAGGTCAACCCCGAGCAGCAGGCGGAGCAGGTGAACGTGGCGCTCATGGAGCGCCCGCACGACTCCGCGCTGCTGAGCGCGCTCGGACAGGTGGGCCGCACCCTGATGCTCTCCGACGTGGCCACCGAACCCCAGTGGCGCCACGTCCGTGAACAGCCGGGAGACCAGCGCGCCGCCCTGTCGCTCCTGGAGACGCTTCTGCACGACAACGACACGGCCGGGGTGCGCGACCTCGTCCGCACTCTGGCGGCCGGGGCGCTCGTACGCGAACACGCGTCGCGGGTGGAGTCACCGCCGGTTCCGGACCGCCCTCAGGCGGGGGACCGGAGGCCGGTCACGGAGCTGCGGGAACCGGAGACGGCCCAGGACCGCCCGCGTGCGGACGACGCAGCGTGGGTTCCGGTGCGACCCCAGGTGGTGGAGCCCCAGCCGGTCCCGGACCACCCGACCGTGCGGGAGACGCGGGAGGCCGCGGGGGCCGTGCGGTTCGGGGCCGGCGGCTGAGCGCACCCACTGGTGCCACCGGGGACAGGGGTGCTCAACGGGGCAGGAGTGAACGGCCCGCCGGGTAGGTGAGGGCCGCTGGGGGGAGCTCGGCCGGACGGCCACTGGCGAGCACGGTGACCCGGCCGGGACGGTCGGAGGCCGGGGCGGTCGCGTTCTCCTGACCGCTCCCCTCGGCCGCGCCCACCCTGCGCAGGGTCTGGGCGGCCACCGCCCGGGCCGCGGTGAACAGTTCCGCCCTGCCGGAGAGGGCCCGGGAGATCTCCTCGTCCACCAGGTCGTAGTGCGTGCAGCCCAGCACCACCCCCCGGACCTCCGGTGGGGTGAGGGAGGCGGCGTACGCCACGGCGGCGCCGATCCGCGCGGGGTCCGCGGACTCCACCGCCTCGGCCAGGCCCAGGCAGGCGACCGGGGTCACCGCCACGTCCCGGGCGAAGGTCACCACGAGCCGCTGCTGGTAGTCGCTGCGGGTGGTGGCCTCGGTGGACCACACCGCGATGGGGGTCCCGGCGGCGGCCGCGGGTTTGATGGCCGGGACGGTCCCGATCACCGGGACGTCCGGTTCCAGTTCGGTGCGCAGCCGGTTCAGACCGTGCACCGACGCCGTGTTGCACGGCACCACCACGGCGTCCAGGGAACCGGCCGCGTCCAGGGCGGCACGGGCCCCGGCCAGGGCCCGGTCGATCACCTGTTCCGGGGTACGGGGCCCCCACGGCATGTGGTCCGGGTCCATGGACAGGTACAGGTCGGCGTCGGGCCGTGCCGCGTGCAGGGCCGAGGCCGTGGACAGCATGCCGATACCGGAGTCAACGAGAGCGATGCGCACGGAACCGCATCCTATGCGGACCGTCCGGTAACACTCACATCACCCCAGGTGACAGCGGCGTCGTCGCCTCCGGTCCCCCCGAGCCGCCCGGCCTCCGCGCCCCCACCCGCACCCTTCGCCGCCCGAGAGTGGGTAAGACACGTACCGAAATGGGGTGGCCGTGGACCGATACCGCTAGGTAGAACTGAGGGGATCGGCCTGCCCCGGCACGCCACCACCGGTCCTGGCCGACCCAAGCTGTGCGTCGTCAACAGTCAGGGGAACCCGGTATGACTCCGAAACAGCCCGGTACGACATCCGATCCCGGCCCCCGGTCCCCACGGGGGCCGTCGGCGGGTACGGGGCTCGCGGACCACGTCGCGGCGGTCGAACGGCTGCGGAGCGACTACCGGGCCCTCCCCGAGGGCGCCCCCGTGCGGCTGGCCAAACCGACCTCCAACCTGTTCCGGTTCCGTGAGCGGTCCTCCGCCCCGGCCCTGGACGTGTCGGCCTTCTCCGGGGTCATCGCCATCGACCCCGTCGAGCGCCTGGCCGACGTCGGCGGCATGACCACCTACGAGGAACTGGTGGCGGCCACCCTCCCGCACGGCCTCATGCCCACGGTCGTGCCGCAGCTGCGCACCATCACCGTGGGCGGGGCGGTCACCGGGTTGGGGATCGAGTCCTCCTCCTTCCACAACGGCCTCCCGCACGAGGCGGTCCAGGAGATGGAGATCCTCACCGGCTCCGGCGAGGTCGTCACGGCGACCCGGGACAACGAGCACAGCGACCTGTTCCACGGCTTCCCCAACTCCTACGGCACGCTCGGGTACGCACTGCGCCTGCGGGTGGAGCTCGACCCCGTCTCCCCCTACGTGCACCTGCGCCACCTGCGGTTCCACGACTCCTCGACAGCGATGGACGCGCTCGCCCGGATCTGCGCCGACGGCTCCCACGAGGGGCGGCCCGTGGACTTCGTGGACGGGGTGGTGTTCGGCCCCGACGAGCTGTACGTGACCCTGGCCCGCTTCACCGACCACGCGCCCTGGACTAGCGACTACACCGGAAACGACGTCTACTACCGCTCGATCGCGCGCTACGCCGACCCCGAGGACGGCTCCACCGGGCCCGGCGACTACCTCACCGTGCACGACTACCTCTGGCGCTGGGACACCGACTGGTTCTGGTGCTCCCGCGCCTTCGGCACCCAGAACCGGTTCCTGCGCCCGTTCTGGCCGCGCTCCCTCAAGCGCTCCGACGTCTACCGCAGGCTGGTGGCCTGGGACCGGCGCACCGGATTCTCCCGTCTCCTGAACCACTACCGGGGCCGCCCGCGTCAGGAGCCCCTCATCCAGGACATCGAGGTGGGGGTGGAGCGCGGCGCGGAGTTCCTGGACTTCTACCACGCGGAGATCGGCATGACCCCCCTGTGGATGTGCCCGCTCCGGCTCCGTGAGCCCCGCCGCGAGGGACTCTCCGCGGACGAGCACGTCTGGCCGCTCTACCCCCTGGAGAACGACCGCCTGTACGTGAACTTCGGCTTCTGGGGGCTGGTGGACACCCGGCCCGGCCAGGGCGGGGCCCACCACAACCGCAGGGTCGAGGAGGAGGTCACCCGGCTGGGCGGCCACAAGTCCCTGTACTCGGACTCCTTCTACTCGGAGGAGGACTTCTGGGCCCTCTACAACGGCACCGACTACGAGGACCTCAAGGAGGCCTACGACCCGCGAGGCCGTCTCCTGGACCTGTACGCCAAGTGCGTACGCAACCGCTGAACCCACCGCCGAGTTGACAGCACCACCGGGCGGCGACCTGTGGGCAGGGGCCGCGTACGGAAGGGAAGGACATGAGCATGCGGCTTGCAGAGATCTTCGAGCGTGTCGTCGGACCCGACGCGCCCATCCGGTTCACCGCCTACGACGGCAGCTCGGCGGGGGACCCGGACAGCGAGGTCACGGTGAACGTGCGGACCCCGGTGGCCGTCAACTACCTGGCCCAGTCGCCCAACGCGGTGGGGCTGACACGTGCCTACGTCTCCGGCCACCTGGAGCTGGAGGGCGACATGTACACCGCGCTGAGACACATGGCGGACTTCACCTTCGCGGAGGGCGTCAACGTGACCCCCCGGGACCTCCTCGCCATCGTGGGCTCGGTGGGGTGGGTGAAGTTCGTGAACAGGGTACCGCCGCCGCCCCAGGAGATGCGGAGGGGCACCCTGCTCGGGCGGGGGATTCGGCACTCCAAGAAGCGCGACGCCGAGGTCATCCACCACCACTACGACGTCTCCAACGAGTTCTACGAGACGGTCCTCGGCCCGTCGATGACCTACACCTGTGCGGTCTTCGACGAGGAGGACGGCGCCCTGGACCGGGTGGGCGACTTCGACGGGGCCCTGGAGAGCGCGCAGTTCCGCAAGTACGACCTGGTCTCGCGCAAGCTGGGCCTGGAGAAGGGCATGCGGCTGCTCGACGTCGGCTGCGGATGGGGCGGCATGGTGCGCCACGCCGCTCGTGAGCACGGGGTCAGGGCGGTCGGCGTGACCCTGTCCAAGGAACAGGCCGAGTGGGGCGCGAAGAGGATCGCTCAGGAGGGCCTGACCGGGCTGGCCGAGATCCGGCACATGGACTACCGGGACGTCCCGGACGGCAGCTTCGACCGGATCAGCTCGATCGGGCTGACCGAGCACATCGGGGCCCGGAACCTGGACCCCTACTTCGCATCGCTCAACGCCAAGCTGGTGCCCGGCGGTCGGCTGTTGAACCACTGCATCACCCGTCCCAGCAACAACCTCAAGCCCATGAACACCAAGGGCGTCATCAACAGGTACGTCTTCCCCGACGGCGAGCTGGAGGGCCCCGGGCAGATCCAGACCGCCATGAACGACGCCGGCTTCGAGATCCGTCACCAGGAGAACCTGCGCGAGCACTACGCGCTGACCCTGCGCCACTGGGGCGCCAACCTGGAGCGCGACTGGGACCGGGCCGTCGCCGAGGTGGGGGAGGGCACCGCCCGCGTGTGGCGCCTCTACATGGCCGGGTGCGTCCTGGGCTTCGAGCGGAACGTCGTGCAGCTCCACCAGATCCTGGGGGTCAAGCTCGACGGCACCGACGCGCACATGCCGCTGCGGCCGAACTTCTGACCGAGCCCACGTCGGCCCACCACGGCCGTCCACCGGGATCGCCGCTCCATGGGCCGTCCCGGGCGGGGGCGTTCGCGTTGCGCGGACACCCCCGCACCCAGCCTCCGCCTGCGCCATGGAACGGCGTCGACGCGGCATCATGGAGCCGTCAGATCCAGCAGCCGTGAAGGGACCCACACCGTGTCCTCCGACGACAACGCGCCCCAGGGCGCCCCGACACCCGACCACGACCTGCCGGAGCACGTCAGGGAGACCGCGATCGCGCTGATCAGCGCCTACGCGGACCACAACCGCGAGGAGCTGGACCGGGTCATCCCCCGGGCGGCGGACGACGTCGAGGACGTCCTGTCCGAGCTCAGGGTGATCGCGGCCTTCCTCGGCCGCCGCGTCCAGGAGACCGGAGTCGTGTGGAAACCCGCCGACTCGCGGGAGGCGGTGGCGCGCACCGTCGCGGAGATGCTCCCGCCGGAGCTGGAGTTCGCCGTGTCCACCGCGTGGGAGGCCCACTCGATCGGTGAGGAGGAGACGGCCGAGCGCCTCGCGCAGGGCGACCGCATGGTGTTCGCCCACATGCTCGCCGCCTTCTGCGCGGCGGTCGGGCTCGCCGTCTACAAACGCGCCGAACTCGTCTCGACCCTGCGCCAGGTGACCGGTCTCAGCGACTGACGGCGACCCGCACGACCGGGAGGAAACACCGGCCGGAACCGCCTGCCTAACAGGTCAGACACAAGTCGCAGTGGTTTACTTCACAAGATGTCGTTCTTTACGTAGGTTTCCTACCAACCCTCAGGGGACCCTCGAAAGAAACGGGAGGCGAGCCGATGGCCCGCAGACGAGTACACGAGTACGTCACCCTTCCCGCGGCCACACTGACCCTGGTGCTCGCGGCGACGGCCTGCGGGGGCGGTGGCGGCGGCGGGGACACCGACTCCCTCCAGGTGTGGATCATGGAGGGAACCAACCCGGACGCCAGCGCCTTCTTCGACGCGGTCAACGAGACCTACACCGAGCAGACCGGGATCGACGTCGAGGTCGAGTTCGTGCCCTGGGCCGACGCCCAGAACAAGATCTCCACGGCCATCGCGGGTGGCACCGTGCCCGACGTCGTCGAGCTGGGCACCACCTTCACTCCGGAGTTCGCCGACGCCGGGGCCCTGCACGACCTGTCGGGGTACGTCGACGACCCCTCCCGGTTCCAGCAGGAGATGTACTCGATGGGCGTCGTGGACGACGCCGCGTACGGGGTGCCCTGGTACGCGTCGATCCGCTCGATCATCTACCGCAAGGACATCTTCGAGGAGCACGGCCACGAGGAGCCGACCAGCTGGGAGGAGCTGCGCGAGACCGCCACGGAGCTCGCCGAGGCCGAGGACGGCATGATCGGCTTCCCGGTGCCCGGCCAGGCCCAGTACTCGGTCATGCCGTGGGTGTGGGGCGGCGGCGGTGAGGTCGCGGTCCAGGAGTCCGACGGCACCTGGACCTCCACGATCAACTCCCCGGAGGGTCGCGCGGGGGTCGAGTTCTTCACCAACCTCTCCCTGGAGGACGGCCTGTCCACCACGGGCGCGGTCAACTGGAACGAGATCGACGTCATGGAGTCCCTCGCTGACGAGGACGCCGTCATGGCCATCTCCAACAGCTCCAACCCCAAGGCCATCATCGAGTCCAACCCCGACCTGGAGGGCAAGCTCGGCGCGTTCGTGCTTCCCGGCCAGGAGGAGGGCTACATGGACTCCTTCGCCGGTGGCTCCCTGCTGTCGGTGTTCGAGGGGACCGGCAACGAGGAGGCCGGTTGGGAGTACGTCGACCTCCTCACCCAGGGTGAGTACTTCGACCGCTGGGGCGAGGAGAGCGGCTTCTTCCCGGCCGGTGTCGCGGAGATCGAGGCCTACGCCGAGTCCGGTGACCCGCTGGTCGAACCGTTCGCCGTCCAGCTCCTGGAAGCGGGCAAGAGCACCCCGGCCGTCCCCGCCTGGTCGCAGGTGGAGGCCGAGGGGATCATCGTCGGCATGCAGCAGGACATCCTCAACGGCGAAGCGACCGTGGAGGAGGCCACCGACCGCGCCGCCGAGTCCATCGAGACCATCCTCAACGAGGGAAACTAGTTGCCACCCGCCACACCGGTCCGGCCGCCCGACGGCCGCCGACGCGCGCCGCTCCTGGGTATGAGGGGGCGGCGCGCCCTCCTGCCCTGGGCCCTGCTGGTGCCCCCGCTCGGGGTCATCGGCGTACTGCTGCTGTTCCCCATCGGCCGGATCGTGTGGCTGTCCTTCCGGGATTTCAAGCTGCGCAACCTGGTCTCGGGGGACTCGGACTTCGTCGGGCTGGGCAACTACGTCAGCCTGCTCACCGACCCGTACCTGTGGCGCGTCGTCCTGGTCAACACGGTCGTGTTCGCCGTGGTCGCGGTGGTCACGACCGTCGTGCTGGGCACGCTCGTCGCCCTGCTGCTGGCCAACCTGAAGCCCGTGACGCGGGTCGTCGTGGTCTCCTGCGTGATGGTGGCCTGGGCGATGCCCGCCGTCAGCGGCACCTACGTGTGGATCTGGATCTTCGACGTGGACCAGGGGGTCGTGGCGCAGGCCCTGAAATCCCTGGGCCTGATCGAACCCTCCGGCTACAACTGGTTCGCCGACCGCTTCTGGTTCTACGCGATCGTGACGCTCAACATCGTGCACAGCGGGTTCCCGTTCGTGGCGGTCACGGTCCTGGCCGGGCTGCTCACCGTCCCCAAGGAACTGCACGAGGCGGCCCGGATCGACGGCGCCGGCGCGTGGAAGCGCTTCTGGCACGTCACCTTCCCGACGCTGCGTCCGGTGTTCGCGGTGGTGACTGTGCTCTCCACCATCTGGGACTTCAAGGTGTTCGCGCAGATCTACCTGATGCCCGGGGGTGACGTCGGCGGCTCCCAGATGCTCAACCTGGGTGTGTGGGCCTACGTGCGGTCCTTCGGGCAGAACGACTTCGGCATGGGTTCGGCCATCGCGGCCCTGCTCACGCTGCTCCTGCTGGGGATCACCGTCGTCTACCTGCGCGCGCTGTTCCGGGAAGAGGAGCTGAGATGACGCGAATCCCGCCCGGACGAGGAGGTCCCTTGGAGACGCACACCCCCGACACGTCCTCCGGAGCGTGGGAGGCACGGGTCCGGGCCTCCCGGCGCCGGGGCGGCACGCTCCGGGTCTGGCGCACGGTCGGCAAGGCCGCCGGGGTGAGCGTGCTCCTGTTCTTCACGCTGTTCCCGGTCTACTTCATGCTGATGAGCGCGTTCTCGGACAGCACGACCTCTGGGACCGGTGCGCTGCTGCCGACCTCGTTCACGCTCGACAACTTCGTGTACGTCATGACCGAGGGCAACTTCGGCCGGTACCTGCGCAACTCGCTGACCGTCGCCGGGATCACCGTGGCCTTCGCCTGCGTGCTGTCGATGCTGGCGGCCGTGGCGGTGGCGCGTTTCCGCTTCCGGTTCCGCACCGCCGTGCTGGTGATGATCCTGATCGTGCAGATGGTGCCCCTGGAGGCGCTGGTCATCCCGCTGTTCATCCAGGTGCGCGACCTCCAGATGCTCAACACGGTGATCGGGCTGAGCATCGTCTACGTGGCGCTGTCCCTGCCCCTGGCGGTGTGGATGATGCGCGGCTTCGTGGCGGCGGTCCCCAAGGAGGTGGAGGAGGCCGCCTACATCGACGGCGCGACCTGGCCGCAGATGTTCTGGAAGGTGCTGTTCCCGCTGGTGGCCCCGGGGCTGGTGGCCACGGCGATCTTCTCGTTCATCGTCGCCTGGAACGAGTTCGTGCTGGCGTTCACCTTCATGACGCAGAGCACGAACTACACGGTCGCCGTGGGCCTGCGCCAGTTCTTCGGCCAGTACGCCAACGACTGGGGCCACGTGATGGCGGCCTCGACGATCATCACCATTCCGGTGATGGTGTTCTTCATCCTCGTCCAGCGATGGATGGTCTCCGGCCTGGTCCAGGGTGCCGTCAAGGGCTAACCGCGAGGACCGCGGAGGATGGTCGCCCCGTGAGGGCGCGGTGCCCCGGTCGGACGACCGGGGCACCGTCTCCTAGGCGTCGCGCAGTTCGCGCTTGAGGATCTTGCCGGTGGAGGTCATCGGCAGCTCCGTGCGAAACTCGACGTGGCGCGGGTACTTGTACGCGGCCAGCCGCTCGCGGGCGAACGCGACCAGGTCCTCGACGGAGGTCTCGGCGCCCTCCTGGAGGATCACGAACGCCTTGACCTCCTCCCCGTGGCTCTCGTGCGGCACGCCCACCACGGCGGCCAGGCTGACCGCCGGGTGGGTCATCAGCACCTCCTCGACCTCGCGGGGGTACACGTTGAAGCCGCCACGGATGATCATGTCCTTGGAACGGTCGATGATGAAGTAGAAGCCGTCCCCGTCGCGGCGGGCGATGTCCCCGGTGCGGAACCACCCGTCCCTGATCACCTCGGCGTTCACCTCGGGGCGGTGGTGATAGCCCTTCATCACCAGGTGTCCCCGGACCGCGATCTCCCCGACCGGGTCCCGGTCACCCTCCCCGACCACCTCGTTCCACTCGGGGTCGATCAGCTTCATCTCCACACCCCAGACCGGGCGGCCGATGGAGCCGGTCTTGGCGCCGGTGGCGGGGTTGTTGAAGGAGGCCACGGGGGAGGTCTCGGACAGGCCGTAGCCCTCCTTGATGCCCACGCCGAAGAGCTTGGTGAAGTCCTCGGCCAGCTGACCGGGCAGGGCCGAACCACCGGAGACGGCGTCGACCACGTTCGCGGCGATGCCCTCCAGGTCGTACCGGCCGAGCTCGGCGTTCCGGGCGGCGTTGAGCAGACCCCAGTACATGGTGGGGACCCCGGCGAACCCGGTGACGCCCTCCTTCTGCATGAGCTCCAGCGCCTGGTCCCCGTCGAAGCGCGGCATGAGGACCATGGTGCCGTGGCGGTACAGCGACGCGTTCAGCATCACGGTCTGGCCGAAGATGTGGAAGAGGGGAAGGACGGTCAGGGACACGTCGCGTCCGTCGGGGTGCGCGTTGACCAGGCTGGACGCGACCACCGCGTTCATCATCAGGTTGTGGTGGCTCAGTTCGGCGCCCTTGGGCTTGCCGGTGGTGCCGCTCGTGTAGATGATGACGGCCGTGTCGTCGGCCCCGGACTGCACGGTCTCGAACGTGCCCGGCTGTCCGGCCAACGCCGCCCAGATCGTGTCGGTGCCCTCGATGGTGGACTCGGTGGCCCCGGCGGTGGCGGGCATGTCCACGAAGATCTCGCAGCCCTCCACCTGGTTGAACGCCTCGAAGGAGCGTTGGCCCAGCGGGAGCTCGGGGCTTCCGGTGAAGGCGAAGAGCGCCCTGGCGCCGGAGTCCTCCAGGTGGTAGGCGATCTCACGTGGGGTGAGCAGGACGTTCAGGGGGACGACCACGGCGCCCGCCTTCAGCGCGCCGAAGTACACGAACGGGAAGTACGGAAGGTTGGGGCTGGCCAGCGCCACCCGGTCACCCGGACGGACACCCCGGGAGACGAGCAGGTTGGCCACCTGGTTGGCGATCATGTCGGTGATCGCGTAGTTGAGCCGGGTGTCACCGAAGACCAGGCACTCCTTCTCGGGCGCGGAACGGGCGCCGTCCTCCAGGAGAGCGGACAGGTTGAACATGGGGGCCTCCGCAGACAAGTGAATCCGGACCGGTGAGACGAGAGACAGGGTGTGACCTGAATCGCGTGTTCTGCGCCACTTTGACGGCAGAGTAACAAACCGAGCGGTCGGTGTGGAGGGGCCGAGGGTCCGAAAGACCACCGGTGTCGCGATCACCCTCCGTGAGGACGCCCAGGTTCGAGGTGCGTCCCGGATGGCGGAAATCCGGTCTTCGGCCGGGTACCGCAGCCGCTAACCTGAAGGCAACACACCCAGAACCGGCTAAGGAACACTCAGCGATGACAGCGGTAGACGGCGACCAGACGACGGGCGACACCTACGACGCCCGCGCCCTCCAGGACAAGTGGCAGGCGCGCTGGGCCGCCGAGCTTCCGTTCGAGGCCACCATGGACCCGGGCGACACGCGCCCCCGCTCCTACATCGTCGACATGTTCTCCTACCCCTCCGGTGACCTGCACATGGGCCACGCGGAGGCCTACGCCATCGGTGACGTGATCGGCCGCTACCGCTTCCAGCGCGGCGACAACGTCCTGCACCCGGTCGGCTGGGACTCCTTCGGCCTGCCCGCCGAGAACGCGGCCATCAAGAACAACGACCACCCCTACAAGTGGACGTACGCCAACATCGAGACCCAGGCCTCCTCGATGCGCCGCTACGGCCTGGCCCTGGACTGGTCGCACCGCCTGCACACCAGTGACCCCGAGTACTACAAGTGGAACCAGTGGCTGTTCACCCGCTTCTTCGAGCGGGGGCTGGCCTACCGCAAGGACGGCCTGGTCAACTGGTGTCCGCAGGACCAGACCGTGCTCGCCAACGAGCAGGTCGTACAGGGAAGGTGCGAGCGCTGCGGCGCCGACGTCGAGCGCCGCGCCCTCAACCAGTGGTACTTCAAGATCACGGACTACGCCCAGCGCCTGCTGGACGACATGGACCAGCTGGACAACGGCCGCTGGCCGGACGAGATCCTGGCCATGCAGCGCAACTGGATCGGCCGCTCCAGCGGCGCCGACGTGCACTTCGAGATCGAGGGCCGCGACGAGCCGGTCACCGTCTACACGACCCGCCCGGACACCCTGTACGGCGCCACCTTCTTCGTGGTGGCGGCCGACGCCGACCTGGCCGAGGACCTGTGCGCGCCCGAGCAGCGCGAGGCCTTCGAGGCCTACCGCGCGGACGTCGCCAAGCTCTCCGACATCGAGCGCCAGACCACCGAGCGCCCCAAGACCGGCGTGTTCCTGGGCCGCCACGCGATCAACCCGGTCAACGGCGAGCGCATGCCCGTCTGGGCCGCCGACTACGTGCTGGCCGGATACGGCCACGGCGCGATCATGGCGGTCCCCGCGCACGACCAGCGCGACCTGGACTTCGCCCTCGCGTTCGACCTGCCCGTGCGGGTCGTGGTCGAGACCGGCGAGGCCGACCCCGCCGAGACCGGCGTGGCCACCGCCGGTGAGGGCGTGCTGCGCGACTCCGGCCCGCTGGACGGCCTGACGAAGACCGACGCCATCGAGCGCATCATCGGCATCATGCGCGAGCGCGGCACCGGCGACGCCACGGTCAACTACCGCCTGCGCGACTGGCTGCTGTCCCGCCAGCGCTACTGGGGCACCCCGATCCCGATCATCCACTGCCCCTCGTGCGGTGAGGTGGCCGTCCCCGACGAGCAGCTGCCGGTCACGCTGCCCGACCTCCAGGGCGCCGAGCTGGCCCCCAAGGGCATCTCCCCGCTGGCCGCCGCCAAGGAGTGGCTGCACGTGGACTGCCCGTCCTGCGGCGGTCCGGCCGAGCGCGACACGGACACCATGGACACCTTCGTGGACTCGTCCTGGTACTTCCTGCGCTACGTCTCCTCGCACCTGGACACGGCCCCCTTCGACACCGACGAGGTCAACAAGTGGGGCCCCGTCGACCACTACATCGGCGGCAAGGAGCACGCGACGCTGCACCTGATGTACGCGCGCTTCTTCACCAAGGTCCTGTACGACATGGGCATGCTCGACTTCACCGAGCCCTTCCGCCGCCTCACCAACCAGGGCCAGGTCATCAACGAGGGCCGGGCGATGTCTAAGTCGCTGGGCAACGGTGTCGACCTGGGCAAGGAGATCGACGCCTACGGTGTGGACGCGGTCCGGCTGACCATGCTCTTCGCCTCCCCGCCCGAGGAGGACGTCGACTGGGCGGACGTGTCCGTGGTCGCCGCGCAGAAGTTCCTCAACCGCGCCTACCGCGTGATGAGCGAGGCCGGAGCGGCCAGCGTCCCCGGCGCCGACCCGGCCACCGGCGACACCGACCTGCGCCGCTTCACGCACCGCTCCATCGAGCAGATCACGGCGCTGGTCGAGGACAAGCGGTTCAACGTCGCCATCGCCCGCTGCATGGAGCTGGTGTCGGCCGCCCGCAAGGCGATCGACTCGGGCCCCGGCGCCGCCGACCCGGCCGTGCGCGAGGCGGCCGAGTTCGTGGCCGTCGCCCTGTCCCTGTTCGCGCCCTACATCGCGGAGGAGGGCTGGGAGAAGCTGGGCCACAGCGGCTCGGTGGCCGTCGGCAACTGGCCCGAGGCCGACCCGGCGCTGGTGGTCCAGGAGTCCGTCATCTGCGTGGTGCAGGTGCAGAGCAAGGTTCGCGACAAGTTGTCGGTGTCCCCCGACATCGACCCCGCCGAGCTGGAGCGCCTGGCGCTGGCCTCGGAGAAGGCCCAGGGCTTCATCGGTGACAAGACCGTGCGCAAGGTGATCGTCCGCGCGCCCAAGCTGGTGAACATCGTCGTCGGTTGATCCGTCGCGCGGGGCGGTGGTCGCGGTGGCGACCACCGCCCTCTACCTTGAGCGTGACAACTGATTGGGAGGCGGTGGCCGGGTGGGCTCTGCGACGGGTGCTGGACCACGACCCTGGGTGCGGGCGGCGATCGTGGTGACGGGCGCGGTGGTGGTCTCCGCGGCCGCCGTCGGAGGCGGCCTCTGGATCGCCGGGGGCGACCCGGACCAGCCCGGGGGCGGTGACGCCTACACCGCCGCGCCCCCGTGCGGAGTGGTCCCCGAGCACGCGGTCGCCCAGGCGCTGCCCGGGGCGGTCCTGGAGTCGGACGACGGCGGCCCCCTGGCGGGCGGTGACAGCACCGCGTGCGTGTGGACCACGGCCGGGCTCGGGGGTGACCAGCAGGGGGTCCTGAGGGTGGACCTGACCGCGCGCTTCACCGACGCCTCCGCCGAGCCGACCGTGACCGGTGACGCGTCCGCCGCCCTGGCCCAGGCCGCGCTCGTGCCCCCGCGCGGCGCGTCCGTGGTTCTGGGGTCGGGAGCCGAGGCCGAGGTCTGGCGCGGCCAGGTCCCCGGCACCGCAGAGCTCGCCTTCCACACCGACAACCTGCTGGTCCGCGTCTCCTACACCGCCGTGGACGAGGACGACCCGGTGGCCTTCGACCGTGCCGAGGAGACCATCGTGGCCTTCGCCGACCAGCTGGGGGAGGCCCTGTGACCGGCCCGTATCCCGAACCCCGGCACTTCGGTCAGCCGGAGGACCCCGGTGCCGCACCGCCGCAGAGCCGGGGCCTGGCCGTCACCCTGCTCGTCGTCCTGATCGTGGCCGTGCTGGCTCTCGCGGGCTGGCTCGCCTGGTACCTGCTGGGCAACGGCGTGGAAGAGGGCGAGTTCGAGGCCGCGCCCGAGTGCGGGGTCGGCGAGACCGAGGCCCTGGCGGAACTCGTGCCGGGCTACGAGAGCGAGATCGAGGAGACCGTCGGCACCGCCCAGGACGCCTTCGGGACCGGTTGGCAGTGCCGTTGGGCCACCCCCGAGGGTGCGGGCGAGTCCGTGCCCTCCGCCGCCACCCTGGTCATGGTCGCCGCCCCGGTCGAGGGCGGCCAGGAGACCGCCGCCGACACCCTGCGCTCCACGGCGGGAGGGAACGACGCCCAGCCGGTGGACGGCCTGGGCGACGAGGCCCTCACGTGGGTGGAGGAGGGCGCGTTCGAGGTGGGTTGTGTGGGCGTGCGGGTCTCCAACCTGTACGTCGAGTCCTGCTACACCGCCGCCACCGACTACGACGCGGTGGGGTCCGTGGACGGGGCGGTCGCGGCCGAGGACGCCGAAGTCCTCGCCCGTGCCGTCGTCGAGCGGCTGCCCGCCTCCGGGGACGACCAGGACGACTAGGGCGTGTTCCGCGGATGCTCCCGCCGGTGGCGGCGGAGCGGCCGTCGACGCGCGAGGCGGCCCGGCGTCGTCGCGGTCGCGGAACGCTCCGGCGGCCGGGACTTCCTCGCGGGCGTCCCCGCCCGGGTGATCCGGGCGATCGACCGAGTCCGGCCGGTGGCCCGCGGTCCGGGGACCGCCTAACGCAGACCGCCGAGGAACCGTTCCAGGGCCGGGGTGACGTCGGGTGAGAAGGCGCGGTCCGCGTCGAGGGCGGCGGCGCCGGGGGAGTCGTCGTACTCGCGCAGGATGTGGTCGGCGCCGGGCAGGTCCACCCGCTCGGCACCGTCCATACCGGTCATGAGCCGGTCGATCTCCTCCTCGTTGACCTGGGCGTCCCGGTCGCCCCACAGAACCAGGACCGGGGTGTCCCCGGGCAGCTCCTCGGCCAGCTCGACCGGGTCGAAGGAGTCGATCCACGCCAGGTAGTCCGCGCCGTTCGCGTCGAACAGGCCGGTGGAGTCGGTCTCGGGCAGCTCCGAGCCGGAGCGCACCGCGGCCCGGCCCGCCCGCAGGTCGGAGAGCATCGTCGCGGCGGTCACCTCGCCGACGCCGCCCTGGGCCTCGGCGGTGCGGACCTGCTCGGACAGCTGTCGGTCGATCAGGTCAAGCATGCGCGTGCCGGGCGGGGCGGCCAGCACCAGGGCCGGTTCGGCGTCGAGGACCTCATGGGCGCGCAGGGCGAACAGGGCGCCCTCGCTGTGGCCCAGGATGACGGTGCGCTCGGGGTCCACCTCGGGCTGGGCGACCAGTTCCGCGTAGGCGGCGGCCATCTGCCGCTCGAAGACCAGGGGGTCGACCGGCTGGTCGAGGGCCTCCTCCTCGGCTTCGCTCATGGCGTCCGGGTCGGCGCTGCCGAACTTGTCGTAGCGCAGCGACGCCGCACCGGCCCCGCTCAGCACACGGGCGAGGTTCAGGTTGGTGTTGGCCTCGGGGCGCCCGGGGCCGTTGCCGTTCCGGTCGGTGGGGCCGCTACCGGAGATGATGAGCACCCCGGGGACGGTGCCCCCGTCACCCCCGGGGGTGGTGAAGGTGCCGGGCACCGTGAAGCCGCCCCCCTCGAAGGACACCTCGCGCTCCTGCCCGGAGGCGCCGGGAAGGGCGGGCCCGTCACCGCCGTCGCTGGGCGCGCAGGCGGAGACCAGCAGCGTCCCGGCGGCCAGGGTCGCGGCCAGGAGGGCGCGGGTCGGGGAGGGGGACACGGGGGCGGAGACAGGTGACGACACGTCCTCAGCGTATCGGCCCACCCACCGCCCCCGGCTTCGGGGATCCGCGCTCAGACCCTGCGCATGACCGTGACGACCTTGCCGAGGATGGTGGCCTCGTCACCCTGGATGGGCTCGTAGGCGTCGTTGCGCGGCATCAGCCACACGTGCCCGTCCGGCTCTCTGCGCAGCACCTTGACGGTCGCCTCGTCGTCCAGCATCGCCGCGACGATGTCACCGTTCTCGGCCGTCTGCTGCTGACGGACGACCACCAGGTCGCCGTCGGTGATCGCGGCGTCGATCATCGAGTCGCCCACCACGGTGAGCATGAAGAGGCGGCCCTCACCGACCAGCTGGCGCGGCAGCGCGAGGACGTCCTCCACGGCCTCCTCCGCCAGGATCGGGCCACCGGCGGCGATCCGGCCGACCAGCGGGACCGAGGCCGCCCTGGTGGAGTCGGCGGTGAGCTCCTCCTGGGTGAGGGTCTGGGAGGTCTCCCTGCCGGGGGTCCGCAGCTCCACGGCGCGTGGCCGGTTCTGGTCCCGGTGCAGGTACCCCTTGCGCTGGAGCACCTTCAGCTGGTGCGCCACGCTGGAGGGGCTGGACAGGCCGACGGTGTCCCCGATCTCCCGGATGGACGGCGGGTACCCCCGTTCCCGGACGTACCTCTGGATGCAGTTGAGGACACTCTGCTGGCGCGCGGTGAGCCTGGGGGTGTCGGGCACGGACGCGCCCGGTTCGCCGACGGGCGAAAGAACGGTGGTGGGTCCGGAGCCGACGGCTCCGGGGTTCTCCTCCGGCACGGCCGGGCCTCCTCGGTGTTCGGTTCGGTCAGGGCGCGTGTGCGGCCGGTCACCGGCCACGCGGACCGGACGGCGAAGCCGGTGTGAAATCAAGGTCAACTTTAGTCGTTGCACACGGTGATATCAAACAAGCGTTCGAGAGTCCGTGGACGGGGTCGCGGAGGGATTTCCCTTTGTGTTTTCACGCGCCGATTTCCGGTGGCCGGACTTATGTGTGTACACGCGTGCGGTGGCCGTTGTCCGTCGAATGCGGGATCCGGTATGGGGTTCGTCTCGCCGTGCCCCGCCGTCGCTCCACGGCCTCGGGGGGGAGGGGAATTCGGTCGGCGGTTCGGTGTGGCGGGCGTCGGGCGGCGCGTCCCCGCCCCCTTATCCTGGGATTCGGCTTCCGGAGTCGCGCACCCCCGTTTCCACCTCCTCGAACCCCGTTCCTTGGCGGCCTCCGCCGCCGGATTGGGGACACGCCGTGGGCCGGGTTGCGGGTGTCCGCCTGAGCGCCTAGGTTCGACCACAACATCTGGTGTTGACGCGGGGGCCGTGGTCAATAAGTTGTGGTTAAGTAGACTCCAAGGGTTGTTGGTCGGGTACAGGAAAGCCAGGTGAACCGGGATGCACTGTCCGTTCTGCCGTCATCCGGACACCCGGGTGATCGACAGCAGGTCCACCGACGACGGCGCGGCCATCCGGCGCCGTCGGACCTGCCCCGTCTGCGAACGCCGCTTCACCACGCAGGAGACGGTCCTGCTCATGGTGGCGAAGCGGTCCGGGGTCACCGAACCCTTCAGCCGTACCAAGATCATCGCCGGGGTGCGCCGCGCCTGCCAGGGCCGCCCCGTCTCCGAGGACGCGCTGGCCAAGCTCGGCCAGCAGGTCGAGGAGGAGATCCGGGGGCGCGGCGTGGCCGAGGTGCCCGCCCACGAGATCGGCCTGGCCATCCTGGGTCCCATGCGTGACCTGGACGAGGTCGCCTACCTGCACTTCGCCAGCGTCTACCGCGGGTTCGAGAGCCTCGCGGACTTCGAGGCCGAGATCGCCAGCCTGCGAGAGGACCGCGAGGGCCAGGCGGAGCCCGCGGTCGACACCACCGGGTAGGGAACCCGGAACCGCCACCGCGAGGTGGGCGGGAGCACGGCGAACACCGTACCTCCGCACCATCCCGAACACATGAACGTCCGCGCGGTCACCGCCGGGTCCGCGCATGACCTTCGGGGGAGGCGCCGCCATGGCGCGAAAGACGAGCGGTACGACCAGGCGCGAGGGCGGGGGCCTGCGCGTCGGCCGGGTCAACACCACCGAGGGCGTCCATCCCTACGACACCCTCGAATGGGAACTCCGCGACGTCGTCATGACCAACTGGCGCGACGGCACCGTCAACTTCGAGCAGCGCGGCGTCGAGTTCCCCACCACCTGGTCGGTGAACGCCACCCAGATCGTGGCGAGCAAGTACTTCCGCGGGGCCGTCGGCACTCCGGAACGCGAAACCAGCCTCAAGCAGCTCATCGACCGGGTCGTCGACGTGTACACGAGCACCGGACGCGAGCACGGCTACTTCGCCACGGGGCAGGACGCCGAGGTCTTCGACCACGAACTCAAGTACGCCCTGGCCCACCAGCTGTTCAGCTTCAACTCGCCGGTCTGGTTCAACGTCGGAACCTCGTCCAGGGCCCAGGTCTCCGCGTGTTTCATCCTCTCCGTGGACGACACGATGGAGTCGATCCTGGACTGGTACAAGGAGGAGGGGCTGATCTTCAAGGGCGGCTCCGGCGCGGGCGTGAACCTGTCGCGTATCCGATCCAGCAGGGAACTGCTGTCCTCCGGGGGCTCGGCCTCGGGTCCGGTCTCCTTCATGCGCGGCGCGGACGCCTCCGCCGGGACCATCAAGTCCGGCGGCGCCACCCGCCGGGCCGCCAAGATGGTGGTACTCGACGTGGACC
This sequence comes from Nocardiopsis eucommiae, assembly GCF_965344335.1. NCBI lineage: Bacteria > Bacillati > Actinomycetota > Actinomycetes > Streptosporangiales > Nocardiopsidaceae > Nocardiopsis > Nocardiopsis eucommiae. The sequence continues at coordinate 76,161 of NZ_CBDRIY010000001.1, forward strand.
ACCCCGACATCGAGGAGTTCGTCGAGACCAAGTCCCGTGAGGAGCACAAGATCCGCGCCCTGCGCGACGCGGGCTTCGACGTGGATCTGGGCGGAGACGACATGTTCAGCGTCCAGTACCAGAACGCCAACAACTCCGTCCGCGTGTCCGACGCCTTCATGCGCGCCGTGGAGACCGGTTCCGAGTTCGGCCTGACCTCCCGTACCACGGGCGACGTCGTCGCCACCGTCGACGCCAAGGAGCTCTTCCACCGGATGGCCCGTGCGGCGTGGGAGTGCGCCGACCCGGGCATCCAGTACGACGGCACCATCCAGGACTGGCACACCAACCCCGAGACCGGCCGCATCAGCGCGAGCAATCCCTGCAGTGAGTACCTCAGTCTGGACGACTCGTCCTGCAACCTGGCCTCGGTCAACCTGCTGAAGTTCCTGCGCGAGGACGACACGTTCGACGTCGAGGGGTTCACCAGCCTCGTCGAACTGGTGATCACCGCGATGGACGTCTCCATCACCTTCGCGGACTTCCCCACGGAGCGGATCGGGGAGACCACCCGCGCGTACCGGCAGTTGGGGATCGGCTACGCGAACCTGGGCGCCCTGCTCATGGCCACCGGCCACGCCTACGACTCCGAGGGCGGGCGGGCCGTGGCGGCCTCGATCACCTCGTTGATGACCGCCGCCGCCTACCGTCGCAGCGCCGAACTGGCCGGTGTGGTCGGCCCCTACGAGGGATACGGGCGCAACGAGAAGGCGCACACACGCGTCATGCGCAAGCACGCCGCCGCCAACGACGACCTGCGCACCGTGGGGGCCCTGGAGGAACCCGTCCACGAGGCCGCCACCCGGGAGTGGGCCCGGTGCCTGGAGACCGGTGAACGCCACGGTTGGCGCAACGCCCAGGCCAGCCTCCTGGCCCCCACCGGAACCATCGGGTTCATGATGGACTGCGACACGACCGGGATCGAGCCCGACTTCTCGCTGGTCAAGTACAAGAAACTGGTCGGCGGCGGGTCCATGCGGATCGTCAACCAGGCGATCCCCCGGGCGCTGCGAAACCTGGGCTACAAGGAGGAGCAGATCGCGCCGATCGTGGACCACGTGGCGGAGCACGGGCACGTGGTGGACGCGCCCGGACTCCGGCGGGAGCACTACGAGGTGTTCGACTGCGCCATGGGACGCCGGTACATCCAGCCCATGGGGCACGTGCGCATGATGGCCGCTACCCAGCCGTTCCTCTCGGGGGCGATCTCGAAGACGGTGAACGTGCCGGAGGCCGCGACGGTCACCGACTTCGAGGAGATCTACTACGAGGGCTGGCGCCTGGGGCTCAAGGCGCTGGCGGTCTACCGCGACAACTGCAAGGTGGGTCAGCCGCTGTCCACCTCGGGTGCGGCCGGGGAGACCGTGGAGGCGCCGAAGCCCGTGCGGCGGCGGTTGCCGAAGAAGCGGCCGAGTGAGACGACCTCGTTCTCGGTGGGCGGGGCCGAGGGCTACATCACCGCGGGCTCCTACCCGGACAGTGGTCTCGGGGAGGTGTTCCTCAAGCTCGGCAAGCAGGGCTCCACCCTGGCCGGGGTGATGGACGCCTTCTCCATCGCGGTCTCCATCGCTCTCCAGTACGGGGTGCCGCTGGAGACCTACGTGGAGAAATTCACCAACATGCGGTTCGACCCGGCGGGCATGACGGACGACCCGGACATCCGTATGGCGCAGTCGGTGGTGGACTACATCTTCCGCCGCCTGGCCCTGGACCACCTGCCCTACGAGGAGCGGGCCGCGCTGGGGGTGCTCTCCGCCTCGGAGCGCGAGGCCCGGTTGCACGGGGAGGACCCGGTCCAGGCCGCCGTGCAGGTGGAGTCGTACGCGCAGTCGGCCGCCCCGGCCGAGGCTCCGGCGCCGGAAAAGCACCCCAGCGAGGACTTCTCGGAGGGGTTCATGGCCGACGCGCCCCTGTGCACCACGTGCGGGACCAGGATGCGCCCGTCCGGCAGCTGCTACGCGTGCGAGGGCTGCGGCGCCACCAGCGGCTGCAGCTGACCGCCGGCGCCCCGGGACCCCGGTCCCGGGGCGTGGTCCACACCTGTGGTTGGCGGGGGAGGGGAGCGGGTACCCCCTGAAACCCCGGCGGAAGGTGGTTCCCATGCTGATAGCCGCGATCCTGCGGGCGAAGGGCCCGGAGGTGGTGAGCGTCGCCCCGGAGGAGACCGTCGCCCGGCTGCTCACCGAACTCGCCCGGCACAACATCGGCGCCGTCGTCGTCGCGGAGGACGACACCCTCGTCGGGATCGTCTCCGAGCGTGACGTGGTGCGTCACCTGGAGCGCCGGGGACCCGAGGTCCTCTCCGCCCCCGTCTCCGACATCATGACCGCCGACGTGGTCACCTGCACCCCCGACGACTCCGTCGAGGAGGTCAGCGAACGCATGACCGTGCGCCGGTTCCGCCATGTCCCCGTGACCTCGGAGGGGCGGCTGGCCGGGATCGTCAGCATCGGTGACCTGGTCAAGAGCCGTCTACGGGTCCTCGAGAACGACCGGGCCCAGCTGGAGGCCTACATCCACGGACGCTAGGCCTCGGATCGGTCGCTGGAGGCCACGGCGACGGCGGCGGTCGCGGCGGTCACCCCCAGGACGGCGGGCCACGAGCCCACCTTCCTGGCGAGCGGGTGCGACAGGCCGAAGGCGGCCACGTACACGCCGGTCAGGGCGATGGCGGTGCCCAGGCCGGTGCTGCGGCGCGTGGTCTCGAAGGCCGCGGCGCCGAACCCGGCCAGGACGGCGCCGCCGAGGGGCCGGTTGCCGGTGGCGCGTGCCACGGAGTAGCCGCCGATCAGCCCGGCGGTGGTCAGGACGGCACTGGGTACTGCGGGCATCGAGGGCTCCCGTTCCGTGAGTTTCGGTCATGACGAGGCTAGCCCCGCCCTCGGGGGCGCGCCATCCGGCGCGCGTGGGTCACCGTGTGGCCGATACCGCGTCACGCTCGGGACACGACCCATGGGTTTCGGCTGGCCACCGTGACAAGCTAGGGCCCGACCACTACCGGTTTGTCCTACGACGGACCCGCCCCGAGCTGGAACCAGATCGCGGTACGCGACGTCGAAGCCGATAGTTCCCGACGTTCCGTCTCAAGGAAGTGCATGCCTATGTCGTTCGCGCAAACGGTGCGCGGCGCGGCCAGCGCGGTCGCCCAGGGGGGCGACCCGCGTCAGGCCGTGACCGACGCAGTCCAACAGGCCGCGGGCCAGGTGACCGGCCAGCGGTCCGGTCAGAGTTCGGAGGGCGGCCTCGATCCCCGGGACTTCGTCGCGGCACGCGAGCAGGGTGCCTCCGTGGACACCCGGATCGAGCAGAAGACCACCTCGCTCAGCAACGCGGGCGAGGCCCTCAACCGCAGCTACTACGAGCGCGGCCGGGGCGGCCCCGTCCACGTCATCTGCCCGATGGTCATCCCCCGCGGACGCACCTTCGTGACGATGCTCCCGGCGATCGCCCTGGTCGTCATCGGCGTCGTCGGTTTCTCCACCACCGCCGCCACGGCCATGGTCACGGGCGCCAATCCCCTGCTCAACCCCCTCTTCGGGGTCCACTACTGGATCATCACCGCGGCCGTCACCGGCTTCATGTGGTGGCGCCAGGGCATGGTCATGGTTCCCGAGGGCTGCCAGGCCATCGTGACCCGCTTCGGTAAGATGGAGAACCTCTACCAGCCGGGCAGGGTCACCCTGTTCAACCCCTGGAAGCGCGTCTCCTACATCGTCAACACCACGCGCGAGTACCCGTTCAACGCCCCGATCCGCTCGGCCCCCACCAAGAGCGGCGTCCAGGCCTCGGTCGACCTCTTCGTGCAGTTCAAGATCGAGAACGCCACCGACTTCGTCTACACGCTGGGCGGCGTCCCGGGCTTCCAGGAGAAGCTCAACAACGCCATCAGCGAGACCACCCGCAGCCTCATCTACGAGCAGGAGGCCTCGGCGATCTACGACATGGTCGGGGAGAGCACCCAGGCCCTGCTGGACTCCCTGAACCGCCAGTTCGGCGGCATCGTGGTTCTGACCAGCGCCAACATCACCCACGCCGAGCCCTCCAGCCAGGAGTACCGGATGGACCTGGCGGCGCCCGAGATGGTCCGCGTCGCCAAGGACGCCTACACCTTCGAGTACGAGCTCCAGCTGCGCAAGGAGCAGAACGAGGGTGACCTGAACAAGGAGCTCGCCACCCTCAACGAGACGCTCTCCGCGATCCAGGCCGACATCGCCCAGTACCAGGCGCAGATGGACACCGCCCTGGAGCGCGAGACCAACCGGGCCCGCGCCACGGCCCGACAGCGCTTCGTGGAGGCCGAGTCCGAGGCCAACGCCAACGCCGCGCTCCTCCAGGCGCAGGCCCTGGACATCCGCGCGGTCAGCGCCGCCGAGGCCCCCGAGATCCTCAACTACCGCTTCCGGGAGAACCTCCTGGACAAGCTGGAGTCGGTCGCGGACAGCCTCCCGCAGGTGCTGCGGATCGGTTCGGGTGACGGCGCCAGTGTCGACTACCTGCGGATCGCCCAGGAGATCATCGGTCAGACCGACGCCGCCCTGTTCTCCGACGAGGACATGGCCGCGATCCGCGAGCGTCTGGGCGCCATCAACGCCCGCATCACCGAGCGCCAGCAGGAGATCAGCGCGATCGTCGAGGACGAGGCGGACGAGCGCCGCCCCTCGGCCGAGGACCCGGGTGAGGACCTGGTGGAGGAGATCCGCCAGTCGGTGAGCGACGACGCCATCGACGAGCGCATCTCCGAGTCCGCCCCCGTCGACCCGCCGGAGCCCTCCGGCGCACCGTTCCAGAACCCGCAGGACCCGCCGCTGCCCCCGTGGTCGCAGGGCGGTTCCGAGGGCCAGCACCCGGGAGGTCAGTAGATGAGTGAGTCCTTCAATCCCGGCGGCGGCTCCAACATCAAGGAGTCCCTGGCCTCGTGGAGCGACCTCGCGGGTCTGCTGCGCGGCGGTGACCAGGGAGCCATCGTTCCCGTGGTCATCCCCCGCGACAACCGCGGCCTGCGCTGGACCATCCTGGTCTGGTTCGGCCTGTTCGCGATCTGCTCCGCACTGATGATGTCGCTGAACGTCGCCTTCGGCGGCGCCGTGGCGGGCCTCGCCTACGGCGCCCTGGCGGTGCCCACCCTGTTCGTCGGCGTCCTCAGCGTGCTCGCCGCCGGTCTCTGGTGGTGGCGCGGCGCGATCGTGGAGATCGAGGAGGGCACCACCGGCATCCTCACGAAGTACGGTGCCTTCGCCAAGAGCATCGGCCCGGGCCGCCACTACCTGTGGCACCCGTGGTCACGCGTTGACTTCGTGGTGGACACCCGCACGGAGATCCCGTACACCGCCCCGGTGCTGGCCTGCCCCACGCGGGAGAACGTGCCGCTGAAGTCGATCGAGTTCTTCCTGAAGTTCCGGATCGAGGAGCCGTACCGGTTCGTCACCTCGATCGGCGCGAGCAACTTCGACCTGGTGCTGTCGAGCGCGGTGCAGGACGCCATCCGCCAGCGCAGCCGCATGGTCAACACGGAGTCCGCCTACGACCTGCGCGGCTCCAACGTCGAGGACATGCGCAGCCTGCTCAACACCCAGCTGCACAAGTACGGCGTCACCATCACCGGCTGCAACATCCCGGACGTGCAGCTGCCCAGCCAGTACCAGCAGCACCTGGCCACCCGGGAACGGGTCGCCAAGGAGCTGGTCGCCTACGAGCAGGAGTGGGAGCTCACGCGCAAGCGCCGCATCGACACCCTGCTCATGGACATCGAGCGCTCCAAGAAGACCCGCGACGCCAAGATCGTCGAGGTCAACGCCTCCCTGAACAAGGCGCGCAAGGACGTGGCGCAGATGCTGGAGGAGCAGGAGACCGAGGCCCAGCGGGTGCGGTACGAGATCGAGACGCGCGGCCGGGCCGACCTGGTCGCCGCCGAGAACGAGGCCAAGGCGCAGCACCGGCTGGCCACCGCGTACCGGGACAACCGGGCGGTGCTGGAGTACGAGCTGGCCCGCCGCCGCCTGGACGTGGGCGCGGCGCTGGCCGAGCGTGCACCGCGCCCGGTCGTGGTCCAGACCGAGGGCGGCTCCGGAGACGGCTCGGCACTGTCGACGCTGCTCACCGCCCAGCTGCTGCCGCAGGTGCTCAACAGCGGTGGCGGTTCCTCCCGCTCGCTGGGCGCCCCGTCCGCGCAGGACGTCCTCGACGGCGTGCAGGGTTCGGTGGCCGCCGCGGCCGGACGCCAGCAGCAGATGGCTGAGGAGTACCAGAGCCAGCAGGAGACCGCGATGCGCCAGCAGTTCGAGCGCGGTGACGGTTACGGGGGCGGTCGCGGCAAGCGCTGATCCCCGCTGACCGACCGTACGGAACGGCGGAACGTGAAGGGCCCCGCCCCCACCCGGAGTACGGGTGGGGGCGGGGCCCTCGCGTGTGTGACCGGAGCGCGGGCTCAGCTGGCGGTGGTCAGGGCCGCGTACCCGGCGATGTCGATCCCGTGCCGGGCGGCGATCTCCACCAGGTCCTCGACCTCTCCGGCCTGGGCGACGGCCAGGTCGTCGTCGCCGATGGCGTGGGCTCGGCGCAGCGCGGTGAGGGAGTCGTGCAGACGCAGGTGAAGGGTGAGCGCGAACTCGCGCATGGTTCCTCTTCTCGGGTGGCGAGACTGCCGTGGGGGAGCACCGCGAGGGTGTCTCCCGGGGGACGCGTCCTGTCTACACGTCGAGGGTGAGAGCCAGGTTGGAGCGGGACAGCGCCGAGTAAAGAGGGGGTCCGTTCCGCTCTAGTGGTCGACCCAGACGTACCAGTCACCGGAGACGTGCTCGTAGATCCGCGATCCCTGGCCGGGCACGAAGACCCCCACAGGGATCTCCTCGGTGCTGTGCGCCAGCCCGGCGGGCTGGAGGAGCCCGGCCTTCTCCACCTCGTAGTGGGTGACGTCGCCGGTCACCGACACGCTGCGCAGGGAGTACAGGCCGGTCCACTCCCCGTTGCGGGGGATGGTCGTGGGGTCGGCCACCGCGTCGCGCAGTTCGAGGAGCTGTTCGGAGGAGGCCTGCACGCGTGTCTGGAGGGGCACGTCCGCGACGGCCAGGCCCAGGGCCACGAACGCGATGAGCGGGGCGGAGATCCACCGCAGCCAGTAGTGGCGGATCATCGGCCGGGCCACGGCCAGCGCGATGCCCAGGCGGAGCGCGCCCATCCCGGCGAGGAGGAGGCCGCCGCCGAGACCGATGACGAACGTGGGAAGGTGCCCGGCGGGCATGCTGTCCTCGAAGAGCAGGACGAGTCCGATCACCGCGCAGGCGGGGATGTAGAGGCGACCGGGCGGACGGGAGGCCCAGCTGATCAGTCGCTGGCCCGGCGTCGGCTTCTCGGCGATCTCGATCAGCTTGGCCACGGACCCGTCAGGGTTCGGGCCGGAAGCTGAGGCGGACATGGCGATTCCTCCATCGGATCCGGGACACGGCGACGCGGGCCCGATGGACGGCCGTGGGGGCGCGAACGGGCCGCGTCACAGTCGATTCGGCCGACGCGGTGCGGCCTGCTCCACAGGATAGAGCAGAGGCGGGGCGTGTTCGGGGCGGCGGGGCGAAATGGCCGGAGCTTTCCGCCGCGCCATGGAGCGGGCCCGGCGCCGGAGCCGCCGGGATGCCCGGGGACGGGGAGCGAGGACCAGGTAGTCCCACGACCACCGCCCCCCGCCGACCGCCATGAGCACGCACACCGCCGTGACCAGCGCCGTCGCCCCCCACGATCCGAACGGGGACGGGTCGGCGGCCGTCGTGGTGAGTGTTCCGACCACGGCGGACAGGGCCAGGAGTGGGCCGGTCAGCCATGTGAGCAGACCCACGGCGAAGGAGACGGAGAGCGCGACGAGCAGCGCCGGGACGACGGGGGCGACGACCCCGGCGGCGGGCACCCCGGAATCGGACAGCCGGTCCGCGACCAGGTCCACCCGACCGCGCAGGGCCAGGCCGTATCCCGCGAACACCCACCCCACCCCCACCCGGGTCGCGGCGGCGATGACGTCGTAGAGCCGACCGTGCAGGAACGGCGGCGCGGTCCGGCGCTTCGGGGACGGGCGGGCCGGGAGCCGCGGTGGGGGTACGGGCCGTGTTCTCGGCCTCGTGTGCTGCATGTCCATTCCTCCCGGGGGCCCGACACGGCGGTTCCAACAAGCGGAAACTACCGAACGTCACGTCGCATGACTCGTTGTCACGCTCGGTGAGTCGCGCAAAACCCGCCGGATTGGTCGTCGTGAGCCCGATCGGTCCGGCCCGAAGGCGTCTCCCGGGTCCCGGCCGAAGCCCCGGGCGCCGGAGAACCGGCCCGGAAGGTCACCCGACCGTCCTAGGGTTGTGGCGTGCCGACGACGACTGCCCCCAAGAACAGCCCCTCCCCGAAGAGCGACCCGCCCCCCGCTCCGACCTCCGAGGTCGAGGACGAACTCCGCGCCTCCGGAGCCCGGGTGGTGGCCGGTGTGGACGAGGTGGGCCGAGGCGCCTGGGCCGGGCCCCTCCTGGTCTGCGCCGCGATCCCCGGAGAGGGCGAGCCCCCCGCCGGTCTCACCGACTCCAAGCGCCTGACCCCCAAACGCCGACGCGAGCTCGCCGCGCAGATCGAACCCTGGGTCTCCGACCACGCCTTCGGCTGGTCCGAGGCGACGGAGATCGACGAGGTCGGCATGACCGAGGCCCTGCACCGGGCCGCCCGCCGGGCCCTGGACGCGCTGGAGCCCCGCCCCGACGCCGTGATCCTGGACGGCCGCCACGACTTCATCGGTCGACCCTGGCGCGTGCGCACTCAGGTCAAGGGCGACCTCACCTGCGTGAGCGTGGCCGCCGCCGCGATCCTGGCCAAGGTGCGCCGCGACGCCCTCATGGCCGAGCTGGCCGAGGTCCACCCCGGTTACGGATTCGAGCGGGCGGCGGGATACCCCTCGCCCACGCACCGCACGACCCTGGCCGAGCACGGACCCACCCCCCAGCACCGCATGAGCTGGTCCTACCTTGACGACCTGCCCCGATGGAGCCACCTGCGCCAGGTGCGCCCTGCCCCCGGCGGTCAGATCCCGCTGCTCTGATCCGGGCCCGGGCGGCCCGCGACACGCCGCCCCGCACTGGACATCCGGCCCCACTTGGGGCAAGGCTGTTCCTGGGCCGTGCCCGCCGAGCACGGGACCAGAGGAAGACGACCCGGCCCACGGCCGCATCGCGGGAGTCGGCCCCCTCCGACCCCGGCCCACCCCGGGGCCAACCACGCGACCCCCACGCAGGAAGGGGCTACGGATGACGCGCGAGACGCTCTCCACCGCCGCCGCGCGGCCGGACCGCGCATCGGGACTGGACCGCCTACGCGCCGCCTACCACCGGGTTCCGCTCGGGCGCCGCCTGGTGGCGGCCCTGGTCGTGCTCACGGTGGTCGCCGTCGTGGCACTCGTCCTCAGCCTGCCGGTGCTCAACGTCCTGCTCGGCACGCTGCTCGTGCTGGTGGCGTTCTCCGCCCTGATGCGCTCCCTCGACGCCCTGCTCACCGTCGTGGTCTCGGTGGTCTGGCTCGCCATCGCCGTGCCGCTGTTCCAGATCCCCCTCACCGGGGAGCCCGTCACCCTGCTGGTCGTGCCGCTGCCCCTCCTGGTGGTCCTCGCGGCGGGTCGCGCCCGTGAGTTCCCGGCCTGGCACACCGCCCTGCTGTCGCTCACCGCGGGCCTGGTCGTCGGCTTCTCCGTGGCCCTGTTCGGCATGATCGTCGAACCCTTCCCTGCCGGAGCCGGGATCGCCGCGCTCTACGCCGCGGCCGGAGCCTGCCTGGTCTGGCGGCTGGTCGCCTCCGGGCAGGTGGCCAAGGAGAGCCGGGAGAACGACGAGAAGCGGAGGAACAGCACCTCCAGATCCGGGCCGGGGCCACGGGACGCCCAGGCACCCCGGGGGACCACCTCCGGGAAGCCGGGCCGGAACGGGACCCCCGCTGGTTCCGACGGTCAGGCGGGCGGCCAGGGGCTGCGCGGCCGGGGCTCGGACACTCCGCGCCGGGGCGCGGCCGCCGCCGACGGCGCCGACGGTGCGGAGGAACCCGTCCCCGTGGACGTGGCGCTGGCCGAGCTGGAGGGCATGATCGGCCTCGACCCCGTCAAACAGCAGGTCCGGGGGATCGCCGCCTCCATCGAGGCCGCCCGGCTGCGCGCCGACGCCGGACTGTCCGTGGAACGCCCCCTGCGCCACCTGGTCTTCTCCGGGCCGCCGGGCACCGGCAAGACCAGCGTCGCCCGTACCCTCGCCACGATCTTCCACTCCTTCGGCCTCCTGCCCACCTCCCGGGTGGTGGAGGCCCAGCGCGCCGACCTCGTGGGCGAGTACCTCGGCGCCACCGCCATCAAGACCAACGAGCTCATCGACAGCGCCCTCGGCGGAGTGCTGTTCGTCGACGAGGCCTACTCCCTGGTCAACGAGGGTGACGGCCAGGCCGACCGGTTCGGCAACGAGGCCGTCCAGACCCTGCTCAAGCGGGCCGAGGACGACCGCGACCAGCTGGTCGTCATCCTGGCCGGATACGAGAAGGAGATGGACGCCTTCCTGGCCACCAACCCCGGCCTGGCGTCCAGGTTCGCCACCCGCATCAGCTTTCCCAGCTACTCCGCCGCCGAACTGTTCCGCATCGCGGAGGCCCTCGTGGCCCAGCGCGGCGACCTCCTCGACCCCGACGCCGCCCGCGCCCTGCGGCGGCGGTTCGACCAGACCGTGCAGCGCGAGGCCGTCGACGAGCTCGGCAACGGCCGCTTCGCGCGCTCCATGGTGGAGAAGGCCTCCCAGGCCCGGGACGTTCGCGTGGTCACCTCCGGTGCCAGCGGCGACGAACCGGCTCCCCGACCCACCGCCGACGCCCTGGTCACCGTGCACGCGGCCGACGTCGAGTCCGCCTACTCCGAGCTCACCTCGCGTCTTCCGGGCTTCGGGGAGTCCCCCGGCCTGGAGGAGGCGATGGCCGAGCTCGACGGCATGATCGGTCTGGAGCCGGTCAAGGAGCAGGTGCGCTCCCTGGTCGCGCAGCTGCGCGTGGCACGCCTGCGCGAGGAGCAGGGGCTGCCACACCAGCCGCCCATGCGGCACTTCGTCTTCACCGGCCCTCCCGGCACCGGCAAGACGACGGTCGCGCGCGTGCTCGGCCGGGTCTTCTCCGCCCTGGGCATGCTGGGCCGCTCCGAGGTGGTGGAGGCCCAGCGCGCCGATCTCGTCGGTGAGCACCTGGGCGCGACGGCCGTCAAGACCAACCGCCTGGTGGACCGCGCCCTGGGCGGAGTGCTGTTCGTCGACGAGGCCTACTCCCTGGTCAACCCCGGCTACAGCGGCGGTGACGCGTTCGGGGCGGAAGCCATCCAGACCCTGCTCAAGCGGGCCGAGGACGACCGCGACCGGCTGGCGGTGGTGCTCGCGGGCTACACCGACGAGATGGACCGCTTCCTGGCCTCCAACGCCGGACTCTCCTCGCGGTTCAACGTGCGGGTGCGGTTCCCCTCCTACAGCCCGGACGAGCTGTCCGAGATCGCGGACACGGTGGCCGCGCGCACCGGGGACGCCTTCGACGACACGGCCCGCGAGGACCTGCACAGCATCTTCACCCACGTGTGTGAGACCGGGTGGATCGACGAACTGGGCAACGGGCGTTTCGCGAGGTCGCTCTACGAACGGGCCTGCTCCCACCGTGACCTGCGGGTCTCCCAGGAAGTGGGGGAGTCGGCCACCGCCGCCGAGCTGACCGTGGTCACCAGCGAGGACGTGCGCAGGGCCTACTCCGACGCGACCCAGCAGAGCTAGGGAATCCCGGACCCCCTCCTGCTACTGTCCAGTACATGACCGCTGCACCGACATCCTCCGAGTCCCCCGTCAGGCAGGCGCTGATCCTCGCTGGAGGACAGGCCACCCGGCTGCGGCCCTACACCGACACCCGCCCCAAGGCGATGGTGGAGGTGGCCGGACGGCCCATCATCGACTACCAGCTGGAGTGGCTGGCCTCGCACGGAGTCGAGCAGGTCGTCGTCTCCTGCGGCTACAAGGCCGAGGTCCTGCGCGAGCACCTGGAGAACCGGAGAGAGGGCCTCGAGATCTCCCTGCTGGTCGAGGACGAGCCCCTGGGGCGGGGTGGCGCCCTGCGTTACGCCGCCACCGGGCTCCGCGACCCCGAGGCCCCGTACTTCGCCCTCAACGGCGACGTGCTCACCTGGTTCCCGCTGGACGAGCTCACCCGGCGCCACCGCGCCAGGGGCGGCCTCGGGACCCTGGCCCTGGCCCGGTTCCGCACCACCTGGGGCATCGTGGACGTCGACGGTGACGACCGGATCGAGGGCTTCACCCAGAGCCCGCTGCTGCCGGTCTGGATCAACGCGGGCGTCTACCTGTTCGAGCCGGGCCTGACGCCGCTCCTGCCGACCAAGGGCGACCACGAGTCCTCGACCTTCCCCGACCTGGCCAAGGAGGGGAAGCTGACCGCCTACCGGATCGACGGGTTCTGGCGCGGCGTGGACACCGCGAAGGACGTCAAGGAGGCGGGCGCCGAGATCGAGGCCCTGCGCGCGACCGACGGCTGAGCGCCCGTCCGCTCGGAATCGTGGGGTGACGGGGCACCGGGGCGGTGGGTATCGTCTGCGTCGTGACGAATGACGGTTTCCTCCTCTCCAGTGCCCCCAACTTCCGCGACCTCGGCGGCCACCGCACGAGGGAAGGCCGGACCGTGCGCGGCGGTCTCCTCTACCGCTCCGACGCCCTGCACACCATCGCCGACCACGACCTCCCCGTGTACCAGGGGTTCGGCATCCGCCAGCTGATCGACCTGCGCACCCACCACGAACGCGACCGTCTGCCCGACGTGGTCCCGGAGGGGGCCGAGTACGCCGCCGTGGGCGTCCAGAACGCGGAGGCGGCGGGAGCCAACTTCGTCGACCTGCTCGCGGACCCGGACCGGGCCAGGGCCATGTTCGGAGACGGAGCGGCCGAGCGGTTCATGCTGGAGGTCTACCGCGCCCTCGTCGCCGACACCGAGGCCCTGGACGGTTACCGCGACCTGGTCGAACGCGCCGCCAAGGGCCCGACCGCCCTCGTCTTCCACTGCAGCGCGGGCAAGGACCGGACCGGCTGGGGAGCGGCGCTGCTCCTCACCCTCCTGGGCGTCGACCGCACGACGGTCACCGAGGACTTCCTGGTCAGCAACGACCGTCAGGCCAACACCGACCAGTGGATGCGCCAGTTGTCCAAGGACAGCCAGCTCCCGTGGGAGGACGTGGAGCCCATGACCCGGGTCCGCGCCTCCTACCTGGACACCGCCTTCACCCACGTCGACGAGGTGTACGGCTCCTTCGACGCCTACGTGGCCGACGGCCTGAAGCTCTCCGAGGGGACCCTGGAGGCCCTCAGGACCCGGATGCTCGACTGACACCCCGAGGGCGCCGGACGGGGTGGCGGCGCCGTCCTCCCGTTCCTCGCCCTCCCGGAGCCCGCACTCCTACAGCGCGTCCAGTCTTCGGCGGAGGTCGCTCTCGCTGGTGGCGCTGAACAGCTCCTCGGTGAGGGTGGCCAGCACCGTCGCGCGGTCCTGACCCCGGTCGAGCATGCGGCGGGCCGCCGCCCACAGGTTGGCGGGTCTGCCGTCCCAGAGCCGCTTGGCGAGGCGTTCGTGCCGGTCCAGTTCGCGCTCCCGGTCGGGATCGCGCCCGGTCACCGGGCGGTACCAGCGGTCCTGCCCGGTCGAGTGGTGGCGGCCGCTGTGCGGGGTGGCGGCCTCGTACTCGCCGTAGTGGTCCAGCCGCAGGAGGGCCCGGCGACCCCTGGAGGTGTCCGGGGCGAACTCCTCCGGAGCACCGGTGACGATCTCGCTGGCCAACAGGGGAAACGCGAACATCCGCCGGGCCAGGGAGGCGAAGTCGCCGTCCGGGAGCAGCCGCCGGACCGCCTCCTGCCGCAGGCCCAGGGGCCGGGCCGGGTCCCGGTAGGTCGCGGCGAAGGCCGAGATGGTCTCCCACACCGCGTCCAGCGTGGCGGCCACGGCGACCTCCGGGAGCTGGGAGCGGGCACCGGCCCAGCGCACCCAGGCGGCGAGGACGTGCGGCATGGCCTCCTGCTCCTCGGGCAGCAGCACCACCCGGCCGGGCAGCCAGTGCAGCAGGAACGACTCCACCTTGCGGGGGCTCACGCGCAGCGGACGGCCCGAGTCGACGTCGCAGCCGTGCGCGATGATGTGGTCCGCGCACCGGCTCGCCGCGTAGGAGTCCGACAGCTCGGCCGCCTGGTCCGAGGCGAGGAAGCGCGCCGCCAGCACCGCGCGCCGGTCGCGCCGCCACACGGGGACCGGTGAGGCCGTGACCCCCTCGGGAGGCAACGGGAGGCGTTGGACCCGGGACGCGGCCAGCGCGAAGTGCGAGGCCAGCGAACCTCCGGTGAGGTCGGCGGCGGAGATCCCGACCGGCTCCACGGTCGGCCCGGCGGAGGGATCCGCCGTGGCGCCCGTGACCACCCGTTCCGTGCGCTCCAGCGCGCGGGAGAGCAGCGCCCGCGCCTCGCTCAGCTCCAGCCGGTCGAACCGGGCCAGGTCGTCGTTCTCGGCGCGCTCGCGGCACTGCTCCAGCAGCAGGTCCACCTTGGTGGTGACCCAGGCGTCCCGGAGCAGGCCGCCGCTGTTGTGGTCGAGGACGAGGATGAGCGCGTGCTCGGGCGGCATCGCGCCGTCACTGTCGGGCGCGTCCCGGCTGAACACGCACACGACGTCGTCGGTGTCGCCGAACCGGTCGCCGTTGACGTACGCGGCCACGGGGGAGACCGCGCCCAGCTGGGCGGCCCAGGCCGGGGCCTGGAGCCCCCGCTCGCGCAGGGCGATCATCCCCTGTTCGGCCAGTTCCCGCTGGGAGGGCGAGGTGCCCAGAGCGGTGATCGCGGCCAACACGCCCAGTCCGGCCGGTTTTCCGGAGGCGGTGGCGTGCGTGATCAGCCCCTCGCCGAGCAGCCGCTCCACGTCCACCCCGGGCAGCCGTTCACCCCACCATGAGCCCAGGAGCGCACTGAAGGCCAGCTCCGCGTCGAGCGGGTGCCGCATGGCGAGCAGGGCTCTGGCCGCGCGCAGCATCTCCTCGAAGGCGGCGGCGGGAACGTCGGGGCCTGTGGGTGAGGGTGAAGGGGATGGCACGAACTGAAGCGTATGCCAGCGCGAAGCGGGTCCGCTCCCGCTTGTGGACAACCGGTCCGCGAGGCGTTGGTCCCCGGGCGGCGGCGCGCGGCTGCGAGGGCGGTCGGCCACGGCCGTTCCGAGGCGGGCGGCGCGACAGCCGGGCGCGGGTCCCCTGGGGGTTCGTGCCCGGCTGTCGTGCCACCGGCGTCAGCGTGGTTCGGGCACCGCGCGGTGGCCGGTGAGCAGGGTGGTTCCCGATCGACGTACGGTCTTGCGGACCGTGGAGGGCGGCACCGAGTTCACCATGGCCTCCAGGTGCTCACGGGCGACGCGCTCGACGAGGTGCGGTGTGACCGGGATGCCCAGGTGTTCGGCACAGTGCCAGGTGTCGCTGACACAGCGCTCCACGCAGCGGGGCGACAGCCCGCTGAACTCGTCGTGAAGCCGTGCCGAGATCTGTCTGAGATCCTGGACCGGGAAGGTCTGGAGCATTCTCGCTCACACTCCTGGCTGATGATGGTCTGGACGGTGACCTCCACCTATTCCACTTGTTCTGAGCGGACAGTCAACCCCCGTCGCGGCACGCTGTTGATAAAACCTGGGGGAGCTGCCGTTTACCCTGTGGCCCTCGTCGCCGCAGGTCACAGTGGATAAATGGGCGAATCGGACATATGGCACTCCGGTTTCGCGGACTTCCTCGCAAACCGGGCCTCCTCGCCATCCATCGTGAATTATGGGAAAACACGCCCGCAGGACCCCCGGTCGTCGGTGTCGGGGTGACACCGTGGCCTAACATTTACCTTCCGTGTCCACGGCGGCTTCCCCTCACCGACGGCCGTTGCGTGTCAGCGGGTGTGTCTTATGCTTGAGCCGTGACAGCGGCCGAGAGGAGTCATGGAGCGTGACTCCTGGGAGCCGCGGAGCCCCCCGGCCGGAATCGGCGCCGCGCACCCCGCGCCGGAGTGCCACCGCGAGCGGGTGGCGAGCACGGTGCGACAGGGGACCACGCGGTCCAGAAAGCCCCCCATCGAAAACCGGCTGGGGAATCCGACGGTTCCGGAGGTGTCGAGCAGTTGAGCGCCGAGACGTCCATCCCCCCTCCCAGGATCAGCGCGGCGGAACTCCCGGACGCGGTGAAGTCCCTCCTCACCGACGCCCCCATCGGTTTCGCGCTCCTGGGCCCCGACGACGTCTTCGTCTCGATCAACGCCCGCATGGCCTCCGTCCTCGGCAGCACCCCCGACCGCTGTCTGGGACGCACCCCCGACGAGGCCGGTGAGCAGGCCGGTGCCCCCGCCGAAGCCAGTGCCCACCGCGCCTCCCTGGCCCGGGTCCGCGACACCGGACGCTCCGTACGCGGCCGCCACCGGACCGCCTCCGGCCAGACCTGGGACCTCACCTGGTTCCCCGTCAACGACCCCGCCGACGGCGCCCGGCACATCGCCCTCATCGCCGCCCGCGACCACGAGGACGGGGTCGCCCACCGCGAGGAACAGCGCCTGCGCGCCCTGCTCCAGGCGGGCAACCAGATCGTCTGGTCGGCCGGGTCGGGCGGCGACGTCCGCGAGGACTGCCCCCAGTGGCGGGCCATCACCGGCCAGGACCTGGACGCCTACCTCGGTCGCGGCTGGCTGGACGCCGTGCACCCGGACGACCGCCCCGGCGTCGAACGCGCCTGGGACGACGCCGTCCTCGACGTCACCGCCTTCGACGCGATGTTCCGCGTGCGCACCCGAGCGGGCGGCCACGTCCACTACCGGGCGAGAGCCAACCCGGTCATGGACGGCGCGGAGACCGCCGAATGGGTCGGCACCCTGGTGGACATCACCAACGAGCGTGAGGCCGACGAACTCCGCCAGCGCCTCAACCAGCAGCTCAGTGAGGCGGCCATGCGCACCGCCCGCCTCCAGAAGGCCACCTCCGACCTCGCCGAGGCCCTCACCGCCGACGAGGTCGTCCAGGCCATGTCCGAGATCGGCCGCTCCGGCGTGGGCGCCGACCACACCTCGGTCGCCCTGTTCGACCGCGACCGGCTACGCCTGCGGATCCTCTCCGCCGACGGTTGCGCGGGTCTGCCCGAACGCGGCTTCTCCCTGGACTACCCGGACGTCGCGGCCCGCGCCGTGGCCACCCGCGCGCCGTGCCTGGTGGCTGGCCCCGCCGACCTGCGCGAGCTCATGGATCACGCCCCCGAGGTCGAGGACCTGCTGGAACGCACCAGGGAGCGCGCCTGGGTGGCACTGCCCATGATGGCCGCCGGACGCCCGATCGGAGCCCTGCGCTTCTCGTTCAGGGCCCAGCGGGACGTCACCGACGAGGAACGCGTCTTCCTGGAGGCACTCGCGGGACAGTGCGCTCTGGCCATCGGCCGGGCCATCGTCTACGAACGCGAGCACGGCACCGCCGAGGAACTCCAGCGCAGTCTCCTGCCCGAGGAGCTCCCCGAGGTCGCGGGTGTGCGCCTGGCCGCCTACTACCGCTCGGGTTCGCAGCACGTGCAGGTGGGCGGCGACTGGTACGACGCCTTCCCGCTGTCCGACGGACGCGTCGCCGGGGTCCTCGGTGACGTCATGGGCAAGGGCATCCAGGCCGCCGCCGGAATGAGCCGGATTCGTAACGCTCTGCGTGCCCTGGCCTTCTCCATGCCGGAACCCGCCGACGTGTTGACCGGGCTCGACCGCATGTTCACGGCCACAGAGGGAATGGATCAGGTGACAACCCTGGTCTACTTCGTCCTGGACCCGGTCACCGGACAGCTCGACCTCAGCAACGCGGGGCACCTCCCGCCGCTCGTGGTCGCCGGGAACGCCGGGCCCTCACTGCTCGACACCGAGCCCGACACACCGCTCGGCGTCAGCTCTCCGAGGGGGCATCACAAATTCTTCGTGCAACCCGGTAACACTGTCGCCCTCTACTCCGATGGACTGGTTGAGAACCGCAGACGTTCCGTCGACGCCGGTCTGGACGAGCTCGTCAGGGTCGCGTCGAGGGCCCGTCCCGAGGTGGTGGGCGATCCACAGCAGATGCTGGAGTACCTTGTTGAGAGCATGCTCGATGGGTATGAGCAGGACGATGATGTCACTCTGCTCGCCGTTCAGCTTCCGGTGATCGATTCCGTGTCGGAGCGGTAGACCGTACGAACAAGTCCATTGCCTTGCCTACAGTGAAGAAGCCGCCGCGCCCCGCGAAGCGGAGGTGACCACGGCTTCCCCGCCCAGTGGGGACGATCCCAGGCCGCAGGTGGGAGAGGGTGCAGTGCCCGGTCCCGGCCAATCCGGACCACCGGGTCCGATCAATTCTCGCCACACGTCCGTTCGAGAGGTGTTTGTGTCATCTGCCAGTTCGACTCGCTCGAAGCAGTCCGAGTCACTGCAAGAGCCCGTCATTCAGCAGCTGATCGAGCGTGGGCGGTCCCAGGGCTTTCTTGAGCCCGAGGACGTGCGCCGTGCCTTCGAAGAGGCCGAAATCCCGATGTCGCAGGCGCAGTCCGTGCTCCGCAGCCTCGCCAAGGAGGGCGTGACCGTACTCGTCCCCGAGTCGGCCTCCTCGCGGCGCAAGACCACACGGCGCAAGTCGGCGGCTCCTCGGTCCAGCACCACCACAACCCGCTCGACCACCACCACGAGCCGGGCCGCCAAGCCCGCCCGTGCCGCGGCCGCCCAGGACCAGCCGGAGACGGTCACCGCCGTCGTCGACTCCTCCGAAGGCTCCTCCGCGAAGAAGGCCCCGGCCAAGAAGGCGGCGACCGCGAAGAAGGCGGCCACCCCCAAGAAGGCCGCGGCCGCCAAGAAGCCCGCGGCCAAGGCCCCGGCCAAGAAGGCGACGGCGACCAAGAAGTCCACGAAGAAGGACCTCGAACTCGCCTCCGACTCCGGTGACTTCGCCGAGGAGGGCCTGGACGACGACCTCGAGCACACCGGCGCCGAGCTGGAGCTGGTCGAGGACACGGCCGAGCCCGAGAAGGAGACCAAGCCGGCCAAGCCCGAGACCGTCGGCGCGCCCGTCAAGCCGAGCAAGGACGACGACTCCTTCGTCCTGTACGACGATGACGACGACGCCCCCGCCGCCCAGGTGGTCGCGGCCGGTGCCACGGCGGACCCGGTCAAGGACTACCTGAAGCAGATCGGCAAGGTCCCGCTCCTCAACGCGGAGCAGGAGGTCGAGCTCGCCAAGCGCATCGAGGCCGGGCTGTTCGCGGAGGAGAAGCTCTCCGAGGAGAACGACGTCCTCACCTTCGAGCTCCGTGACGAGCTGGAGTGGATCTCCGAGGACGGCGGCCGCGCCAAGAAGCACCTGCTGGAGGCCAACCTCCGTCTGGTCGTCTCCCTGGCCAAGCGCTACACCGGCCGCGGGATGCTCTTCCTGGACCTGATCCAGGAGGGCAACCTCGGTCTGATCCGCGCCGTCGAGAAGTTCGACTACACCAAGGGCTTCAAGTTCTCCACGTACGCCACGTGGTGGATCCGCCAGGCGATCACCCGCGCGATGGCCGACCAGGCCCGCACCATCCGTATCCCGGTGCACATGGTCGAGGTCATCAACAAGCTGGCCCGCGTCCAGCGCCAGATGCTCCAGGACCTGGGCCGCGAGCCCACCCCGGAGGAGCTGGCCAAGGAACTCGACATGACCCCGGAGAAGGTCGTCGAGGTGCAGAAGTACGGCCGCGAGCCGATCTCCCTGCACACCCCGCTGGGCGAGGACGGCGACAGCGAGTTCGGTGACCTCATCGAGGACTCCGAGGCGATCCAGCCGGGCGAGGCGGTCAGCTTCACCCTGCTCCAGGAGCAGCTGCACTCGGTGCTCGACACCCTGTCCGAGCGCGAGGCCGGCGTGGTCTCCATGCGCTTCGGGCTCACCGACGGTCAGCCGAAGACTTTAGACGAGATCGGCAAGGTCTACGGGGTCACCCGTGAGCGCATCCGGCAGATCGAGAGCAAGACGATGTCGAAGCTCCGTCACCCGTCGCGCTCCCAGGTGCTCCGCGACTACCTGGACTAGTCAGCCGGTCCAGGAGCAGACCCACGCTTCAGGCTGAGAAGCAAACAGGCGCGCCCTCCCGAGATGAATCGGGAGGGCGCGCCCGGTGTTCGTGCCCCCTGCCATGCTCACGGGTGTGGCGACGCCCGCGTGTCCCTCGCATGCCATCAGGCACTCACTGTCCCCGCACGGAGTCCGATCTCCATCCGATGCGCACCATGCTGCCCCACGTGCTGTAGGTGCGGCATAAAGGTGGTCTGGTCCGGTTATCCGCGCGGTGCGTCCCGTGTGACCTGCGGTTGGGGCGAGGGCGGGATCAGTCGCGGACCACGACGTCCATCGTGCGTGCCGTGCGCGGCTTCGCGGCGGGCGGCAGTTCCACGGTGTGCCCGAGGTCGCGCAGCGCCGCGACCAGCTCCTCCGGGCTGTCGGCCCGGACGTTCTCCCGGACCAGCACCCTGGCGATGTCCCCACGGGTGGCCTTGGCCATGTGGCTGACCACGGACCTCCTGGTCACCCCGTCGACCTCGCGCTCGCGCAGCACCCGCACGGCGACGGTCCGCTCGGCGGCGGCACCGGTCGGCCTGAACGCGGCCGCGTAGGCCGCGGACCGGCAGTCCACCAGCAGGCGGTCCTCCGTGAGCTCACCGAGCGGGCCGGTCATGGCACCGCGCCAGTACGTTCCCAGGGCTCCCAGCGGCGGCAGTTTCACCCCCATGGACAGGCGGTAGGGCGGGAGCTGGTCGGCGGGGCCCACCACGCCCCACAGGCCGGAGAACACCAGGACCCGGTCCCGGACCGTGTCCCCGTGGTCGCTGAGCAGGTCGGGCAGCCCGAGCCGGTCGTAGAGCACCCCCGTGTAGAGGTCGGCCGCGCGCAGCGTGGGGGCCGTGGTCAGGTCCAGGTTGCGCTTGAGGGCGTCGGTCTGGGAGACCGACAGGCCCAGGACCTCGCGAGCGGTGTCCTCGGGGCCCGAACAGAGCGCGGTCAGCGCGGTCACGACCCGTTCCCGGCTCTCGGCCAGCTCCGGCAGGGTGAGCGCGCCCGGGTCGAGCTTGGGGCCCTCGCCGGAGGTGGCCTTGCCCTCGGAGGGCGGGAGCAGGATGAACATGGACTCTCCAGGTCAGGGGTGAGGTGGGACCGTGCCCATGGTAGGGCGTGTACGGCTGGATAGGATGTGCCGCTTCCGACACCGGGACAGTGAGGGGCGTACATGCACACGTGGGCGGAACGGGTGTCCAGGGACTGGCCCGCCTTCCGGACCGAGTCGCGCGCCGGCTGGCGGTTCGGCCTCGCGGAGGGGTTCACCAAGCGGGCGAACTGTGCCCTGGTGGAGGACCCCGGAGCCGAGGTGGCGGAGGTCACCCGGTTCTACCGTGAGCACGGGCTGCGTCCCTGCGTGCAGGTGTGGCCGGGGGAGGAGGCGGTGGACGCCCGTCTGGCGGAGCACGGATACGAGCGGGTGGAGCCCACCCTGGTGCTCGCCAGGGAACTCCCGGAGCGGCCCGAGGCCCCCGGGCGGACCCGGGTCTCGTCGGCTCCGACGCCGCGTTGGACGGAGCTCTTCGCGGAGACGGGTGTGTCGCCGGAGTGGGCCGAGGGCGTGGTGCGCATCCTCGGGCAGGTGACCACGGCCTACGGGGTCCACGAGGAGGGGATCGGCCGGGGCTGCGCGGTGCTGGACGGTGAGTCGGTGGCGATCTGCTCGATGGTCACGGCCCGCGAGGCCCGTGGCCGTGGTGTGGCGGGGGCGATCCTCGCCGACCTCCTCGCTTGGGCGCATGACCGGGGTGCCCGACGGGCCTACCTGTGCGTGGTGGCCGACAACGGGGCCGCGCTGCGCCTGTACCGGCGCGCGGGGTTCGAGGAGGTCTCGCGCTACCACAACCGGGTCCTGGCCGACTGAGGCCCCGCCCCGGCCCGACGGAGGGTTCTTGGCGCGGGTCCGGAGGACGGGCTCCGGCCACGGGCACCGGGACACGCCTCTCCGGCTGCGAGCACGTCACCCGTGTCAGGTCGCGTACGTCACCGTGTCCCAGCGCATGGGACCCCGGGACCCGGCTGTTCTCGGGGCCGGGCGCCGCAGCCCTCACGAGATCGAGCACGTCACTCGTGTCCCAGGGTCCCCCCTGGAACGAGGACGGCGGCCCCCGGAATCCGGGGACCGCCGTCGACGTTTCGTGGTCGTCGTGGCTAACGCTCTTCCGCGTTCTTGTCGCTCTTGGTGAGCTTGTCCGTCTCGTCCTGGATGTCCGAGGCGATCTTGCGGAGCGAGTCGTCGTGCTTGCGCATGTGGTGCGCGCAGAACAGGAGTTCGCCGCCGGAGTTCAGCAGCACCCGGACGTACGCCTGTGCACCACAGCGGTCGCAGCGGTCAGCAGCCGTCAGCGGCTGAGTGGGGGCAAGGGTTCCAGTCACTTCGCCATCCTCAATACTCGGCGTTAGTCACCTCTGACAACATCTAACCCGACCCAGACGTTCCCAACCGGGTCCCGTGTACGCCGACAGCGGAATCCGCCCGGTTCGTGTCCGTCTGGTGCCCCGTGGGGCAAATTCGTCGGACACGCTACCTCGTTGTCGTTGTACCCCTGGGGGAGGCCCGACTATCCCCGGAAAACGGGAGTATCCAGGTCGCATCCACCAGAGGTGGTAGTCTCGCGCGGGCAGGCCCGTCCGACCCCCACGTCGGTCCGCTCCGACCCGCACACGGTTCGTGGAGCCCGCCACGGCGGACCCGGCGTCGACGCCGGAGACCCGCACCCGGGGGACACGACCCCGCCCACACACGGCCGTGCCACGGCAAAGTCCCCGGCTCGCCGTAGCCTGGCCCCCTCAACAGTCGGCGCGGCGCGGTACAAAGGGCACGCGCCGCACAGCCACGATGGCCCTCAAGACGCAGGAGATGTCCGAGTGACCGCCTTGACCGCAGCCGTCCACGATCCCGAGGATTACTCCGCTCGGCACCTGTCGGTCCTGGAGGGCCTCGAAGCGGTGCGCAAGCGTCCGGGCATGTACATCGGGTCCACCGACAGCCGAGGCCTGACCCACTGCATGTGGGAGATCATCGACAACTCCGTCGACGAGGCGCTGGGCGGCTACTGCGGGCGCATCGACGTGACGCTGCACAGCGACGGATCCGTCGCCGTCAGCGACGACGGTCGCGGCATCCCCGTGGACAACGAGCCCAAGTCCGGACTCTCCGGTGTGGAACTGGTCATGACCAAGCTCCACGCCGGCGGCAAGTTCGGTTCGGGCTCCTACACCGCCTCCGGCGGCCTGCACGGTGTCGGCGCCTCCGTCGTCAACGCCCTCTCGGCCCGCGTGGACGTGGAGATCGACCGCCAGGGCCACACCCACGCCCTGAGCTTCCGCCGGGGCATCGCCGGGCGGTTCGCCGGCGCGGGCCCCGACGCCGAGTTCACCCCGGTGTCCGGCCTGGAGCAGATCCGCAAGGTCGCCAAGAAGATCACCGGCACCCGCATCCGGTTCTGGCCGGACATGCAGATCTTCCTCAAGGACGCCGAGATCACCCGGGAGAACCTCCTCGACCGGGCCCGGCAGACCGCCTTCCTCGTCCCGGGACTGACCATCGCGGTGCGCGACGAGCGCGCCGAGGGTGAGGCCCCCTACACCGAGGAGTTCCGCTTCGACGGCGGGATCAGCGAGTTCTGCACCTTCCTCGCCCCCGACGACCCGGTCAGCGACGTCCTGCGCATCCAGGGCTCCGGCAACTTCACCGAGACCGTCCCGGTCCTGGACGAGTCCGGCCACATGGTGCCCGCCGACGTCGAGCGCCGCCTGGACGTGGACGTCGCCCTGCGCTGGGGCACCGGCTACGACACCACCGTGCGCTCCTTCGTCAACGTGATCTCCACGCCCAAGGGCGGGACCCACATCAACGGCTTCGAGCGCGCCCTGGTCCGGGTGATCAACGACCAGCTGCGCGCGACCAAGCTCCTCAGGAACAGCGACGACCCGGTCACCAAGGACGACACCCAGGAGGGCCTGACCGCCGTCGTCACGGTGCGCCTGCCCGAGCCGCAGTTCGAGGGACAGACCAAGGAGATCCTCGGCACCTCCGCGGCCTCACGGATCGTCTCCCAGGTGGTCGGCAAGGAGCTGCGCGAGTTCCTCACCTCCACCAAGAAGGCGGAGAAGGCCAGGGCCCGCACGGTCATGGAGAAGGTCGTCGGCGCGGCCAAGGCCCGGCTCGCCGCCCGACAGCAGCGCGAGACCCAGCGCCGCAAGAACGCCCTGGAGAGCTCCGCGCTCCCCGCGAAGCTGGTGGACTGCCGCAGCGAGGGGCTGGAGCACAGCGAACTGTTCATCGTCGAGGGTGACTCCGCTCTGGGCACCGCCAAGCTCGCCCGCGACTCCGAGTTCCAGGCGCTGCTGCCCATCCGGGGCAAGATCCTCAACGTGCAGAAGTCCTCGGTCGCGGACATGCTCAAGAACGCCGAGTGCGCGGCGATCCTCCAGGTCATCGGGGCCGGGTCGGGGCGCACCTTCGACCTCGACGCGGCCCGCTACGGCCGGGTCATCCTCATGGCCGACGCGGACGTGGACGGCGCGCACATCCGCTGCCTGCTGCTCACCCTCATCTACCGGTACATGCGGCCGATGCTGGAGGCCGGGCGCGTGTACGCGGCCGTGCCGCCGCTGCACCGCATCGAGCTGACCAACGTGCGGCGCAAGCGCGGGGCCAAGCCCGAGGACCGGTACGTCTACACCTACTCCGACGCCGAGCTCCGGCGCACCCTGCTGGATCTGGAGAAGCGCAAGATCTCCTGGAAGGAGCCGGTGCAGCGGTACAAGGGCCTGGGTGAGATGGACGCCGACCAGCTGGCCGAGACCACCATGGACCCGCGCTACCGGACCCTGCGCCGCATCCGGGTGGAACAGGCGGAGGAGGCCGCGTCCGTGTTCAACCTGCTCATGGGCAACGAGGTGGCGCCGCGCCGCAAGTTCATCCAGGAGGGCGCCCAGGAGCTGGACCTGGAGCGCATCGACGCCTGACCGTCCCCCCCACGTGAAGGGGCCCGCGCGGGCCAGGGGTTCTCGAACCCCGGACCCGTGCGGGCCCCTTCACGTCTCCGCTCAGGGGGCCTTCGGAGGCTCCCAGACCCCGTCCGAGAGGAAACGGTCGATCGCCACCCGGTACGGGCCGGGGTCCAGGCCCCGTTCCGACACCCAGGCGTCGTTGTAGTAGCTGTGCTGGTACCGTTCGCCGCCGTCGCAGATCAGGGTGACCACACTGCCCTTGCGGCCCTCACGGAGCATCCTGGAGACCAGGTGCCACACGCCCCACAGGTTGGTGCCGGTCGATCCGCCCGCGCACCGGCCGGTGACGTCGTTGAGGTGGCGCATCGCCGCGATGCTCGCGGCGTCGGGCACCGGCATCATCAGGTCGATCACCGACGGTACGAAGCTCGGCTCCATCCTCGGACGGCCGATGCCCTCGATCCGGGAGGGCATACCCGTGGAGTAGTCGGCGGCACCGGTCACCCAACCGGGGAAGAAGGCCGAGTTCTCCGGGTCCACCACGGCCAGGCGGGTGTGCAGGCGCCGGTACCGCAGGTAGCGGCCGATGGTCGCGGAGGTGCCGCCCGTGCCCGCGCCCACCACGATCCAGTCCGGATCGGGGTGACGCTCCATGGCGAGCTGCTCGAAGATCGACTCGGCGATGTTGTTGTTGCCGCGCCAGTCCGTGGCCCGCTCCGCGTACGTGAACTGGTCCATGTAGTGGCCGCCCGTCTCGGCGGCCAGGCGCTCGGCCTCGCCGTACATGTCCGGCGGGTTGTCGACGAAGTGGCAGCGCCCGCCGTACCGCTCGATCAGCGCGATCTTCTCCGGGCTGGTCCGCCTCGGGACCACCGTGATGAAGTCCAGCCCCACCAGCTGCGCGAAGTACGCCTCCGACACCGCCGTGGAACCCGAACTGGCCTCCACGATCGTGGTGCCCTCGGTGATCCACCCGTTGGCCAGCCCGTACAGGAACAGCGAACGCGCCAACCGGTGCTTGAGGCTGCCGGTGGGGTGCACCGACTCGTCCTTCAGGTACAGGTCGATGCCCCACTCCGGAGGCAGGGGGAACACGTGCAGGTGGGTGTCGGCCGAACGCGTGTCGTCGGCGACCACCCTGCGGACCGCCTCGTCCGCCCAGGAACGGGCGCTGTCGGAACATCGGTCGACCCAGGGCAGGTCAGGGTCTGGAATGGGAGCCATGGTGAGGAGGGTACCCGTACCTCTTTGGGCCTCCGCTTCGCTTCGGCCCCTTTGCTTCGGCGCCTTTGCAGAGGGATTCTTCATCGTCGTCCGCGCCTGGCTCGTACCTCGCTGGCGGCTTGACTCCTCTTGCAGAACCCTCTCCGGCGCCTCGCTCATGTCTTTTTGGGCCTCCGCTTCGCTTCGGCCCGGGTCCGGCGCCTTTGCAGAGGAACCTTCGGCACCTTCGGTGTGATGGCTCGTTCCTCGCGATCCCACCTGCGGCACCTCCAGAACCCTCTCCGGCGCCTCGCTCATGTCTTTTTGGGCCTCCGCTTCGCTTCGGCCCGGGGTCCGGCGCCTTTGCAGAGGAACCTTCGGCACCTTCGGTGTGATGGCTCGTTCCTCGCGATCCCACCTGCGGCACCTCCAGAACCCTCTCCGGCGCCGGACGGGGCACCCCCTTGTGGTTTGGGCACGCGCGCCCAGGACTCACGCTCGCCGCTGAGCAGAGCCGGTCACCCTCAGCCGCAGGGGGTTACCCGTTCGAGCGCCCAAGGGGACTCAGTCCAGGGATCCGCCGGACATCACCGCGTACATACGCCGGTACGTGGCCGCCTCCTCGTGGCGGCTCTGCCTCTCCAGCGTGCGTGCCAGGGCGATGTGCGCCCAGTTGTCCACCGGGTCCAGCTCGATCAGGCTGCGGAAGGCCGACTCGGCCTTGTTGAGCTGAGCGGAGTGGAAGTAGGCGCGCCCCAGCAGCTCCAGCATCGAGCGGCTGCCCGGCTCGTTCTCCACCACGGGTTCGAGGATCTGGGCGGCGTAGATGGGGTCGCCCAGCTCCATGAACATGCGGGCTCGGTTGTAGGTGTCGTAGGTGCTCTCTTCCACGGTGCTCCTCTCAGGTGTCCACCGTCCCGGGTCACAACCGCCGCGGGGGTGGCGGCATTCCCGGGGATGGGGGAGGCGGGTGCGGGGCCCGGGGGTGGTGGTGCGCACCACCCACCAGAGTGATCCCCGCGCCGGACCCCGGTGACACCTTCCGACACGTCCGCCCCCGGCCGATCGGGCCGGGGGCGGACGCGTGGAACCAGCGGGACTAGAGGTCGACCGGGGTCACCCTGCCGTTGTCCACGTCGTAGATCGCCCCGGCCACCGGCAGGCCCTTGGGCAGCAGCGGGTGGTGCCGGATGCGTTCGAGGTCGTGCTGGAGCGCGCCGAGCTGGTCGTTGTCGGTCTTGAACTCCAGGCTGCGCGTGTCCACCCCGAAGTCGTTCAGGATGAGGTCGTGGACGACGTCGTCGTTCTCCACGGACGCCATCTTGCACTTGGTGTGCGGCAGGATCAGCACACGGTCCACGCCCAGAAGGTAGACGGCCAGCACCAGCGTACGCAGGGTGTCGTCCGTGACGCGGGCGCCCGCGTTACGCAGGATCTTCGCGTCGCCCGGCTTGAGGCCGAGCATGTCCAGCGGCTCGATCCTGGAGTCCATGCACGTGACGAGGGCCAAACCCCGCGCGGCCAACGGTTCGAGACCGGTGAGTGAGAAGTCGGCGGCGTAGTCGGCGTTGGAACCGAACACGTCGTCGAAAGCCCCGGGGGGAGGGGTGACGTTGGTGCTGTCGCTCACTTGTGGTGACTCCCTGTGTCGTATGGGTGCATGGACTGCCGTGCACACAGGTAAGCACACCCGTGCGCACGGCTGGCGTGAAACTCAGGCTCCTGATCCGGGAGGGGTGATCCCGGAGTCGGTCTGACCACTGCCGACCGTGACGACGGCACTGGTCAGGGCCTCCCCGGAGCCGTCCCGACGCTCGGTCAGGTCCGGCAGGCGGACCGGCTTGCCGTCGGCGCGCGACGCCCGTGCCGGGGCGCGTCCCACCCACGCGAACGTCAGGGTGTCCTCACCCTTCAGGTAGCGGTGGCAGCGCACCCCGCCGGTGGCCCGCCCCTTGGAGGGGTAGGCCGTGAAGGGGGTGACCTTGGCGGATCCGGGCAGGCTGCTCGTCAGGGCGTCGCCGCCTCCGGACACGGTCACCACGACCGAGTCCTCGGGGCTGGAGACCGCGCCGAACCACAGTACGCGAGCCTCCTCGGAGAGCCGTACACCGGCCACGCCGCCCGCCTGGCGGCCCTGCGGGCGGGCCGTGGAGGCCGAGAAGCGCAGGAGCTGGGCCTCGGAGGTGACGAAGACCAGGTCCTCCTCGCCCGTGGAGAGCTGGGTGACGCCGATCACGCGGTCGTCGTCCTTGAGCGAGATGATCTCGAAGTCGTCCTTGTTCGGCGGGAAGTCGGGGGCGACCCGCTTGACCACACCGCCGACGGTGCCCACGACGAAGCCGGGCCCGGAGGCGTTCATGGACACGATCGACACGACCCGCTCGCCCTCGTCGAGCTGGACGAACTCGACGACGTCCAGACCCGCGGCCAACGGTGGGCGCTCGGGTTCGCCGTCACCGTCAGCGGGCAGCTCGGGCAGCTCCACCACCGGGACCCGGATCATCCGGCCCAGGTCGGTGACGAACCCGATGTCCGAGCGCGAGGTGGTCGGGACGGAGACCTCGATCGCGTCGTGCTTGGCGCGCAGACCCGTGTACACGCGCGGCGGGGTCGCGCCCTTGGTACGGCCGATGTGGCCGTCGACCCCGAGCAGCACGTGGCAGGGCTGGTCGGCCATCTCCAGTGGGATGACGGCGGCGCGGGCCACCCCGTCGCTCTCGCGCAGCTGCGTGCGGCGCGGGGTCGCGAACTTCTTGGAGACGTCGTTGAGCTCCTTGGAGACCACCCGGCGCAGCTTCTTGTCCGACTCCAGGATGGAGGTGAGCTCCTCGATCTCCAGGTCGAGCTTGTCCCGCTCGGTCTCCAGCTCCAGCCGGTCGAAGCGGGTGAGGCGGCGCAGCGGGGTGTCGAGGATGTAGCGCGCCTGGATCTCGGAGAGGTCGTAGGCGCCCATCAGGGACTCGCGCGCGGCGGCGGTGTCGTCGGCCTCGCGGATGAGGGCGATGACCCGGTCGATGTCGAGCAGGGCGACGAGCAGGCCCGCGACCAGGTGCAGACGCTCCTGGCGCTTCTTGCGCCGGTGCTCGCTGCGACGGCGGACCACGTCGAGGCGGTGGTTGACGTAGACCTCGAGCAGCTCACGCAGGCCGAGGGTCTGGGGCTGGCCGTCGACCAGGGCCACGTTGTTGATGCCGAAGGTCTCCTCCATCGGCGTCAGCCGGTAGAGCTCCTCCAGGACCGCTTCGGGGTTGAACCCGTTCTTGAGCTCGATGACCAGGCGCAGGCCCTGGTTGCGGTCGGTGAGGTCCTTGAGGTCCGAGATGCCCTGGAGCTTCTTGGACTGCACCAGCTCCTTGATCCGGCTGATGACCTTCTCGGGGCCGACGCTGTAGGGCAGCTCGGTGACGACGAGGCCGGTGCGGCGCGCGGACACCTTCTCGATCGCGACGGTGGCGCGGGTCTTGAAGGTGCCGCGGCCCTTGCGGTAGGCGTCGCGGACGCCGTCCAGGCCGACGATGGTGCCGCCGGTGGGCAGGTCGGGGCCGGGGACGAACTCGGTGAGCTCGTCCAGGGTGGCCTCGGGGTTGGCGATCAGGTGGCGCGCGGCCGCGATGACCTCGCCCAGGTTGTGCGGGGCCATGTTGGTGGCCATGCCCACGGCGATGCCGGACGCGCCGTTGACCAGGAGGTTGGGGAAGGCCGCGGGAAGGACCTCGGGTTCGGTCTCCTGACCGTCGTAGTTGGGCTTGAAGTCGACGACGTCCTCCTCGATGGAGGACACCAGGAGCTCGGCGGCGCTGTCCAGCCGGGCCTCGGTGTACCGCATGGCGGCCGGGGCGTCGTCGCCGCCCAGGGAACCGAAGTTGCCGTGGCCGTCGACCAGCGGAACGCGCATGGCGAAGGACTGGCTCAGTCGGACCAGGGCGTCGTAGATGGCGGAGTCGCCGTGGGGGTGCAGCCGACCCATCACCTCCCCGACCACGCGGGCGCACTTGACGTGTCCGCGGTCGGGCCGGAGGCCCATCTCGTTCATCTGGTACAGGATGCGCCGTTGGACCGGTTTCATGCCGTCACGCGCGTCGGGCAGAGCGCGTTGGTAGATCACCGAGTACGCGTACTCCAGGAAGCTGCCGCGCATCTCCTCGGAGACGTCGATGTCGATGATCTTCTCGGCGAGATCCTCGGGGGGACGGGAAGTAGTACGGGCCATGTCCGTAATTCTGGCCTGTGCCAGGGACTGAAACGTACGGGGGCGCGTGGTTGGGCGTGTGTGAGTCGCGCGACTGGGGGGTTTCGCACCGTCTTCGACCCGGTTTTCCGTCCCCGGGAGGGCCCGGGGACGGAGAACACGACTCGCGTGTCGCGCGCGTGCCCTCCTCCGCGCGCCCGGTCACGGGAGGGCGCGCGGAGGAGCGGCGGTCAGCCGGTGGTCACGGCGGTCTCCCCGGCCGGGACCTCCAGGGAGGTGCCGTCGGAGAAGGTGACGGTGAGCGGGCCCGTGCCCGGGTTGAAGGCGGTGTACGTGCTGGTCCCGCCCTTGTCGAACACCGCGTAGTGGGCGGTGTCGGCGGTCACGGACACGTCCACGGTGCCGAACTCCGCGAGGGTGGAGACCCACTGGTAGGTGTGCGGCTTGGAGCCGCCCGCCTCGGGTTCGTAGGTCTGCCACTGCTCCTCGAACATCCTGAGGGCGTCGTCACCGTCGGAGAGCGCGCGGTGGGCCCAGTGGATGTCCCGCCAGATGTCCGGCTCACCGCCGAGCTTGTCCACGAGTGACTCGTAGATCACCCCGGCGTGCTCGGGGTCGTGCCCGAGGTACAGGGAACCCGCGGTGATGGGCAGGTAGTTGATGCCGTAGTGCTCCTCGTGGCCGCCGTCCCACCAGATGCGGTAGTCGCCGCCGTCGCCCCAGACCATGCCCACGACGTCCTCGGGGTAGTCCTCGGGGAAGGTGTCCCCGCCCGCGTTCTGCCAGTAGCGGGCGATGGTGGAGGCCTGGGTGGTGTGGAGGTAGACGCCGAGGTCGCGCAGCTCCTCGTCGCCGGTCAGCGCGCCGAAGTGGGCGGTGGCGGCGGCGAAGTGCATGCCCTCGGAGGAGGACTCCTGGTTGTTGCCGGCGGCGAACCCGGCGTGGCCGGAGGCCCAGCCGTGTCCGGCGTAGGGGGAGAAGGAGCGCAGCCGGGGGAACATGTCCCCGTCGGTACCGGCCACGTCCTGGATGAGCAGGCGGATCATGCCTCCCCAGGCGTCCTCGTCGGCCCAGTCGCGATCGTAGCGGGCGACAACGGCGGCGGCCGAGACGAAGTAGCCGTAGTGGAAGTCGTGGTCGTTGAGTTCGGTGGCGGCCCCGAAGCTGTCGGGGTAGCCGAGCATCGTGCCCCACTCCTCGTCGTAGTGGAACTGGCGGGTGCCTCCGGCGGTGAGCCAGTCCTCCAGGCGCTCCTGGACCAGGGCGAGGAGTTCGTCCCGGGCCTCGGTGTGGCCGATGGAGTCCGCGATGGGGATGAGCTGCGCGAGGCGGCCCATGGCCTTGCCGTCCCAGTAGGTGTCGCCGGGCTCGGGGAAGAGCTCCTCCTCCGCGAGGACGTCGTCGATCAGTGCGGCCAGCCGGTCGTGGTCGGCGGCGTCGACGGTGGGCAGGCTGGGCATGATGCCCTGCGTGGTGAGTTCGGTGGTGAAGGAGGCGCCCTCGGAGACCTTCATCTCGCCGCGCGGGGAGGCGTAGGCGAGGTCGGTGAGGTCGCCCGTGACGTTGGCCCACTGGTGCGGGTAGAGGGCGGTGAGGGTTCCGGTCTCCTCGCCCTCCCTGGCCTCGGTCTCCAGCCGGTAGGTGCTGGTGAGGGAGGACGCCGCCTCGTCGTAGTCGTACTCCACGACCGAGCCGGTGACGAAGGAGTGGGCGTAGGGGGCGAAGGTGTCCAGGTCCTCGGGTGAGGGCAGGACGGCCACCGAGTAGTACCCGTCGTCGCCGGTGTCCGCGGTGAGGGTGTCACCGGAGACGGACCAGGGCGAGTCGGAGGGCGCGAACAGGGCGTAGTGCCTGCCGTTGACGGTGGCGCCGACGGTGGAGCCGTCCTCGTGCCAGATCTCGGGGGTGCCGGAGAAGGTCACCTCGGCCCCGGCGCCCTCGGTCTCGGCGTAGGCGAAGGGGAGTCCCTGGCCGATGGTGACGCGCAGCTGGGCCCCGCCGCCCTCCCACTGGGCGGTGACCGTCCAGTCGCCGCTGTCGGCGGTCCGGGTGTCGGGGGAGTCGAGCCCGGCGGCCCCCAGGGTGAGGTCGGAGACGGCCGTGTACTCGTACTTGAGGTCGTCGCCGACCATCTGGTGGGAGTCGGGGTAGCCCATGTCGAGGCCGCCCTCGTGGGGCTTGTAGCTCAGGGGGTGCGCGAAGAGGTTCTCGCCGTGGGGGTTGTCGGGGTAGCGCTGGAAGATCAGCGAGGACCACCACTCGTTGGTGGGGGCCGGGCCCGTGTGCTCGTCGGTGACCTTGGGCGAGACGGGGGCGCCGTTGAGGTCGGAGGGGCCGGAGGCGCCCTCGGGGCGGGTGCTGGTGTAGCTGCCGGAGCCGACCGGGACCTCGGCCGCGCCCTCGGCGGAGACCGGGGTGACGGAGGTGGGGCCGGTGACCGCGAGGGCCGTGCCGCCGACCACGAGGGCGGAGGCGGCGGCGAGCAGACCGAGGGAGGTCCGCGTCCGCGGTTGTGCGTGTCGGGGGAAGCGGGGGAGGAAGCCGCTGGTGGGGCGGCCTCGTGGTTGCGCCATCGTCTGCCTTTCGTGCTTCTCTCAAGGGGCGACCGGTTCGGGAGCGCTCCCATTGGGGGGCCGGAGCCCTGGCGTCGAGTGTTCAGGTGACACTCGGTGAGCGCAATGCCACATAACTGGAAAGTTTCCATTCTGTTACCGCTGGCCCCCGTCCACGGAACCGGACACCACCGGGAACCATGCCCCCATCGAGATCCGGGTCCCGCTTGGCTGCCTGGGACGGACACCGAACAGGAACCACCCCCTCACCGGGGAAGTGGACCCTGCTCGGGTGCCTGGGGCCGATCACCGCCCGGGATGGGACACCGTCGGTGAGCGGGCCCGGGGCGCCGCCGGTCATCGACCGGACACCACCAGGGGCCGGTCTCCATCCGGTAGTCCGGTAGTTCGGGAGCCGGACGCCGCCGGAGGAGCGGGCGCGCGCCGGAGCCGCCGGAGGAGCCGCTGCGGGCCGCGTCACGGGGCACCCGGGGCACCCGGGGCGGGCCCGCCTGAGAGCTTGCCCACGGCACCGACGCGCCGACCCGTCCGCGAGGGCGCCCCGGAACCGTCGTGCCTGTGGACGACCCCCTCCACCCCCACCGCCTCTGGTACCAAGGAGTCATGGCCACTCCCACCCAGCCTGACGTCCCCGTCCCCGACGCGCCGACGACCACCGAGCCAGCCCTCTCCGCCGCCGAAGGCGCCCTGCGCGAGCGCGCGGAGGGGCACCTGCGCGCCCTCGCGGGCGAGTCCGCCCGCCTGCGCGAGGACCAGTGGACCGCCATCCACGCCCTGGTCGCCGAGCACCGCCGGGCGCTGGTCGTGCAGCGCACCGGTTGGGGCAAGTCCGCGGTGTACTTCGTGGCCACCGCCCTGCGCCGGGCCGAGGGGGCGGGGCCCACGGTCATCGTCTCCCCGCTGCTCGCGCTGATGCGCAACCAGATCGCCGCGGCCGAGCGCGCGGGCATCCGCGCCCGCACCATCAACAGCTCCAACACCACCGCCTGGGAGTCCACGTACGCCGAGGTCTCCCAGGGGCTGGTGGACGTCCTGCTGGTCAGCCCCGAGCGGCTCAACAACCCGGAGTTCCGGGACCGCGTCCTGCCCGAACTCGCCGCCGGGGCGGGCCTGGTCGTCATCGACGAGGCGCACTGCGTCTCCGACTGGGGCCACGACTTCCGGCCCGACTACCGGCGCATCCGCTCCCTCCTGCACGACCTGCCCGACGGGGTGCCGGTCCTGGCCACCACGGCCACCGCCAACGAACGCGTCACCCATGACGTGGCTGAACAGCTCCAGGCCGGTGCCGACCGGGCCGACACGCTGGTCCTGCGGGGCAGCCTGGAACGCGAGAGCCTGAGCCTGGGCGTGGCCGAGCTCCCCGACCCGACCGCGCGGCTCAGCTGGCTGGCCGAGCACCTGCCCAAGATCCCCGGATCGGGCATCGTCTACACGCTCACCGTCAGCGCCGCCGCCGAGACCGCCCGCTTCCTCACCGAGCAGGGCCTGGAGGTGCTGCCGTACACCGGGCAGACCGATCCCGACGAGCGCGGGCTCGCCGAGGACGCCCTCCTCGGCAACCGGGTGAAGGCGCTCGTGGCCACCAGCGCGCTGGGGATGGGCTTCGACAAGCCCGACCTGGGTTTCGTCGTGCACCTCGGAGCCCCGCAGTCACCGATCTCCTACTACCAGCAGGTCGGCCGTGCGGGACGTGGCGTGGAACGGGCCGAGGTGGTGCTCCTGCCCGGCCGCGAGGACGTCCGGATCTGGGAGTACTTCGCCGGTCTGTCCTTCCCCCCGGAGGAGACCGTGCGCCAGACCCTCCGGGCTCTGGCGGAGTCCGACAGGCCCCTGTCCACCGCCAGCCTGGAGACCAGGGTGGACCTGCGCCGCACCCGCCTGGAGCAGATGCTCAAGGTGCTGGACGTGGACGGCGCGGTGCGCCGGGTGCGCGGCGGCTGGACCGCCACGGGTGAACCCTGGACCTACGACGCGGAGCGCTACGCCGCCGTCAGCGCGGCCCGCGAACGCGAGCAGCGCGCCATGCTCGACTACGTCTCCACCGACACCTGCCGGATGGAGTTCCTCCGCCGACAGCTCGACGACCCCGCCGCCGAACCCTGTGGCCGCTGCGACGTGTGCACCGGGCAGTACTGGCCCACCGACGTCGACACCGGCCGCCGCCAGGCGGCCGCCGACCACCTGGACCGGCCCGGCACGCCGCTCGCGCCGCGCCGCCAGTGGCCGTCCGGCATGAACACGCTCGGTGTGAGCCTGTCCGGCAAGATCCCCGAGAACCTGCGGGCGGGCGAGGGGCGTGCCCTGGGCCGGCTCACCGACATCGGCTGGGGTACCGAGCTGCGCCGCGTCTTCGCCGAGGACGCCCCGGACACCCCCGTGGACGAGCGACTCCTCCAGGGTGTGGTGCGTGTGCTCGCCGCGTGGGGATGGGAGAACCGACCGGTCGGGGTGGTCGCGATGCCCTCGCTCTCCCGCCCGACCCTCGTGGGGGACCTGGCCGCCCGTATCTCCGAACTCGGCCGACTCGCGCCGCTCGGCTCCCTGTCCTACCGGACCCCGGCGGGCCCTGGCCCGCGCCGCCACAACAGCGCGATGCGACTGGAGCAGGTGTACAACGCGCTGGTGGTGGATCCCGCGCTGGCCGACCGCGTGGCCGAGCTCCAGAGAGACACCCCGGGCCCGATCCTGCTGGTGGACGACCAGACCGACACGGGGTGGAGCCTGACCGTGGGCGCGGCCCTGCTCCGCAAGGCGGGAGCCCCGGAGGTGCTGCCGCTGACCCTGTCCACCACGGGAGGGTGACCACGCGGGTCGGGATGGCCCTGACGGTGCGCCTGCCCCGCCCAGCGGTCCCCGGCCGGGAACCGCTGGGCGGGGCCTCCTCGCGGTGCGCGGGTCAATCCGGCAACGCACCGTGCCGGGCGGGGTCGCCGGGCGGACATGACGAGACCCCGCCACCCTGGGGTGCGGGGTCTCGTCGGAGGAACCTGACGGGTCTAGCGCAGGCGCTGGCCCCGGGGCGCGCCCCGGCGCACCGGCTGGCCCTCACCCAGGTCCGGGCGGGCACCCGGCTGGTGCAGGGCACGGGCGGCCAGCCTGCTGGCCCGGCCCAGTGCCTCCTTGGGGTGCCGGCCGGTCAGCCACGCGGGGAGGAACCCGGCGATGAACGCGTCACCGGCGCCGACCGAACCGGGGGAGGGGTCCACCGGCTCGGCGGGGGCCCGCACGCAGTCCTCGCGGGTCTTGGAGGCCCACAGGCCACCCTCCTCGCCGAGCTTGATCACGACGTTGGGGAACCAGGCGGTGAGCACCTTCGCGGCGGCCTCGGCGTCGTCCCGACCGGTGAGCACCCGGGCCTGGTCGACGTTGACGAACAACAGCCGCGCGCCCTGCGTCCAGTCGAGGAAGTTCTCCGCCCCCGCGCGCTCCAGCGGCGCGTGCGAGCCGCCGTCCACGGAGATGGACATGCCGCTCTCCCGCGCCATGCGCAGGGCCACCCGGGCCGCGCGGCGGGAGTCGGAGTTGATCAGCGTGTACCCGGACACGTGCAGGTGGCCGTCGGGGCCGAACACGTCGCGGGGCAGGTCCTCGGGCTGGAGACGGGCGTTGGCGCCGGGGTCGCTCAGCATCGTCCGGTCGCCCCGGTGGGTGATCATGACCACGCAGGTGCCGGTGGAGCGCTCGGGGTCCATCACCATGCGGGAGTCCAGGCCGTAGCCCATGAGCTCCATCTCGCGGGTGCGCCCGGTGATGTCGGAGCCGCGACGACCGACGAACGTGGTCTCGGTGCCCTCGACCGCGAGCCACGAGGCGATGTTCGCCCCGGAACCGCCGCCGTACATGATCACCGACGCCGGGGTGTCGCTGCCGCGGGCCAACGGGTGGAACGCGCGCGCGACGGCATCGGTCATCAGATCACCGATCACGACCACTCGAGTCATTTCGCCAGCCACCACCGAGGGTTTGAGAATCTGTGCCCGCACGACGTTAACAGCTTAACGATCAGTGTCGGGTAACGAACTGACAGCGCCCGGGACACGCGGTCGCGCGGGGGCCGCCGCGGATCGTGAGGCCCTGCGTACGAGGGGGTTTCGACCCACCCAGGAAGACTATCCGCACTCGGCGTGATCTCGGACGCCCGACCGTCACCGGAACCGGTCGGGCACACTCCGAGGGCGTGGGTCCCGCTCGTGTCGTGGAACCGGAACCTCGGGGCCCTCTCTGTATGCCCACGCACCGGTCGCCGCGCGTGTCCGAGGGTCTCGACCCCCCGTTCGCGAGGCCCGCCTGAGGGGTCGATTTCGGTCATCCCGCATGGACTTTCCCCGAATTCGACCGATTGTCGTCTAGTCTCGCTGTCGTGCAGTCCTACCCGAACCACTGGGAAGCCGACGTCGTCCTGACCGACGGAGGCACCGCGCACCTGCGCCCCATCACCCCTGACGACGCCGACCTGCTGCGCGAGTTCCACTCCAGGCTCTCACCGGAGACGATCTACTACCGGTTCTTCGCGCCCTACCCCAAGCTCTCCGACCGGGACGTGAAACGCTTCACGACGGTCGACTACGAGGACCGCGTGGCCCTGGTCGCCACCATCTCCGACTCCATGGTCTCCGTGGTGCGGTATGACAAGGTCGCCCCCGAGGAGGCCGAGGTGGCCTTCGTCGTGGAGGACGGGCACCAGGGGCGTGGCCTGGCCTCGGTGCTCCTGGAGCACATCGGAGCCGCCGCCCGCGAACGCGGGGTGCGCCGTTTCATCGCGGACGTCCTGCCCGAGAACCGGCGCATGATCAACGTCTTCCGCGAGGCCGGGTACACCGCGCAGCAGACCTTCGACGAGGGCGTCATCCGCCTCACCCTCGACCTTCAGCCCACGGACGACTCCACCGAGGTCATGCGGGCCCGCGAACAGCGCGCCGAGTCGCGCTCCATCGCCCGCCTGCTCTTCCCCGAGTCCGTCGCCGTCATCGGGGCCAGCCGCACGGCGCACACCATCGGCCAGACCGCGCTGCGCAACCTGCTCGGCGGCGAGTTCCAGGGCCCCGTCTACCCGGTCCACCCCGAGGCCAAGGCCGTCGTCGGCGTCCGCGCCTACCCCTCCGTCCTCGACATCCCCGACCAGATCGACCTCGCCGTGGTGGCCGTGCGCGCCGACACCGTCGTCGACGTGGTCGAACAGTGCGCGGAGAAGGGCGTGCACGGGCTGATCGTGGTCAGCTCCGGGTTCGGTGAGGTCGGCCCCGAGGGGCGCGCCCGCCAGGACGAACTGGTGCGCACCGCCCGCGCCGCCGGTATGCGCGTGGTCGGGCCGAACTGCCTGGGCATCGCCAACAGCGATCCCACGGTCTCGCTCAACGCCACCCTCTCCCCGGACCTGCCCCCGCAGGGCCCCATCGGCTTCTTCTCCCAGTCCGGAGCCCTGGGCCGGGCCATCCTCCAGCGGGTGGCCGAACGCGGCATGGGCCTGTCCACCTTCGTCTCGGCGGGCAACCGCGCGGACGTGTCCGGCAACGACCTCATGCAGTACTGGCAGGAGGACCCCGCCACCAAGGTGGTCCTCCAGTACCTGGAGTCCCTGGGCAACCCGCGCAAGTTCACCCGCCTCGCCCGGCGCCTGGCCAAGCAGAAGCCGGTCGTCGCCGTGCGCAGCGGCGGATCCGCGCGGACCACCCCCACCGGGCACGCCGCCGGTGGCCTGGCCCTGCCCGACTACGCCGTCACGTCCCTGTTCCAGCAGGCGGGCGTGGTGCGCGTGGACGACATCACGCAGATGTTCGACGCCGCCCAGGTGTTCGCCTACCAGCCGCTGCCCGAGGGGCCGCGGGTGGGCATCATCGGCAACTCCGACTCCCTGGAGCTGCTGGTCAAGGACGCGGCGGTCCGTCAGGGGCTCAAGCCGCACGACCCGGTCAACCTGGGTCCGCAGGCCACCGCCGACGACTTCGACACCGCGATCCGGGCCGCGCAGGCCGCCGAGGACGTCCACTCGATCGTGGTGGTCTTCGTCCCGGCCCTGCACCCCATCGGTGACGACGTCGCCCGTGTCCTGCGTGCCCGCTCCCTGGACTCGGACAAGCCCATCGTCACCACCTATCTCGCGCGCCAGGGCCTCCCCGAGGAGCTCAGGCACGTCGGTGACCAGGGGCAGACCCTGCACGGCTCGGTGCCCTCCTACCCCTCTCCCGAGGACGCCGTCCGGGCCGTCGCCCACGCCACCCGGTACGCCCAGTGGCGCAACCGCAAGCCCGGACGCCACCCCGAACTGCCCGACATCGACCGCGCCCGGGCCCGTGCCACCATCGGCCGCGCGCTCAAGAAGGCCGCGCCGACCGACGACGACGTCGCCTGGTTCGGCGGCGAGCGACGCTACGACGAGGAGACGGCGATCTCCTCCGAGGACGCCCGCGACCTCCTGGCCTGCTACGGTATCGCCGCCTACCCGGACATCAGGGTCACCTCCGCCGAGGAGGCCGTGGTCGCCGCCGGTGAGCTCGGCTACCCCGCCGTGGTCAAGGCCGACGCCCCCGACCTGCGGGTGCGCGCGGGAGGCACGTTCGTCCGCGCCGACCTGCGCACGCCCGAGGACGTTCGGAGCGCCTACCTGTCCCTGGAGGACCGCTTCGGTGGCGAGGCGGAGCTGGTGGTCCAGCGGATGGCCGCGCCCGGCGTTCCCACGGTGGTGCGCGCGGGCGACAACCAGTCCTTCGGCTCGGTGGTCTCCTTCGGGCTGGCGGACGTCACCGCCGAGCTGCTCGACGACCGCTCCTTCCGGCTGGCGCCGCTAACCGACATGGACGCGGCCGACCTCATCCACGCGGTTCGGGCCGCCCCGCTGCTGTTCGGACTGCCCGCGGGCGCCACCTCGTTGGCCGAGCAGCCCAACGTGGAGGCCCTGGAGGAACTGCTCATCCGGGTGTCCCGACTGGTGGAGGCCTTCCCGGAGATCGGCTACGTGGACCTGGACCCGGTTCTGGTCAACGCCACCGGAGCGCACGTCCTGGGCGCCCGAATGTGGCTGCGCGAGGCCCCCGAGGTCCGTCCCGACGTGGGACCGCGCCGTCTGCGCGGGGTGACGTTCTGATCAGGGAATGGGTCTCCCGTTTCGGCGGACGGTCGCGAAGTGTCGCCGGAAGGGGGCAGGATAGAGGTATGAGGAAAACACGTGCCGTGTCCACGGATTGGCGCCTGGAGATCGAGCGGAGCGGTTACTACCCGGCTCTGGTGAT
The DNA here is from genome assembly GCF_965344335.1 of Nocardiopsis eucommiae. Lineage (NCBI taxonomy): Bacteria > Bacillati > Actinomycetota > Actinomycetes > Streptosporangiales > Nocardiopsidaceae > Nocardiopsis > Nocardiopsis eucommiae. Next base: position 116,495 of record NZ_CBDRIY010000001.1, read on the forward strand.
CGACGCCGTCGCGACCACCCTGGGCGAGGAGGACGCCGAGGCGTTCATCGTGCACCATGAGGCGACCTTCGACCCGGCCATGGAGATGCGTCGGCACATCACCGTCATGCTGCTGACCGCCACCCGTCTCGTCGTCTGTCACACCGACGAGCACCCGCCCACCGAACCCGGTGGGACCTCGCACGCCTCCACCACGACCGACAGCATCCAGCTGGGCAACATCCAGTCGGTGGCGCTGACCCGGGTCGTTCCCAACCCCGCCCAGTACACGCCGGGCAGCCTGCCCAGTGAGCTGGTGCTCAGCGTGAACCTCTCGGTGAACTGGGGCGCGGTCGCGCACATCGACCTCGAACCGGCCTCGTGCGCGGACGAGAGCTGCGAGCTCGACCACGGATACACGGGCGCCCTCACCGCCGAGCCGCTCACTCTGAGGGTCAGCGAGGCGGCAGACGGCGCGGAGGCGGTCACCACCATGCTGCACTTCGCGGACGCGCTGTCCGCCGCGACCACGCGTCGCTGACACGGCGGACGCGAGCCAAGCACACCCGGCGGGGCCGGGGCGATCTCCACGGAGGCCGCCCCGGCCCCGTTCCGTGGGGCGGTGGGAGCCGGGGCGGGCGTGAACGCTAGCGTGTGGTGCACGTAACACGAGCGCGCTCGCCCGTAACACGGACCCGGCAGACTCGTCGTCGGTCGGCATGGCCGGGACCGCCGCCGTACCGCCGCCAGTGACGCCGTGGCCTCCGCGCGCGTCCAACGGAGAGAGGTCAGCCAGCGATGACGCAGCACCCGACACCCCCGAACCCCTCGGGCGACGCCCCCCTCGTACGCTCGAACGTCGACCGGGCCATCGCCACCATCACTCTGGACTCCCCGCGCAACCGCAACGCGCTGTCCGCCCGGCTGCGCTCCCAGCTCTCGGCGGCGCTCTCCGCCGCCATGGCCGACGACGAGGTCCGGGGCGTGGTCCTCACCGGGAGCGGCCCGGTGTTCTGCGCGGGCGCGGACCTCAAGGAGGTCGGTGCGGCCCTCCAGGGGGCCCCGGTCGCACCCGCGCCGGAGCTCCCCGAGATCTTCGAGCAGATCATGGGCGGCCCCAAACCGGTGGTCGCCGCCCTCAACGGTGCGGCCCGCGCGGGCGGGATCGGCCTGGTGGCCGCCGCCGACATCGCGCTCGCCCCCAAGAGCGCCACCTTCGCCTTCACCGAGGTGCGGATCGGAGTGGTTCCGGCGATCATCTCCGTCCCGGTCTCGGCGCGCATGCACTCGCGCCAGCTCAGCCGCTACTTCCTCACCGGGGAGCTCTTCGACGCCTCCGACGCGGCCCGGGCGGGGCTCATCACCCAGGCCGTCCCCGACCGCGACATGGACCAGGCGTTGGACGCCGTCCTCCAAGGGCTGCGCGGCTCGGCCCCGACCGCGCTGTCCCGCACCAAGGAACTCCTGGGGGAGCTCGGCGGCGGAGCCCAGGCGGCCCCGGACCGGCGCACCGAGGTGTTCACCCGCATGGGAGAGCTCTCCGCCGAGTTCTTCGCCGGTGAGGACGCGGCGGAGGGCCGGGCGTCCTTCTTCGAGAAGCGCCCGCCACGCTGGGCACGCTGACGCCGTCCGGGCACCGCTCGGCGCCGGAGACGGGACACCCGAATCACCGGGTGCCCCACCCGGGTTTCCACTCTTCCCACGACAGGCCACAATGGTCGGGTGAGCTACTCCGGAGATACCAAGGTCGGCGGCCCCGCCGACCTGCGCCAACTACCGCATCTGACGATCACCAAGCTGGCCGTGGGCCCGATGGACAACAACGCCTACCTCCTCCGCTGCCGGAGCACGGGCGAGGCGGTCCTCATCGACGCGGCGGCCGAACCCGACCGAATCCTGGAGATGATCGGTGAGGACGGGCTGACCCGAGTGGTCACCACCCACCGCCACCAGGACCACTGGCAGGCCCTGGCCGAGGTCGTCGGCCAGACCGGCGCCCGCACGGTCGCCCACCCCGACGACGCTGACGAACTGCCGGTGTCGGTGGACGAGCCGGTCGCCCACGGCGGCACCGTCCCGGTCGGGGACAGCGCACTCACGGTCATCCACCTGCGCGGCCACACGCCCGGGTCGATCGCCCTGCGCTACGACGACCCCGACGGCCACACCCACCTGTTCACCGGTGACAGCCTCTTCCCGGGCGGGGTCGGCAAGACCTGGTCCGACACTGACTTCCAGACGCTGTTCGGTGACGTGTCGGAGCGGCTCTTCGGCGCCCTGGGCGACGACACCTGGGTGTACCCCGGGCACGGCGGAGACACCACCCTGGGCGCTGAGCGTCCGCACCTCGCGGAGTGGCGCGAGCGCGGTTGGTAGGAACGTGACGGGGCGCGGTGGTGACACGGTCCGCCGCGCCCCGGTCACTCAGGTCCCGTAACAGCAGAAGCCGAGGTGGCCGAGGTGCTCCGCCACGGCCTCGGCCACCTCGGCGCCGTGCGCGAGCTCCCGGTGGAACGAGCGCATGGCCACTTCGGTCCGCTCGTCGTCCACCGGCACCGGACTGGCCACCACCGTGCGCGTGCCCCGGGCCAGCAGGGCACCCACGAAGCCGCCCGGCCGCCCCGGCGCGCCGCCGAAGCCGTGCCCGCCCCAGCAGCTGGAGAGGACCGCCAGCGCCGGAGCGGAGGGGAGCGCCGTCAGGTCGCAGGCGAGCAGCGGCCCGTCGCGCAGCTCGAACCGGTCGAGCATGGGCGTACGGTCCCCGACGTTCCCGTGCCCGGCGAGATGGGCGAGGTCGCAGCGGGCCAGCGCGTCGAGGATCCGCCTCCGGCCCGCGTGGACCAGGAGCCGCGCGCCCGGATGCGCTCCGGCGAGGGCGGCCACCTCCAGCCGTGCCCGGCGTGGCTCCGGCCCGCACACCAGCAGGACCCGGTCCCGGCGGGGCCGGACAGGCGGTCGTTCCGCCCAGGACCTCGCCGTGGGCACCAGGCGCACCGGCCGCCCGCGCAGCCCCGGGAGCTGCCCCCAGGGGAGGTCACCCACGTACGGCGCGGCCGTCACCAGCAGTGAACGGTTCCCGATCAGGGGCAGCAGCGGGGCGAGGAGGGTCGAGGAGACCAGCGCCGCCGCGCCCGACACCGGGCGGTCGGGATCGGAACGACGGGGCGGCCGTGTCCGTGGCACGGTCCGCTCGTGGACGAACCTGCCGAGTGCCCGACGGACGCGCACGAGGGGCCCGAGACCGCGCGCGTGCACGCGTCCGGCCACCGCGACCAGCGCGACGGCCTCGGATCCGGCCACCGTGTAGTGGACGAACGCCCGGCCGTCCAGGCGCTCCAACAGCGTCTCCAGGACCGGGAGCCGGTGCTCGCGTGGCGCGTGGGACCCCGTACGGGGCACCCGCCAGTGCGCGGACTCCCAGCGCCGGGCGTGGTGGCGGGCCTCGGGACCGGCGCCGCGTCCCAGGGCCAGGCGGTAGCGGCCGGTCGGGTCCGCCATCCTGGGCGCGGAGGCGGACTCGGGGGTCGGCGTCAGTCCCTCGGCCCAGGTGCGGCCCAGCTCGGCCCACTCCAGGGCGGTCGCGGGATCCCCGGCGAGCAGGGAGGTCTCCAAACCGGCCCGGAGCACGTGCGGGTCGCGGACGGCGGTCCCGAGCCAGGGCCCGGGCGCGGCGCCCCTGCGCTCGGAGAGACGCTCCAGTGCTCGACGGGCGTCCGTGAGCGGACCACGCCCTCCGGCGACGTCCCAGGCGTTCCGGTGGCCGGGGGACCGGTCACCGGGACACCCCGAGGGCTTCGGGCCGAAGGGTGGTGCCACGGCGGGAACACGGAGTTCCAGGAGGTCCCTGGCCCGGCGGGCGGGCGCGCGGCTCCGCGTGGCGCCGTCGGCCACGCGTTCCAACCGGCGTGCCAGGCCGTTCCAGAGCGAACCCGGGCCCAGGCCCGCGCGGATTCTCCGGGTGAGGAGGAGCGCGCCGGGGTGGTCCCCCTCCATGAGACGGAGCTTGGCCTCCACCAGCACGCGCGCGGTGCCGTCCTCGTCGGTGCGCCAGGGGGCCTCGGCCAGGGTGCGCCCCGCCTCCTCCACCAGCCCCACCGAGAGCAGGGCCTCGGCCAGGTCCACCCGCAGCGGGCCCTGGCGGTCGTCGGGCATCCGCTGCGCGAGGTCGTGGAAGGTGGTGATGGCGGTGTCGGTGTGGCCCCTGTAGAGGTCCAGACAGCCGAGGTTGTGCCGGGCCACCAACCCCAGCAGGGGGAGGCGGCGCGACTCGGCCAGGGAGAGCGCCTCGTGAAGATGGTCCTGGGCAGCGCCGAAGCGTCCGCAGAGGGTCTGGGCCAGCCCGAGGTCGGTGAGGACGCCGGGGAGCACCGGGCCGAGCTCCGAGACGGGGTGGCCGCGCAGACGCCTGCGGGTGTCGTCGAGGAGTACCACGGTCTGGTCGCAGCGTCCGGCCTGGGCCAACCTCACACCCTGGTTGACCTGCGCCAACAGTGCGCGTCCGGTGGCCAGGAACGGGGGGTCGTCGTCTGGGGGAGGGCTTGTGGTCGAGCGGGCGGGCGTTGCGCGGGGGAGCACGTCCGGCAGCCTTCTTTCGCCAGGGGGCGGTCCACTCCAGTGATAGCAGTGTGTCCGGCCGGGCGGGAGTGGCCCGCGTCAACCTGTGGATATCCGGTCGTTCGTGGATCAGGACGAACCCGGGCGCATGAGGGCATGGGGTCGCTCGGGTGCACGATCCGAATGCGGGTTCGGACCGTGGCCGATTCTCGCTCCCCGCCCGCGACCGCCGCCCCCGTTCCGGGTTCAGACGGTGAACCAGTCCGTGACCGTGAGGGGGCGGCCGGGGCACTCGACGACCAGGCACAGCGGCCCCGGAGGTACGGAGGTGTCGAAGCGGCCGTCCATCCCGACGAACAGGAGAAGCGTGGCGTCCGGGCGCCGGAGGCGCACGTCCACGTGGTCGAAGTCGCCCCTGACCAGGCCGGACAGGAGGCGTTGGCCGCCGCTCGCGCGCACCTGAAGGTCCAGGTGGACTCCGTCCAGGTCGAAGCCCAGGAGGCTCGGGGCGCTCTCCCGACCGTCGCGCTGGAGCGGATCCTCCGGGGAGGGGGCCGAGTCACTGACGGTTCTGGCCATCCGGGCCTCGTCCAGGGAGCGGTCGAAGGCGGCCAGCGCGGCGGCCCGACCGGATCGGTCCTGACGTGGGTCTGGGTCGTTCCGCACGGTTCACGCACGCCTTTCGCTCGGATCCGCGTTCGCTCGAAGGGAGCGGCGGAGTTGGCGGATCAGATGCCGCCGCTGGTTCGGGGTGGTCCGGTGGGAGATCGGTCCGGCGTCGGGGGAGTCGTCGAGGTAGAGGCGTGCGACCCGGCGGTCCACCGGGTCGGTGAGGGCGTCGACGGCGCGCAGGAGGGCGGCGTGCCGTTCCGCGTGCAGGTACCGGAGCTCGGGGTCGTCCCGGTCGTGGGCGTACCCGTCCATGTCCGAGGGGTCCACGGGGACGAAGCGCTGCCGGTGGCGCCGCTGACGGTCACAGGCCGTGTGCGTGGCCCGGCGCAGCCAGGCGGCGAGCCGGTGCGGTGAGTGGAGGCGGGTCAGGTGCTGGTTGAGGCGGAGCCAGACCGTCTGGACGGCGTCCTCGTGGTCCTGCCGGGGGAGCCGGTAGGACCGCGCGACGGCGTTCACCATCGCGAGGTGGCGGTCCACGATCGCCTCCCACGCGTCGGCCCCGCCGTGGCAGGCGCCCAGGACGAGTTCGGCGTCGGTGGCCTCGGCCGGCTCGGGAGACGGCGCGGGAACGGGGCCGGTTGTGGCCGGAACCGGCGAAGAAGTGGTAGAAACATACCCTGAACAGTACTGATGGGCGTTTCTGTCGCGGGTTTCCGGAGACTGGATGCCCTCTCGAGTCTGGTCTGGCACATCCGCCCCCACTATGATCGGACTCCCTGTCGCCGCCTGGGCCACACGCTAATCACTGGGTGTCCCGGGTGCGGTGGGAACGCTGGAAAATACCAGCGTGCGAGATGGTTCTCAGGGTGCCATTGGGGCACAATGGGGCAAAAGGCATTCAGGCGGGTATGCAACCTTCTCGTAGTACGAGGGCGTCGGGGAAGCGCACTCGTTCGTATCAGGAGGTTCGGTGTCCGCACGTGGCGTCTTGTACGTCCACTCCGCACCCGCGGCGCTGTGCCCACATGTCGAGTGGGCGGTCGCGGGTGTCGTTGGAGTACCCGTCAAACTCGACTGGGTCGCGCAGCCGGCGGCCCCCGGCCATCACCGTGCCGAGCTCAACTGGCAGGGGAGGGCGGGGACCTCGGCCGCCATGGCCTCCGCACTCAACGAATGGCAGCGCCTGCGGTTCGAGGTGACCGAGGAGGCCTCGCCCGGCTGCGACGGCATGCGCTACAGCTACACGCCCGGCCTCGGCGTGTTCACCGCCGTGACCAGCGCCGCGGGTGAGGTCCTCGTTCCCGAGGGTCGACTGCGCGCCGCCATGGCCACCGCCGCCGCCGAGGGCACCGACCTCGCCGCCGAACTCGACCGCCTCACCGGCCGTGCCTGGGACGAGGAGCTCGAACCCTTCCGCTACGCGGGTGACGGCGCCCCGGTGCGCTGGCTGCACGCCGTCGGCTGAGCCGCCTCCCGGCGCCGAACCTCAGGGAGGGGTGTCCTCGCTCGGCCAGATGGCGGAGGCGAGCAGGACCGCCGCCCAGATCCCCAGCGGGACCAGGGGCCAGTACGGAACCAGTTCGCCGCCGAGCAGGCTGGCCACGCCCCAGACACCCGTCAGCGCCCCGGCCACACCCAGCCACCAGCGCCACTCCTCGCCCCACTCCTCCCAGGGCACCGGAGCACCCGCGGGATCGCGGTCGCGGTGGCGCTCACGGTGGACTCTCGGCGGCGGCACGGGGATCTCGGGTTCGGGGAGGTCGGCGGTCAGGGAGCGCAGCTCACCGACCAGGACCGAGCTCAGGGCGGCGCCCACGCGGCGCTCGTACTCCTCGTGGTCCAGACGGCCCTCGGAGAACGCCACCGCGAGGCGGTCGACCGTCAGGTCCCGCTCGGTGTCCGAGGCGCGCATCTGGTTCAGCGGCAGACGTTGGGCCTCCACTTCCCACCCCCAAAGGCGCGTTGGTTTCCACACGATACGCGCCGTGTCCGGCGCGCGAAAGGGATGATGGACCCCAGTTCCAGCGGTTTGCGAACCACCGTCGGCGAGGTGGTTTCGTCGCAGGTCAGAGCGCTAGCCAACGGGACACCTCGCGGCACGTGGACGGGTCGCCCGCGCCCACCAGGCCGACGTGCTCGAAGGCCCCCTGATAGGTGAACCCTGAGCCGTCCAGACGGGTCAGCAGACCCCCCGTCTCGGCCAGCACCAGACCGGGCGCGGCCACGTCCCAGTCGCGCACCGGGACGTCCTTCACGAACAACTGGGCGTCACCCTCGGCGATCCGGCAGAGCTTCAGCGAGATGCTCCCGCTCTCCAGGTACCCGCCGTAGCCGAAGTGGTCGTACACGCGACGGGCCACCCCCGAGGGTTCCGGGGTGTTGTCGGTGAGCACACCCCGGCCGGGCGGGGCGGGTGGCCGCGGGGGCAGTACGCGCCCGTTCCGCCGCGCACCCCGCCCGCGCTCGGCCGTGTAGAGGGTGCCCCGCTCGGGAACGAAGACCGCCGCCGCCTCGGGACGCCCCCCGACGACCAGCGCCGCCTGGGTCACGTAGCCGTCGAACCCGTGGACGTAACTGGCGGTCCCGTCGATGGGGTCGATCAGCCAGTACCGGGGCGGGCGCTCCCGGGTGAGGGACGCCGGGTCCTCCTCGCTCACCACCGGGGCGCCGGGGTCGATCGCGGTGAGCCGCAGGGAGAGCGCCCGGTGCGCCCGGGCGTCGGCCTCGGCCTTGAACTGGTTTCCCTCCCACACGCCGTCCCGCGCGGCCGGGTCCGGACGCCACGCGCGCAGCAGCCCGCCGACCTCCGTGACCGCGCGCGCCATCGCCTCCACGAGCGCGGTCTCAGCGCTCATCGGACCCGCGCCGGAACGGTCGCGGGCGCACCGGAGGTCACCGGTCCCGGCGGGACCAACCCCTCGGGCGGGGCCGGGGAGATCCCCTGTGAGGCGAACCGCTCCTCGGACATGAACTCGTCGGTCCAGCGCCGCACCATCGTGACGCCCTCCCGCCACTCGTCGGTGAGCCGGGGGCCGTCGCACACGGCCTGGCGGAGCAGGCCGGTGATCTCGTCGACCCCAGCTGCCACCGTGAGCGCCGCCGTGGACGAGAACCGGGGGTTGATCTCGAAGATCCTGGGCCGCCCCCGGTCGTCCAGGCACAGCTGCACGTTGAAGGGTCCGTCCGCGCGCAGGGCGCTCTGGACGGCGCGGCAGGCCCGGGCGACCTCCGGGTGGCGGCGCGTGACCGCGTACCTGGTGACGCCCTGCTTGAGCAGGACCTCCTTGGGCACGACCGCCTGCACCTCGCCGTCCCGCCACACCACGACGGACACCGTGTACTCGGGGCCGGTGACGCGTTCCTGCACGATCAGCTCGTCGGCCGCGTATCCGCTCTCCGCGACCACGCCCGCCACGTCACGGGACGACTCGACCACCCGAACGCCCCGGCTGCCCCGACCGCTGCGGGGCTTGACGATCAGCCCTCCCGGGGGCCGGTCGGCGGCGTCGGCGGGCCAGGTCGAGGCGAGCCAGGTGCGGGGGACCCCGATCCCGGCGTCCTCCAACCGACGCATGAGGGCGTACTTGTCCAGGCAGGTGGTGACGAACCCGGGGCGGGGCAGCAGGACGGCGATTCCGTCCTCGGACAGACCGCCCACGCGGACCAGTTCCTCGTCCACCAGCGGCACCACGGCGGCGGCCCCCTCCTCAGCGCACAGGGACCGCATCCGGGGGAGGAAGGCCTCGCTGGCGCCCGGCGGGACCAGGTGGCCCCGGTCGGCCAGGTACAGGCCGGGAGCGGCCGGGTCCACGTCGGTGGCCACCACTCGGAAGCCGTTCTCGCGCAGGTGAAGGATGGTTCCGGGGGTGGGTGCGGAACCCGCCGTCGTCACCACGACGGTCGGTTTCCTCGAAGTCTGCTGTGGCACCGGCTGAACCCTTCCGAGCGAGATTCGAGTGGGCCGGGGGATGGATCGAGCCTAGACGGGGGAGTGCTCCCGCGACCCGGGATTGGCCGGATGCGGTTCCCAGGACAACCGAACGGGCCCCTCGCGCGTGTACTCCATGGCCCCGGGAGGAAGGGCAGAGGGCGGGTGACGCGCTCGGTGCGTCACCCGCCCTCCGGCGGCGGGGGTCACCCCCCCGGGTCCTGCTAGTCCTGCTCGTACGTGGGCGTGATGAACGCGCGGCCGATCGCGTGCGAGAACAGGTTGAACCCGAGGAACGCCGGACTCGCGGAGGCGTCGATGCCCAGGGTCGGGACGTCCACGGCGTGCACCGCGAACACGTACCGGTGGGGCCCGTGTCCGGCGGGCGGGGCCGCGCCGACGTAGCGGTGGCTCCCGGCGTCGTTGCGCAGGGTCACGGCCTGTTCCGGCAGACCGGAACCGTTGCCCGCGTCGGTCGGCAGCTCGGTCACGTCGACGGGGATGTCGCAGACCGACCAGTGCCAGAAACCGCTCGCGGTGGGCGCGTCCGGGTCGAAGCACGTGACGGCGAAGCTCCGGGTCCCCTCGGGGAACCCGCTCCAGGACAGGTGCGGGGAGACGTCCACGCCCCCGGCACCCATGATCCCGCTGACCTGGGCCCGGGGCAGGGCCTGACCGTCCTTGACGTCGTCGCTGGTCACGGTGAACGCGTCGACGACGGGCAGGAAGTCGTAGGGAGAGGGTGGCTTGGCCACGGGGATGGCCTCCTTCGTTCTCGGGGTCGTCCGTTCGGGGCCCGCGGGGCCCCGACTCCGAACATACGCCTCGGCTGGCTCGGGCGCGGTCTTCTGCGCGGCGGGCCGCGGGGGTACGGTCGTGCCACACCGGGCCGAATCCGGTTCGGTTCGTACACCGACCCATGGAGCCGTCATGACCGACCGCTGGGGCATCACCGTTCCCTTCGAGGGCGTCCCCCTGGCCGACCAGCGCCCGCTCTTCGAGGCCCTGCCCGACCTCGGCTACACCGACGCGTGGTCGTCCGAGGCCAACGGCACCGACGCGTTCACCCCGCTGGCCCTGGCCAGCGTGTGGGCGCCGGGGCTGAGGCTGGGCACCGCGATCGTCCCCGCCTACACGCGGGGCCCCGCCACCCTGGCCATGAGCGCCGCCACGATGGCCGCCGCCGCGCCCGGCCGGTTCGTCCTGGGGGTGGGCACCTCCTCGAACGTGATCGTGGAGCGCTGGAACTCCCTCCCCTTCGAGGAGCCCTACAAGAGGGTCCGTGACACCGTGCGGTTCCTGCGCGAGGCGCTGACCGGCCGGAAGGTCACGGCCGAGTACGACACCTTCTCCGTCCGGGGATTCACGCTCGGCGCCGTCCCCGAGCAGTCCCCGCCCGTCCTGGTGGCCGCGCTGCGCCCGGGCATGCTGCGCCTGGCGGGCCGCGAGGCCGACGGTGCCATCCTCAACTGGCTGTCCGCTGAGGACGTGCGCACCGTCGCCCCGATCGTGCGCGAGTCGGGTGACGACAAGGAGGTGGTGGCGCGGATCTTCGCCGTGCCCGACACGGACCCCGAGACCGCGCGGGGGATCGGTCGCTGGGCGATATCGGCGTACCTGAACGTCCCCGTCTACCGGGCCTTCCACGAGTGGCTGGGCCGCGACGAACTCGGCCCCATGTGGAGCGCGTGGGAGGAGGGGGACCGCAAGGGGGCGCTCGCGGCGATCCCGGACTCGGTGGTGGACGAACTCGTCGTGCACGGACCGGCCGCGCACTGCCGTGAACGGATCCGCACCTACGCCGAGGCGGGGGTGGACACCCCGGTGATCGCCCCGATCAGCCCGCCCGGAACCGACCCGGCCGCCGTGGTCCGGGCTTTGGCCCCCCGGGACTGAACCCCGGGATGTTCCCCGCGCCGTATCGCGCGGGGAACATCCCGACTGTTCGGTATGCGCTCACTCCAGGGGTCCCAACAGCCTGCGGGCCCGCAGGACCAGCTCCAGTTCGAAGCGCGCTCCGGGCTCCCGGAGCCGGGAACCGAACAGCTCCTCCAACTGCCGCATCCGGTACCGCACGGTCTGCGGGTGGATGCGCAGCCGCTCCGCCGCCTCGTTGGCGTTGAACCCCGACTCCAACCACGCCAGCAGGGTGTCGGCCATGCGTTCCCGCTGTGGTTCCCGCATCCCGGCCAGCGGCGCCAACCGCGACCGGGTCAGCTCCGCCACCAGAGCCGTGTCCCGCGAGAGGAGCAGCTCCGGCAGGTGGTCGCTCCACCGCAGCACGCCCGGCCCGGACACCACCCCGCACCGCGCCAGCTCGGCCAGCTCCCGCGCCCGCGCCAGAGAGGCCGGAGCCTCGTCCAGGGGAACGGTCGGACCCAGCACCGCTCGGTACCCCCGCAGGGAACGCTCCAGGGACCGGAGCCTGCCCGGGCCCTCGGGATCGGGTATCAGCGCGCACGGCTCCAGCCGGTCCAGGTCCACCAGCACGTCCGAGGGCGGCACCGGTGGGGCGGACGCGTCCTCCTGGTGCAGCAGGGCCACGGCCACCCGTTCGGGCACCCGCCACCGCGCCGCCCGCGCCAGGGTCGACACCGTCCTCGCCTCCGGTTCCGTGCCCGACTCCGCCAGCAGCACGTCCAGCAGTCGGGACCGGCGCCGTCGCAGCGCCTCCACACCCGCGCCCCGCACCTGGGCGTGCCCCTCGGCGGCGGCCGTGGAGATCTCCTCCTGGAACGCGAAGAGCGCCTCACCCAGGGCGGCCATCTGGTCCCGGTCGATCGAGTGGGCCCCGGCCAGGCGTCGCCACGCCACCGCCGCCGACGTGCGCATCCCGGTGTGCAGGCACTCCAGGGAGCGTCCCTGCCGGGCCTCCCCGGCCCCGAACGCGCGAAAGGTCCGCCCGATCGCCCCCGGACCCTCCGGGGTGTCCTCCGCGCCCGCGCGGCGCACGGCCCCCGAGCCGTCCTCGATCCGGTCGAGGAAGGCGTGGGCGGCGGCGCCGATCACCGTCCGCACCGACTCCACGTGCGCGGGTTCCAACGTCTGGGAGTGGGCTTCGGCCCGGCGTCGGACGGCCTCCACGGCCTCCTCCGTCAGATGCGGCACCAGGGGACGCAGCCTGCTTCCCAGGGCGGGGGGAAGGTCCGCTACGAGGGCGCCGTGGGCGCCCTCCCGTGGTCGGTACGACATGTCACCTCCGGCACGGGCGCACACCGACGCGGCAGCGCATGCCCGCGCGCCGAATCTCCGGTGGCACGCCCGCGCGTGCTCTGTGCGCCAGTGGATACCGTGATGCCGGTCACCCTCCTCCATATGACCAGAGGTCGTCCCCGGGGACAAGCCCCGGTTCCGGGGCCCGCCGCTCACACCACCATCCCGGCCAGTGCCACGATGACCGGACCGGTCAGCGGCAGCAGGATGTTCGAGATCGCGTACGTGATGGTGTAGGCGATCATCGGGACCGAGTTGCCCGCCGTGGACACCACCTGGCTGATCGCCGGAGTGCTGCACTGCTGACCGGCCACGGCCCCCATGAGCAGTGGTGGCTCGATGCGCAGGACCTTCCATCCCACGATGATCGACACCGTCGCCGGGATGAGGGTGGTCAGCACCGCCGCGACCGGCAGCATCACCCCGTAGTGCTGCACCAGCTGGAGAGCGGACGGACCCGCCGACATCCCGACCGCGGCGATGAAGGTCGCCAGACCCAGGTCCTTCATGGTGCCCGCGGCGGCCGGGTGCAGGGTGCCGAAGGTGGGTCGCCTGGCCCGGAGGTACCCGAAGACCAGCCCGGCCAGCAGCGCGCCGCCGCCCGTGCCCAGGGTGAGCTCCGCGTTGCCCACCGGGATCACGATCTGCCCGATCAGGATGCCCAGTACCAGCCCGAGGCCCAGGTAGACGAAGTCGGTGGTGTACCGCGACGCCACCGGGTAGCCCAGTCTGCGCTCCGCCGCCTCCACGTCGCTGGGCGCCCCCAGGATCGTGAGGACGTCACCGACCTGGAGCACCGTGCCGGGCAGCGCCGGGAGCTCCCTCTCGGTGCGGGTCACCCGCTCCACGAACACCGACTCCCGCAGCCCCGGGCCGAGCACGTCCCTGATCCCGCTCAGCGGCAGGTTGTGCGCGGCCCGGTGCGTGAGCACCACGTCCAGGGAGCGCAGCTTGACGTCGGGCTCCTCGGCCTGCTCGGGGCCGATCACGCCCTCCGCGCCGACCAGGGCGGCACGGCGGCCCACCACTGTCAGCAGGTCGCCCTCCCGGACCCTCGTGGTGGCCTCGGGGCGCGTGTTCTGGTCGCCCCGGCGCAGCTCCTCCACTGTCGCGCTTCCGGGCAGCGCGTGGGTGAGGTCGTCGACCGTGCGCCCGGCGCCGCCCTCCACCCGGAAGACGCGGCCCACCAGGTCCGGGAGGGCGGGCTGCTCTCCGGGCCGGGAGTCGTGCCCGCCGCTCAACCGGTGCCACAGCCTCGCGGACTCCGCGCGCAGGTCGACCCGCATCAGCCTGGGCGCGATCTGGCTGGTGAGCAGCACGATGGTGATCAGCCCGCACAGGTAGCTGACGGTGTAGGCGGTGGCCACGTTGTTCTGGAGGGTGCGGGTCTCCGCCTCCGACAGCCCCAGCCGCCCGATCGCCTCGCTCGCGGTGCCCAGCGCGGCCGACTCCGTGGCGCCACCGGCCATCAGACCGGCGGCCGTGCCCTGGTCCAGACCCATGATCACCGTGAACGCCAGCACCACGAGGATCACCGACACCACCTCGATGATCGGGAAGCCCAGGTAACGCAGGCCCTTGCGGTTGAGGTTGGCGAAGAACTGCGGTCCGCTGCTGAACCCCAGGGCGAAGATGAACAGCGCGAACGCGAGGTTCTGTACCCCGGAGCTGAGTTCGGCCCCGGTCAGGTAGCCGATCAGCAGTGCCATGAGCAGGGTGCCGCAGACCCCGCCCAGGCGGATCGGTCCGAACGGCACCCGGCCGAACGCGTACCCCAGGGCGAGCGCGGTGAAGAGCGCGATCTCCGGGGTGTTCCTGAACAGGTCGGTGATCCAGCCGCCCACGGCGGACTCCTCACGGTCGGGGTCTCAGCACGGTCGGGGTCTCAGCTGTGATCGGTGGCCCTGGTGGCCTCGGTGTACCTCCGGTGGTACTCCTCTCCTATCTCCTTCAGGACGCGGCCGATCCGTTCGTAGGCCTCGTGGTCGAGGTTGGCCAGACTGATCCGCACCGACCACTCCGGCCCGTCGAACCCGCCGCCGTTGAGCAGCACCACCCCGTCCTCCTGCGCCAGGCGCAGGACGGGGTCCACCGGTTCGTAGTTCGCGCGCGTCCACGCGGCGAACTCGGCCCCCCAGTGGCGTTCGGCCCAGGACAGCAGGTCGAGTTCGACGTAGTAGCCCGCGCGCCGGGGGTCCTTGGGCAGGGGCACGCCCAGCCCCTCGGACAGCGCCGCGAGCCGTCGGTCCAGCACGCTCATCACCGGTGCGTGGTACTCCTCGTCGGCATGGGTGAGCGCGAAGAGGGCGAACAGCGCCATCTGCACCTGCTGGGGGGTGGACAGCCCGGCGGTGTGGTTCAGCGCCACCGACCGGCTGTCGGCCACCATGCGGTCGACGAACCGCATCCCCGGCACGTCCAGTGACAGTGAGGAGTAGCGACGTCGTACCGCCTCGGCGTCCACCCCCTCCAGACGCGCGATCAGGTCGTCCACGACGTTGTCCGGTTGGAGGGCGATCACCCCCAGCCGCCAGCCGGTCGCTCCGAAGTACTTCGAGAACGAGTACACGCCGAGGGTGTTGCGCGGGCACACCTCCAACAGCGAGGTGAAGCCGCGCACGAAGGTGCCGTACACGTCGTCGGTGACGATCACCAGGTCGCGGTTGCGGTGCTCCACGATGTCGCGGAGGCGCTCCAGGGAGCGTTCGGAGAGCGCCACCGAGGGCGGGTTGCTCGGGTTGACCAGGCACACCAGACGTACGGACGGGTCGGCCAGCTTGTCCAGCTCGGCGTCGTCGTAGTCCCAGGCGTGGAAGTCGCCCTCGGTGGTACGCGAGGCGCTGACCTCCACGACGTCGAAGGCGTAGCGGTCCAGGCGGGGGATCTCCAGGTAGGGGGTGAAGATCGGCGTCATCAGCGCGATCCGGTCGCCCCGGCGCAGGACCCGGTTGGCCTGGAGGGAGTCGAAGACGTAGCACATGGCGGCGGTACCGCCCTCGACCGCGAACAGGTCGTAGGGGGTCTCAGGGGCCCGATCGCCCATCGCCCGGACCAGGTACTCGTGCACCGACTCTGCCACGAACGGCAGGACGCGGTCGGGCACCGGGTAGTTGTCGCCGATCACGCCGTCGACCAGTTCGTGCACGACCTCGTCCCAGCGGTGCGGATCCACCCGGTCGAGCACGCGCCGGAGCAGGTCGGCACCGGGCTCGCCCGCGTTCTGGTCGAGGAAGAGCGACAGCCGTTCACCCACGCCCTTGGCGGAGGGCATCCCCGCGACCGCGGGCCACTCGTTCCAGGTGCGCCGGGACTCCAGGACGGCGAACCGGCCGAGCAGGAAGAACGCCTCCCTGGGCGGTGCGGCGGTCCAGTTCGGGTTACCCCGCCCGGCGTTGAGCAGGGCGTGGGCGCTCTTGCGGGAGGACTCCCCGGCCAGGTCCATCAGATGGCCCTTGAGCTCGAAGGGGCTCAGCCCCTCCAGTCCGCGCTGGGTCGCGCGGTCGTCGTCGAGATGGGTCATGGAACCCCTTCTGGTCGGTTACCCAAAGTGAGAGCGCGTGTGCGCGAAGTGCGCGCTGGAGGGGCCTGCCCGGGACGGGGTCAAGCCGAACCGAACCAGGGCCCATGCTTTGCCTGGTCAGTGGGTGCGCGGAGAACCGGGTGCGGGCACACGTAGTCATCAATCAGGTGAATGCGGTAACAATGGTGCGTCCCCCGGAGGCGTCGACGGGCGCCGGGCTTCTCCGAAGTCCGCTGTCGGCCCTCCCCGCCCGTCCACGGAAGGCGACCCCCATGCGACGCACCCTGCTGTGTGCAGCCCTGCCCCTCTTCCTCGCGCTCACGGCCTGCTCCGGAGGGGATGAGGCCCCCGACGGGGAGGCCGTCGAGGAGGCTGCCCAGGGGGACGGCCAGGAGGGCACCGAACCCAGCGAGGAGGACGCCGCCGAGGCCACCGACGCCGCCCGTACCGTGGCGGAGGGGTTCGTGGCCGCGTTGATCGCCGGAGACGGTGAGCTGGCCTGCACCTTCGCTGACGAGAGCGCCCAGGCGGCGATCGTCGGCCAGGGAGACGACGGCCAGGACTGTGTGGAGGCCTTCCCCGACTACGTCGCCGGGCTGCCCGGAGCGGAGGAGATCGAGGTCGGCGAGATCACCGTGAACACGGACCTGAACGGGGAGGCCCTGGTCGCCAACGTCGAGATGGTCCACCCCGAGGAGACCCTCGGTTCCCTGGAGGTGCGCGAGGTCTCCGACGACGAGTGGCGCGCCACCCGCCTGCCGGGCACCACCCTCGGCGGAGCCTGAGACCGGACGGCGGCCTCCCCCGGGTGCGGTGTCGGACACGGACCCGGGTGAGGGGACGAACACCTCGGGTGCCCGGGCCGTCGCGGCCCCGGCCCCCGGGCTCTGGGAGAGTGGTCGACGGGGTGCGGCACGACCGCGCGCCCCGTGGCACAAAACGAAGGAGATGCGGGATGATCCTGATCGTCGTCAAGTTCCGGACCAGGCCGGAGGCCGTCGACGGCTTCCTCGACGCGGTCGCCGACTTCACCGCGGCCACCCGAGCCGAGCCGGGCAACCTGTGGTTCGAGTGGTCCCGCAGCGTCGAGCGCGACGACGAGTTCGTGCTCGTCGAGGCTTTCAAGGACGGTGCCGCGGAGGCCCACGTCAACAGCGACCACTTCCGCGCCGGACTGGCCTCGATGAAGCCGCTGCTGAAGGAGACCCCGCTGATCGTCAGTCGCGTGGTCGACGGCGAGGGCTGGGACCGGATGGGCGAGCTGACGATCGACGAGTAGCGTCGGCACGTTTCGACGGTGGCGGGAACCAGGCGGAAGGGGAGCGGAAGTTTGGGCACGTACGTGGCGGACGACGACCGGTACGACTCTCTGGAGTACCGGAACTGCGGCAGGAGCGGGCTGAACCTGCCCCGGCTGTCGCTGGGACTGTGGCAGAACTTCGGTGACGACCGGGACCTGGAGGGGCAGCGCCGCATCCTGTGCCGCGCGTTCGACCTGGGCGTCTTCCACTTCGACCTGGCCAACAACTACGGTCCGCCGCCGGGTAGCGCGGAGGCCAACCTCGGGCGTGTCCTGGCGAAGGACCTCGGCTCCTACCGCGACGAACTGGTGATCACCACCAAGGCGGGATGGGTGATGGGGCCGGGGCCGCACCAGCGGGGCGGATCACGCAAGTACCTCCTGTCCTCGCTGGACCGTTCGCTCGCCCGGATGGGCCTCGAGCACGTCGACGTCTTCTACAGCCACCGGCCGGACCCGGACACCCCGCTGGAGGAGACCATGCTGGCCCTCCACCACGCGGTGGTGTCCGGGCGGGCGCTGTACGCGGGCATCTCCTCCTACGGGCCGTCGCTGACCCGGCGGGCCGCGGCGATCATGCGCGACCTCGGCACGCCGCTGACCGTCCACCAGCCCTCGTACTCGATGCTCAACCGCTGGGTCGAGGACGGCCTGTTGGAGGCGGCGTCGGACGAGGGCATGGGTGTGGTCGCCTTCTCGCCGCTGGCCCAGGGGCTGCTCACGTCGCGTTACCTCGGCGGCGAGGTGCCCTCGGACTCGCGTGCGGGGGTGGGGCGGCCCAGCTGGCGGGAGAACATGCTCACCGAGGAGGTGCTCGGCCGGGCCCGGGCGCTCAACCAGATCGCGGCCGAGCGCGACCAGACCCTCGCCCAGATGGCGATCTCCTGGGTCCTGCGGGACCAGGGGCCGCGCACGGTCACCACGGCGTTGGTCGGCGCCTCCAGCGTGGAGCAGCTGGAGCAGAACCTCCGAGCCGTGGAGAACACGGAGTTCACCGAGGAGGAACTGCGCGACATCGACCGGTGGGCGGTCGACTCCGACGTCAACATCTGGTGGGGCGCCACCGCCTCCAAGGAGTAGCCGGGCGCCCGGAAACCGAACACCCGAAAACCGGATGCGGTCGCGGGGGCGGGCGGCGACACTGACACGTATGGCCACCTCCCCCCGCCCCTACGCGGACGACGACCGCGCCGCTCTCTACGACCTGCTCAACCCCTGGGCCCCGTGCGACGACTTCCACCTGTCCCACGTGATGGCGGCCGACGCCGTGGTGGACGTGGGCTGCGGGACCGGGACGCTGTTGCACCGGGCCCGGAGGGAGGGGCACACGGGGCGGCTCCTCGGGATCGATCCGGACGTGCCCTCCCTCTGCCGGGCACGGACGCGAGCGGACGTGGAGTGGGTCGAGGGGCGCGCGGTGGACCTGGCGCGGCGCCAGGAGTTCGACCTCGCGCTGATGGGCGGGAACGCCTTCCAGGAGTTCGTCTCCGACCAGGAGCTGCGCCGGTCGCTGGGAGCGATCCGCGCCGCGCTCCGTGAGGGCGGGCGGTTCGTGTTCGGCACGCGGAACCCGGTGGCGCGCGCCTGGGAACGGTGGGTCCCCGAGAACGCCGCCGAGGTGGTGGACCACCAGGGGCGCGCGCTCCGGGTGGAGCACCGTGTGGAGTCGGTGGCGGAGGGGGTCGTCACCCTGACCGAGACCGTCGCCGCCGGGGACGGCGCCCCGCTCCGGGTGGACCGGGGCGCGCTGCGCTTCACCCCGGCGAGGGAACTCGACCGGTTCCTCGCCGGGGCCGGGTTCGAGGTCGCGGAGCGGTACGGCGACTGGGAACGGGGGCCGTTCACCGGCGCCGAGGGCGAGATCGTCACCGTCGCGCGCGCCGTGTGAGCGCCCTAGCGGTCGTCGCCGGGGCGGCCCCGGGCCCCGTCCCGTTCCTCGGTCTCGTCGGCCGCGTCCTGCTCCTCGGCCGGGCCGGTCCCGTCGGGGACCTGCTTCCAGTAGTCGGGTGAGCGGACGGCCTTCTCCGCCTGGCGCTGGACGATCCGGAAGATGCCCAGCACCAGGAAGATGACGGCGACGGGTACGGCGATGCCGACCAGGACTCCGAGTGCGGGCCATGCGAACACCGGCCTCACCTCCTCGTCCCTAAGCCTCCCCGCTCACCTGCGGGTTCACCCCCGTGTCAGCGGATCGGCAGGCCGGTGACGGTGCGGCCGATGATGAGTTTCTGGATCTCGCTGGCGCCCTCGAAGATGGTGAAGATGGAGGCGTCGCGGTGCCAGCGCTCCACGGGGTAGTCCCTTGTGTAGCCGTTGCCGCCCAGGATGCGCAGGGAGTTCTGGGTGACGTAGGTGGCGGTCTCGGAGGCGTAGAGCTTGCTCATGGAGCCCTCGGCGTTGGTGAAGTCCTTGCCGTTGCGCGCCATCCAGGCGGCTCGCCACACCAGCAACCGGGCGGCGTCGATGCGGGTGGCCATGTCGGCCAGGAGGAAGGCCACGCCCTGGTTGTCGCCGATGGGGCGGCCGAACTGCTCGCGCTGGGTGGAGTAGTCGCGGGCGTACTCGTAGGCGGCGCGGGCGCAGCCCACCGCCATCGCGCCCACGGTGGGACGGGTCGCCTCGAAGGTCTTCATGGCGGCCTGGCCCTTGGAGCGCCTGCCCTCCCTGGCGCGGGCGATCCGCTCGTCGAACCTGTCCTTGCCGCCGATCAGGCAGGAGCCGGGGACGCGTACGTCGTCCAGGACGACCTCGGCGGTGTGCGAGGCGCGGATGCCGTGCTTGGCGAACTTCTGGCCCTGGGACAGGCCGGGGGTGTTCGGCGGGATGATGAACGACGCCTGCCCGCGCGAGCCCAGCTCGGGCTCGACGGAGGCGATCACCACGTGCACGTGGGCGATGCCGCCGTTGGTGGCCCAGGTCTTGACTCCGTTGATCACCCACTCGTCCTTGGCCTGGTCGTAGACGGCGCGGGTGCGGATCGCGGAGACGTCCGAACCCGCGTCGGGTTCGGAGGAGCAGAAGGCGGCGAGTTTGACGTCGTCGGGGGTGCCGAACATCTGCGGCGCCCACTCACCGATCTGCTCGGGTGTGCCGGTCGTGCTCAGCGACGCGGCGGCCAGGCCGGTGCCCATGATGGCCAGGCCGATCCCGGAGTCCCCCCAGAACAGTTCCTCGATGGTGACGGCCATGCCGAGGCCGCTCTCCTCGAAGGCCTGGGTCGCGAAGAAGTCCAGGGAGTACAGGCCGATCTTGGCGGCCTCCTGGATGATCGGCCAGGGGGTCTCCTCGCGCTCGTCCCACTCGGCGGCGGCGGGGCGGATGACGTCGGCGGCGAACCCGTGGGCCCAGTCCCGGACGTCGCTGATCTCTTCGGGAAGCTGGAGGGAGAAGTCGGGCACGGGGTGGCTCCTTGGGGTCACGCGGGACAGGGGGACGGCGCTCGAGGTGTTACCAGTGGTTACCCCAGATGAATATTACTTATCAGTAGCGTCCGGTTCCCCGCAGAGTCGGGGCGGGGTGGCCCGGGGGTGTGCGACGCCCCCGTTTCGGTCCGTCCTTTCACGGGAAAGCGCCTCTTCGTCGCCCTTTCCGGGGAAAGGTGGACTGCTAGGCTCTCGTGTGTTCTGGATCACATATACGAGGAAGCTGCCCCAGGAGCACACATGACCTCCGCCCCCGGCACCACGGACGATCCCACGAACCGCACCCTCCCCGAACTCCTCCTGCGCAACGCTCGTGAGCACCCCGGCCTCCCCGCGCTCTCCTGGCGGGAGCCCGGGGCCACCGGCTGGACCACCCTCACCTGGGAGCAGGCGCGTGAGGCGGTCGCCGCCCTGGCCGAGGGCTACGCCGCGCTCGGCGTCCGCCCCGGCGACCACGTCCTGCTCATGATGGGCAACCGGCCCGAACACTGGCTCTCCGACCTCGCCCTCGTCCATGCCGGGGCGGTCCCCACCACCGTCTACTCCACCGCCGCCCCCGAACAGATCGGGTACGTCTGCCGCCGCAGCCGTGCCCGTCTCGCCGTGGTGGAGGACCCCGACGTCGCCGTCCACTGGGAGAAGCTCCTCGACGACCCCGGAACCGCCCTCGAGACCCTGGTGGTGCTGGAGCGGCCCGACCCCGGACGCGGACACACCCCCTACGACGGCCTGATCGACACCGTGCCCTCCGGAGCCTTCGACCGTTGGCGCGACCTCACCCCCGACCACCTGGTCACCGTCGTCTACACCTCCGGCACCACCGGCGACCCCAAGGGCGCCGCCATCACCCACCGCCAGGTCCTCGCCCAGGCGACCGCCCTCGACGCCGCCGTGGACCTGCCCGACCATCCCAGCCACGTCTGCTACCTCCCGCTCGCCCACATCGCGGAACGGCTGCTCAGCCTCTACCTGCCGCTCTTCCGTGTCTCCCACGTGTGGATGTGCGCGGATCCCGCCGCCCTCGCCGGGGCACTGCCCGAGATCCGCCCCCCGCACTTCGTGGGGGTGCCGCGCGTGTGGGAGAAGCTGGCCACCGGAGTACGGGCCTCCCTCGCCGCCCTGCCCGAGGAGATCGCCGCCGTGGTCGCGACGGCCCGGGACGTGGCCGCTGACTACCACAGCCACCGGGAACGCGGTGAGGAGATACCCCCCGGACTGGAGGCGCGCTACCGGGAGGTCCACGCCTCCGTGCTCACGCCGCTGCTCGCCCGGCTCGGCCTGGACCGGGTGGTCCTGGCCTCCAGCGCCTCGGCGCCCATGCCCGTGGACGTGCTGCGCTTCTGGGCGTCCCTGGGCCTGGCCGTGATGGACGTCTGGGGGCTCACCGAGTCCGTCGGCGTGGCCACGCTCAACACCCCGGACGTGGGCCGCAACCGCCTCGGCTCCGTGGGTCGCCCGATCGAGGGCATCCAGGTACGGCTGGCCGACGACGGAGAGGTACACCTGCGCGGCCGCTCGGTCTTCGAGGGCTACCTCCAACCGGACGGGACCGTCAGCCCCGCCACGGACGAGGAGGGCTGGTTCGCCACCGGCGACGTCGGCCGGATCGACGAGGACGGCTTCCTCTGGATCACCGACCGCAAGAAGGAGATCATCGTGACCTCGGGCGGCAAGAACATCCCGCCCGTCCTGGTGGAGAACACGCTCAAGGAGCACCCGCTGGTGGGGCAGGCCCTCGTGCACGGCGACGCCCGCCCCTACCTGGTGGCACTGCTCGTCCTCGACCCCGAGATGACTCCGCTGTGGGCGGGCGAACGCGGGCTGGACGCCGACGGCGCGGGGCTGGACGCCCACCCCGAGGTGCTGGCCGAGATCGAGCGCGCGGTGGCCGCGGCCAACGCCCGGCTCAGCCGTCCCGAGCAGGTCAAGCGGTACCGGCTGCTGGCAGGGGAGTGGGGGCCCGGAACCGGCGAGCTCACCCCCTCCCTCAAGCTCCGCCGCCGTGTGGTCGAGGAGCGCTACGCGGAGGAGGTGGCCGCCCTCTACCGGGACTGAGCCCGGGGGTCCCGTTCCGGGCCGGGCGCCGCCGCGCGGCCCGGCCCGGAACGGGTCAGGAGGTCAGCGCCGGAGCCAGCCGGGAGAGCGAGCCGAGCAGACCGGACTCCCCGGGGATCGCCTGCGCCACCACGTGGTCGGCCCCGGCCTCCAGGTGCGCCCGCAACTCCGACGCCACCTGGTCCGCCCCGCCCTGCGCGACCAGGGCGTCGATCAGGACGTCGCTGCCGTCGTCGGCCAGGTCGAGCACGGTGTACCCCAGCCGCTCCAGGTTGGCCGCGTAGTTGCGCATGCCGAGGTAGAACGCCATCCCCCGGCGGGCCTCCTCCCGCGTCCGCGCACGGTCGGCGCCGAGCACCAGCTTGTGTTCGGTGGCCAGGAGGGGGCCGTCCCCGAGCACCCCGCGCGCGAACCGGTCGTAGGCCGGGGGGACCAGGTAGGGGTGGGCGCCCGCCGCCCTCTCCGCGCTCAGCGTGAGCATCCTCGGGCCCAGCGCCGCCAGCACCCTCCGGTCGGCGGGGACACCCTCACGGTCGAGCACGTCCAGGTAGTCCCGCATCCCCTGGAGCGGCCGGACCGCGTCGGGCCCGTTGAGCTCCCGGTGACCGGCACCGATCCCCAGCAGGAACCGCCCCGGGTAGGCGGACTCCAGGCGCGCGAAGGCGTCCGCGACCTCCTCGGCCGGTGCCGCCCAGATGTTCACGATCCCCGTGGCCACCGCCAGACGGGACGTCGCCGCCAGGGCCGTGGCCACCGGCTCCAGGTCGGCCGGGGTGGAACCGCCCAGCCACACGGCGCCGAACCCCAGGCGCTCGATCTCGGCGGCGACGTCCTCGTCGAGGTCCTGGTGGCGCAGCCAGACGCCGTACCTTCCCAGGTCGACCGGTGTCGCGTTCAGACCCATGGATACTCCTCGGTGAGCTCGGTGATCCCGGCGGTGCCGCCACCAACCTACGGCGGTGCGGGCCCGCTGGCGCGGACCCGCGCCCGCCCCGCCCGTCGGGGTCCCCGAAGTATCCTGCGGGGGCGGGCCCCGACCCCGTGGGCTTCTCCTCTGACCCCCTGGAGACGGCGAGATGAGCGTGCACCTGTTCCCGGTCGACGACTTCGACCTGGTCGTCACGGTCCAACAGGACTACGAGAGCGACACCCCCATGGACACCCACCACCTGAGTCCGGGGGAGACCCGGACCTTCGGGCGCGGCGGCCGCAGCCGCGACGTGGACATGAGACTCGGCGCCGGGGACCGGGCGGTACACCGGCACGCCGGAGAGATCACCTCACACGGGGACCACTGGCGGATCAGCAATCTCAGCCCCAACAAGTCCTACATCGTGGAGAACACCGAACGGTCGGCCGGGTACGTCCAGGTCCAGCCGAACACCCACGGCATGGTGGTGCCCTTCGAGACCTCCCGCGTGCGCATCCCCGGAGCGACGGGGGAACACAGCTTCCTGGTGATGGCTCCGGCGGCCTGCAGCGCCGTCCTCTCCCCGAGGGGCGTCGGCGCCGACGACGGGTGGTCGGACACGACCAGTGAACGCACCGAGGCCAACAGCTTCCGTATGGACCGGTGGCACACCTACTACCGCGTCCTGGTCGCCTTCTGCGAACCCCGGCTGCGCGGCCTCACCCCGCCGGTCCCGACCCAGAGCCAGGTGGCCCACCGGTTGGGAATCGGCACCGCTGCCGTGAACGCCCAGGTGAACTACCTCCTCAAGGACAAGTTCAAGGTCGAACTGGAGGGCGGTGGCCAGGGCCAGGGCTGGCGGTCCCAGGTCCTCATCGACAAGGCGCTCCACTTCGGCGTGGTCACCGAACGGGACCTGGGCCTGCTCGACGACCAGGGCGACTCCAGGACCCTCGCGTAGCGCCCGCCGACCCGGGGACGCGGAACGGTGGACGCCACGCGCGCCGACCGCCTCAGCCGGGGTCGCGTCCCCTGCTGAGGCGCCGCTGCACGAGCACCACGGTGATCAGGAACAGGCCGCTGACCACCTCCTGGAACGCCGAGGTCAGGGAACCGACCGCGTTGATGACGTTCTGGATGACCCCCAGCAGCAGGACCCCGACCAGGGTGCTGCCCACGAACCCGTATCCGCCGGTCAGCAGGGTTCCGCCGATCACCACCGCCGAGATCGCCTGGAGCTCCGTGCCGATCCCGAAGATCGTCACCCCCGAGCCCAGCCACACCGCGTTCAGGGCCCCAGCCGTGCCCGCGCACAGGCCGGAGAACGTGTACACCGCGATCCGGGTCCGCGCCACCGGCACGCCCATCAGGGCGGCCGTCCGCTCGTTCCCGCCCACCGCGTACACGTGCTGGCCGACCGTGGTGCGCCGCAGCACCAGGCCGCCCATCACGAACACCGCCACGACCAGCAGGAACGGATACCCGAGCACCCCGAACAGCTTCCCGTGCACCAGCGCCGAGAGGGCCAGCCCGTCCGCCACCAGGTAGGTGGTGTTGCCCTCGTCGGACACCGACAGCATCAGTCCCCAGGCGCCCAGCATGGTCGCGAGGGTGGTGATGAACGGGGCCAGCCGCGCCCGCGCGATCAGCACCCCGTTGAGCAGACCGATCAGACCGCACACCGCCAGCGGCACCGCCATCAGCGCCAGCTCCCCGTATCGCGACGCCCACGCGGCCAGCACCCCGCCGAGCGCGAACACCGTGCCCACCGACAGGTCGATCCCACCGGTGATGATCACGAACGTCATGCCCAGAGCGATGACCGCCAGGAACGACGCGCTCACGGCGATCCGGTTCAGGTTCCCCGGGGCCAGGAACCCGTCGAGGCTCGCCCCGGCCACCGCCACCACCAGCAACAGCACCACCAGGGCACCGTGCCGCGCGGCCAGCTCACGCCAGGGCACACCCCGGGCCGACTCCCGGCCGCCGACGCGCGGCCCCGCTCCGTCCACGGTGGTCCTCATGTCCTCCCCCGATCCCGGGCCAGGTAGACGGCGCCGATGATCACGGCCGTCTGCGCCATCTGCGTCCACGACGGCGGCAGGTCGTGCTTGATGAGCGTGGCCACGAGCAGCTGCATCAGCACCGCCCCGGCCACCGTCCCGGCGATCCGCACCCGTCCGCCCGTCAGCGGGGTGCCGCCGACCACCACGGCCGTGATCGCCGACAGTTCGATCAGCACGCCCACCGAGTTCGGGTCGGCGGCCTGCAACCTCGCGGTCACCAGCACCCCGGCCACCGCCGCCAGGGCCCCGCTCAGCGCGTACACGCCGAGCAGCACCCGGCGCACCGGCAGCCCGGACAGCTCCGCCGCCCGGCGGTTGCCGCCCACCGCCACCAGCCGCCGGCCGAACACGCTCCGGCGCACCAGGAACGCCACCACCGCCACCAGCAGCGCGGCGATCCACACCACGTAGGGGACGGCCAGGAACGATCCCGAACCCAGCTCCCGCAGGTCCGGGTTGCGGACGCCGTCCAGCTGCGGCAGCAGGACGAGGGCCAGCCCCCGTCCGCCGATCATCATCGCCAGCGTCACGATGATCGCCTGCACACCGGCGAAGGCCACCAGGACACCGTTGGCGGCCCCGGCGAGCGCGCCCACGCCCACCGCGACGAGCACGGCCACCAGCGGTCCGTACCCCAGGTACAGCGAGATCATCGCGGCCGACAGCGCCATCACCGAACCCACGCTGAGGTCGATGCCGCCGGTCGCGATCACCAGCGCCATCCCCAGGGCCACGATCAGCACCGGGGAGACCTGCACGGCCTGCGTGCGGAAGTTCTCGAAGGTCAGGAAGTGCGGCGTGAACGCCACGTTGAACAGCACGACCAGCGCCACGCCCACGTACACGCCGTAGTCCCGCATCCACAGCAGGACGTGTTCCCGGTCCACGCGGGGGCGCCCCCGCAGGGTGAGGTTCACGGTTCCCCACCGCCCCGGGCGATCGCGGCAAGGAGGGAGTCCTCGGTGACCTCGTCACCGACCAGCTCGCCCGCGACCGCGCCGTCCCTCAGCACCACCACCCGGTCGGCACCCTCCACCAGTTCCTCCAGGTCCGAGGAGACCAGCAGCACGGCCAGCCCCTCCTCGGCCAGTTCGTCCACCAACCGCTGCACCTCCGCCTTGGCGCCCACGTCGATCCCGCGCGTGGGCTCGTCGAGCAGCAGCACCCTCGGTTCGAGCGCCAGCCACCGGGCCAGCAGCACCTTCTGCTGGTTGCCGCCGGACAGCTCCTCCACCTTCTGGTGCGGCCCCACGGCCTTGATCCGCAGCCGCTCCATGAACCGCTCCACCACCCGGTCGACCGCCCGCTCGGACACCAGCCCGAACCGGCTCAGCCCCGGCATGGCGGCGAGCGCGATGTTCTCCCGGATGGACAGGCCGGGGACGATGCCCTCGTGCTTGCGGTCCTCCGGCAGCAGGCTCACCCCCGCCCGGATCGCGGCCGCCGTGGACCCCGTCCGCAGGGGGACGCCCACCACCGAGACGCGGCCCGCGTCCAGCGGCAGCGCGCCCGCGATCGCCTTCACGGTCTCGGTGCGGCCCGATCCCAGCAGGCCGCCGAGCCCCACGACCTCGCCCGGGCGCACGGTCAGGGACACGTCGTGCAGCCGGTGCCGGGCCCCCAACCCCTCGGCCTCCAACGCGGGCGTCCCCGACCACGCCTCGCGGTCCCCGGAGAACGTGGTGGCGCCCTCGCGCTCCACCCGCTCCATGTCCCGGCCCAGCATCAGGGACACCAGGCGCAGCCGTTCCAGGTCGGCCATGGCTCCCCGGTGCACCAGACGCCCGTCCCGCAGCACCGTCACGCGGTCGCACACCCGGTACAGCTCGTCGAGGCGGTGGCTCACGTAGACCACCGCCACACCCTCCCCGCGCAGGCGTTCGATCACCCCGAAGAGCGTCTCGACCTCCCGCGGCTCCAGCGACGACGTCGGCTCGTCCATGATCACCACGCGGGCCCGCGCCGACACCGCCCGGGCCAGCGCCACCATCTGCCGGGCGCCCATGGACAGGGTCCCCAGCGGACGGCGCACGTCCACGTCCACCCCGTAGTCCGCGAGCGTCCGGGCGGCGTCGCGGTGCATGCGGGCGAAGTCGATCAGCCCGAACCGCTTCGGCTCACGCCCCAGGTAGAGGTTGCGCGCCACGCTCAGCAGCGGCAACAGGTCGACCTCCTGGTAGATGGTGGCGATACCCGCCCGCTGCGCGTGCAGGGGCGTCGCGAACCGGGCGGGCTCGCCGTGGTGGCGCAACTCGCCCCCGTCGGGCTGGTACACTCCCGTCAGCACCTTGATCAGGGTGGACTTCCCCGCGCCGTTCTCTCCGACCAACGCGTGCGCCTCGCCCGGAAGCAGCTCGAAGTCCACCCCGTCCAACGCCAGGACGCCCGGGAACCGCTTGGTCAGCCCGCGGGTGCCGAGGACCGGAACGGTCACCGCCCCACCTCCTCCGCGCGTGTGGGCGCCCCGCCCGGCCTAGTAGGCATGCGGAAGCTCCTCCTCGGCGTTCTCCGCGTCGTACTCGCGGTCGGTGATGATCAGCTGTGTGCCGACGTCCTCACCGGCGCCGAAGGCCGAGGCCGCCTCGAAGGCCAGCGGTCCGAAACGCGGGTTCGACTCCACGACCGCCGAGATCCACCCGTCGACGATGTACTCCACCGCCGCCCGGGTGCCGTCCACCGTCACGATCTCGACGTCGCCCGGCGCCTTGCCCGCGCCGTTGAGCGCGGTGACCGCGCCGATGCCCATCTCGTCGTTCTGCGCGTAGATCCCGGAGATGTCCGGCTGCGACTGGACGAGCTGTTCGGTCACCGACTGGCCGCCCTCGCGGGTGAAGTCGCCGGACTGCTGGAACACGATCTCGATCCCGGGGGCCTCGGCCTCGATCCGCTCCAGGAAGCCGCTCGTGCGGTCGGTGGTCACGTTGTTGCCGGGTGCGCCCAGCAGGATGGCCACCTCGCCCTCGCCGCCCAGCGCGTCGATCATCTGGTCGGCGGCGCGGCGGCCCTGCTCCACGAAGTCGGACCCGATGAAGGTCACGTAGTCCTCGCAGGCGGTGCCGTTGATGGGCCGGTCGACGGTGATGATCGGGACGGCGTCGGCGCGTGCCTGGTCCAGGACGGGCTTCCAGCCGTCGGAGTTGAGGGGGGCGATGATCAGCACCTCCGCGCCCTGGGACATGAGGTCCTGGACGTCGCTGATCTGCTGGGAGAAGTCGGACTGGGCGTTGGAGGTGATGAGGTCGATCCCCCGGGCGGCGGCCTCGTCCTTGATGGACTGCGTCTCGGTGATGCGGAAGGGGTTGGACTCGGCCTCGGACTGGGAGAAGCCGACCTTCCTCTCGGTGAGCTCGAAGGGCTCGATCCCGTGGTCCCCGGCGTTGCAGGTATCGCCCCCGCTGGCCGCCTCGTCCAGCACCTGGGCCTGGCCCTCGGTGTCCCCGGTGGCGGTGTTCCCCGCGGCGTCGTCCTCGCCCCGGGCGCAGCCGGTGGCGGCCAGCGCCAGTGCCGCGCCCACGGCGGCGGTGGCCAGCAGGATCCGACGGGGGCGGGGGAGCGCTCCCGCACCGGTGTGGTGGGTGTGGTGTTCGTTCATGTCCGGTCTCCGCCCGGGTCGAGGGGACGCCGACGGGGGAGTCGGCGCAGGGGTGGGGGAGCGGGGCGCCGGGTCGGGGGCGCCCCGGGGAGGGGGGTTCGGCTCACGCGGGTCGGGTCAGGGAGCCCAGGGGGACTCCACGGACCACGAGGTGTCGTGGTCGTAGTGTTCGGCGGTGTCGCGGTCCTCGCCGACGGTGCCCGCCCCGGACAACCAGAGCTCGGAGTCGTAGTGGCGCAGATACCGGTCCGGGAAGTTGTAGGAGCGCAGCGAGATCCCCTCGCCGCTCAGTCCGGGCACCGCGCACCAGGTGGCGTCCTGTTCGAAGAGCCCGGAACCGTCGGCGGGCTCCCGGCTCACCCGCGACTCCGCGTGCCGCAGGTACTCGCCCGGGTGGTCCACCGACTCCAGCGACAGGCACTGGTCGTCGGCCAGGCCGGGCACGAACCGCCAGGTGGCAGCGGTCCTGTCGGCCTCGGGGCTGCCGTCGTCGACCGGGGTGGTGACGCCGAGCCCGCCCTCGTGGGCGAGGTAGCGGTCCTCGTGGCCGGGCGTGGTGACCCGCAGGGACAGGTTCTCCTCCACGGGTACCTCCGCGACACCGCCGACCGGCTCCCCGGCCAGCAGTCGCGCGTGCGCCCGGGCGACGATCTCGGGGTCGACCTTGAGCACCCGGCGGTCGTAGGTCCAGAACCCGTTGAGCTCGGTCTCCACGTCGGTGATCTCGGTGTAGATCGCGGCGGACAGCCCGTGGGTGCGCTCCAGCCGCTGCACGCCCGCCATCAGGCCCGTGTACCGGGTGGCCAGGGAGTGGCCGTCGCTGATGTCCTCGTAGCCGAACCCGTCGCCCGGGCTCCACTCGTGGCCCTCCACCGGCAGGTTGTAGCCGCCGAACTCGCCCAGCACCGAGATCCGTTCGTCCTCCACCGGAGCGGGGTCGCCCGGACCGACGTAGATGTGGGAGTCGACGATGTCCCCGTTGCCGGTGTCGTGCCAGCCGGAGGCGCCGGTGACCAGGCGGGAGGGGTCGGAGGCCTGGACCTCCTCGGTGAGGCGGACGTCGCCGTCGTACTGGCCCCAGCCCTCGTTGAACACG
Source organism: Nocardiopsis eucommiae (assembly GCF_965344335.1). NCBI lineage: Bacteria > Bacillati > Actinomycetota > Actinomycetes > Streptosporangiales > Nocardiopsidaceae > Nocardiopsis > Nocardiopsis eucommiae. The sequence goes on from NZ_CBDRIY010000001.1 coordinate 146,742, forward strand.
ATCCAGTTGACGATGGACGGGAAGCTGCGGTGCTCGTCCACCAGGGCGTGCAGTTCGGTCTCGAACTGGTCGCGCCCGGCCTGGCTCGGGTCACCGGACATCGACGGCATGTCCTGCATGACCATCACTCCGAGCCGGTCGGCCCAGTAGTACCAGCGGTCCGGCTCCACCTTCACGTGCTTGCGGATGGTGTTGAAGCCCAGTTCCTTGTGCGACTCGATGTCGAAGCGCAGGGCCTCGTCGGTCGGTGCGGTGGAGACGCCGTCCGGCCAGTAGCCCTGGTCGAGCGTGCCCACCTGGAACACGTACTCGCCGTTCAGGAGCGGGCGCAGGACCCCGTCCACCTCCCCGGTCTCGATGGAGCGCATCCCGGTGTAGCCCGCTACCTCGTCGTGGACCTCGTCGCCGGAGGTGAGGGTGACGTCGACGTCGTACAGGTAGGGGTCGTCCGGGCTCCACAGGCGGGCGTCCGGGACCGGCACGGTGATCGCGGAGTTCGGGTCGCCGCTGGCCGAGCCCACCTCGGTGCCCTCGTCGTCCCGGACGGTGACGGTGGCCTCGGTGCCCTCGGCGCCGGTCGCGTTGACCACCACCTCGACCCGTTCGCCGGGCACGTCCGGGGTGATGTCCAGGCGGGTGACGTGGGCCTCGGAGACCGGTTCCATCCACACCGTCTGCCAGATCCCCGTGAAGGTGGTGTACCAGATGCCGCCGGGCTCCAGCCGCTGCTTGCCGACGGCCTGCTCACCCTCGTCACTGGGGTCGTGGACCCCCACGACGACCTCGTTCTCACCCTCCTGGAGGGCGTCGGTGACGTCGAAGGAGAACTTGTCGAATCCGCCCTGGTGGGAGCCCACGGAGGTGCCGTTCACCCACACCTCGGAGTCCCAGTCCACGGCGCCGAAGTTGAGCAGGACGCGGTCACCGTCCCAGGAGTCCGGCACCTCCACGGTGCGGCGGTACCAGAGGCGGTCGTGGTGCTCCTCCACGCCGGACAGGGCGGACTCCACCGGGTAGGGGACCAGGATCTCCCCGTCCAGGTCGGTGCCGAACGGCGGGTCCTCGCCCTCCTCGGCGGGGGCCCACTGCCAGAGGCCGTTGAGGTTCTCCCAGTCCTCGCGCACCATCTGCGGACGCGGGTACTCGGGCAGGGCGTTGTCCGGGGAGACCTCCGAGGTCCAGGGGGTCTCCAGGCGGGGTTCGGCCGAGGCGGCGGCCGGGAGCGCGACCAGTGCCGAGGCGGTCAGGAACGCGGCCAGAACGGGGGCGGTCGCGCGGACGGTCCGGCGGGGCGGTGGGGGAGTCGGGGACGCGGGGGGTTGACGTCTCATGGGGGTTCTCCGTGTCGAGTGGTGCGGGAGGACCTGCACGAGGCAGCGCCACCCCCGCTTTTTACAACGTGGGAAACCTGACTTAGCCAAGATGACAGCACGATCAAGGAGTCCTGTCCAGACCCTGAACGGAAACCCGCTGGACATCCGAGGAACACCCAAGCCCTGTGGTGTCGGTGAAACGGGCCCGTCAGCATCGCTGTGCAGGGCCCGCACCCGTGTTGTATAACGATGTAAAACTCAACGGCCCTGGGTGCAGCGGCCCGGAAGGGGAAGCGAGTGGGCATCAGCCTGAAGGACGTCGCGCTACGGGCGGGGGTGTCGGTCAAGACCGTGTCGAACGTCGTCAACGGTTACCGGCACGTCACCCCCGAGACCCGCCAGCGCGTCCAGCGGGTCATCGACGAGCTCGGATACCGCCCCAACCTCACCGCCCGCCACCTGCGCAAGGGCAGGACCGGGATGATCGCCCTCGCCCTGCCCGAGCTCGGCAACCCCTACTTCGCCGAACTCGCGGACGCCGTCATCGAGTACGCGGGCGGGCTCGACTACATCGTGCTGCTCGACCACACCGGAGGGCGCCGCGACCAGGAGGTGCTCTTCGCCCAGGGGCTGCGGGCCCGGGTGATCGACGGGCTCATCCTCAGCCCCATCGAACTGGAGAACGAGGACCTGCTCGCCCGCGAGAGCGACGCGCCCCTGGTGCTGCTCGGAGAGCGCGAGTACGACGCCCCCCACGACCACGTCGCCATCGACAACGTCGCCGCCGCTCGCACGGCCGCCGCCCACCTGGTGGAGATCGGCCGACGGCGGATCGCCTTCCTCGGAGCCCGGCACGGGCGTGCCCGTCAGACCGCCCACCTGCGGCTCCAGGGATGGCGCGAGGTGATGACGGAGCACGGACGGCCCACCGGCGACGCGTTCGTCGCGGTCACCGACGGCTACGCCCGTGAGGACGGAGCCCAGGCGATGGCCCGCCTCCTGGACTCGGGGGTCCGCCCGGACGCGGTGTTCTGTTACAACGACCTCGTGGCCATAGGCGCCATGCGCACCCTCACCGAGCGCGGTCTGCGCATCCCCGAGGACGTGGCGGTGGTGGGCTTCGACGACATCGAGGACGGCCGGTACTGCACCACCACCCTGACCACCGTCGCCCCGCACAAGCGGGCGATCGCCCGGGCCGCCACGGACGCGCTCCTGGAACGCCTCTCCGAGGGTCCGGGGGGCGCGATCCCGCCCCGGCGGGTCCAGCCGGGCTTCGCCCTCGTCCCCAGGGAGAGCACCGTGGGAAAACCCTGAGGACCGCTCACACCGGACGCAGGTGGGCGGCGGCCCCGGCACGGACGTGCCGGGTGACCTCGTCGAGGAGCGGTGACCGCAGGTTCCAGCGCTGCCAGTACAGCCGGACCTCCACCGGGAGCTCCGGGGCCAGCGGCACCAGAGCCCCGGACGCCAGGCCCTCGGCGCACTGCTGCTCGGGGATCACACCCCAGCCCCAGCCCAGCAGGACGGCGCGGGCGAAGTCCTCCGAAGCCGGGACGTAGTGGGTCGGCCCCCGTGAGCCGCCGCCGGTGAGGTCGCGCAGGAAGCGGTCCTGAAGGTCGTCCTTGCGGTCGAAGTTCACCATCGGCGCGTCCGGGAGGCGCCGGGGGTCGGTGGCGCCGAAGCGTTCCGCGAAGTCCGGGGCGCACACGGCCTGGTACCGCAGGCTGCCCAGGGGTTCGACGGAACAGCCCTGGACCGCCTCCGGAGTGGAGGTCACCGCCGCCATCACCGCTCCCGACCTCAGCAGGCCCGTGGTGTGCTCCTCGTCCTCCCGGTGGAGTTCGAAGACGGCGCCCAGCCCGGGTGGCAGGGCCTCCAGGAACCAGGTGGACAGGCTGTCGGCGTTCACGGCGAGCGGCACCCGCGCGTGCCCCCGCTCGTGGCCGACGCTCCGGAGCTCCGAGCGCACCTCCTGGTCCAGGAGCAGCACCTGGCGGGCGTGGCGCAGGACCGCGTCGCCCGCCTCGGTGGGCAGGACCGGGTTGGTGCGGCGGACCAGGACCTGGCCCGCCGCCTGCTCCATCGCCCGGACCCGCTGCGACACCGCCGAGGAGGTGACGTGCAGACGTCGGGCGGCCGCCTCGAAGGTGCCCTCCTCCACCAGGGCGGTCAGGGTGCGCAGATGGTCGAACTGGAAGGGCATCGTACGCTCCTGACGTGCGCTCATAAGAAGTCCTAAGGGGATCTGAGAAAGTGTAGCTTTACTGCACGGGTCCTCATGGTGGACGCTTTCCCAGTGAACGAGACACTCCTTCCCGCACTGATGGGCCTGGGCACCGGACTGGCGCTCATCGTGGCCATCGGCGCCCAGAACGCGTACCTGCTCCGCCTCGGCATCGACGGCAGACCCTCCGCCGTGCTGGCTGTGGTGCTGGTCTGCGCGGTCTCCGACGCGGCGCTCATCACCGCCGGAGTCGCGGGCATCGGCGGCCTGGTCGAGGCGATGCCCACCGCGATGGTGGTGGTCCGCCTCCTGGGTGCGGGCTTCCTCGTGGTGTACGGCCTGTTGGCGGCCCACCGGGCCCTGCGGCCGGGACGGGCCGAGGTCCTGGTACCGGCGGAGAACGCCCCCGCCCCGGCGGCAACGGGGCGGGGCACGGGCACCGCGCTGGCGACCCGGTCCACCGGGCTCAGAGCGGCGGTGCTCACCGCCCTCGCGCTCACCTGGCTCAACCCGCACGTGTACCTGGACACGGTGGTCTTCCTCGGGTCGGTCGCCAACCAGCAGGCCGGGGAGGCCCGCTGGTGGTGGGCGGCCGGGGCGGTGGCCGGGAGCTTCCTGTGGTTCTTCGCCCTGGGCTTCGGCGCGAGGCTGTTGCGCCCGGTCTTCGCCCGCCCCGGCGCCTGGCGGGTGCTGGACGGGATCATCGCGGCCGTGATGCTCACCCTGGGCGTCAGCCTGGCCCTGGGCGGTTAGCCGTCCCGATGGTCGGTGCGATGCGGAAGACTGGGTGTTGACGCCACCACCGACAGTGAACCCAGGTGCTCTCTGGGGTGTTTGTCGCCGGAGTCCGTTTCTCGACAACTTGCGGATTCCGCCGGGTTCGCTCCACAGCGTCGCAGGTCAAAGAGGGTGATCCCCGCGCACGCGGGGATGGTCCCCATCGGTGGCGGTCACGATCGGGCTCCCCTTGGTGCTCCGCGCGACGCGGGGGTGGGTTCAGGGCGCGACCGCCTGGGCGGGCTCTCTTCCCGGGGCCAGCTTCCAGAGGCCCAGGGTGGCGAGGACCATCACGATCATCGGCACCACGAGGACCGGGCCGGTCACCACCGCCAGATCATCCAGCTGATCGGCCAGGATCACCGACACCATCAGCACGGTGTTGTTGACGGCATGGACCAGGACCGCTGATTCGAGGCCCCCGGTGCGGTGCGTCACCAGGGCGAGGCACACCCCGGCGACGACGTAGTAGCCCAGCGCCCAGGCGTCCAGGGAACCGTGGATCGCGCCGAACGCCAGTGCGGTGACCGACGTGGCGACGGCCAGGGAGACGCCCGGGCGGCGGAAGCGCGCGCCGACCGCTCGGAAGAGCAGCCCGCGGAACAGGTACTCCTCACCAGCGGACTGGAAGGGGACGACCACGATCGCGACGATCGCCAGCGTGAGGGTCGCCGCCGTGAACTCGGGGCTCCCGAACGGCATGACCAGGTGCAGCACGGCGGTGTAGACCACCCAGAGCGGGACCACGACGGTCGCGGCGCGGGCCAGCACCCCCCAGCGGAACCGGCCCGTGACCGACGACAGCCACCCGGGGCGCTCCCGGTAGATCGCCCACTGGGCCAGGCCGGAGACGGGGATCAACGCCGCGAGCAGCAGGTTCCCGGCGAGCCAGAACCCGACGGTGAAACTCGGGTCGGCCGGGTCGAAGGGCTCCACGCCGAGGAGACGGTCCAGGGCGATCCCGGCGGGGACGGCCGCCACGAGGAGCACGACGAGAAGGGCCCCCAGACCCGTGGCGAAGGCCAGGAGGGTGCGCCAGACCTGTGGCCTGGACCGCAGGGCGTGTACGTACGAGGGTGCGGCGGATGCGTTCATGCGGACCATCCCAAACCATGACGTAGCGTCGTAGTCAAGGAGGCCCAGAAGATGCGCACACGCGAGTTGGCGGACCTGGCCGGGGTGACCGTGCGGACGGTGCGCCACTACCACCAGATCGGACTGCTGCCCGAGCCGCCGAGGTCGGTGAACGGGTACCGGCGGTACACGGCGGACGACCTGGTCCGGCTGCTGCGGATCCGGCACCTGGTGGAGGCGGGCGTCGGCCTCACCGACGTCGGGGAGGCACTGGACGAGGACGCGTCCGCCGTCGCGGTCCTGGACCGGGTGGAGGCCGACATCGAGGCCCGGATGTCGCGTCTGCGGACCCAACGGGAACTCGTGCGCTCCCTGCGCGAGCAGTGGCGGGAGCCCGAGTCCGCTGACGGGGTGGTGGGCGCCCTCGCCGCCGTGCACCGGGCGTCGGGCCTGCCGACGGAGGCCGCCAGGCTCGACTCCGACATCGCCACCCTCGTCGTGCACCTGTCCGGCGGGGACACCTCGGTGGTGGAGGAGGGCCTCGCCGCGATCGGCGGTCTGAGGGACGCCCCCTCCTTCTTCGCCGCGATCGACGCTCTCGTCGCACTCGCTCCCGACGCCGACGAGACGGCGCGGGGCCACGTCGCCGACGCGCTGCGCCCGCATCTGTCGTCACTCGCGGGCGTGCGGGTTCCCCAGGGCAGGCTCGCGGGGTTGCTCGACGAACTGCGGCGCCTGCGTCTGAACGCCGCGCAGCTCGACGCGCTCGACCGGCTCTGAGTGCCGGACGGGGAGTGCCCATCCGGCACTCCCCGTCCGATTCTCAGGATCCCTGGTAGGTGGCGTGGTCGAAGTCGGCGTGGCAGCCCGTGCCGGTCAGGTCGTGGACCCACAGCCCGAGGAAGGCGCCCGTGAATCCCCAGATGGTGGCGGTCTCACCGTCGGCCGCGCACTCGGCGGCGTAGTCGTCGGACAGGATGCTGGCGTCCAGGACCCCGCCGACGGGAGTCCAGTCGCGGACGTCGGGGGAGAGCGCGAACGCCAGTTCGGCCCCGTCGATCTCCGCGCGCAGGTGAAAGCGCTCCCAGCCCCGCACGTCGATCCGCTCACCGGACTCGCGGACCCGGCCCCGATCCGAGCTGAGCACCCCCGCGAACAGGCCCTCCCGCTCGTCGAACCCGACGCGCAGGTAGTGCCACTGCCGCATGTTGTAGTACGCCGTCAGTCCGGCCATCCGCTGGAAGGTGTGGGTGGAGAACTCCATCACCGTCTCCATCGCGCACCGCTCGTGCTGGACCCGTCGCGCCACCAGGCTGGGGCCGCGGGTGCCCGAGGGCGACTGTCCGCCCTGGACCCGCAGATGGCCGGGGCGCTCCGTCAGCGAGAGCCACTCCTCGTCCACGTGCCGCCGCAGCGTGCTCCACTCCGGGCGCAGCACCGGCGCGTCGAAGTCGTCCCGCGCGGGCACCTCCGGCCACGGGTGCGGTTCCAGCGCGGGTCCCTCGACCTCCACGTGCGGCACCCCGTCGCGGACCCGGGGCCAGCCGTCCACCCAGTCCACGCGTTGCAGGGCCGTCTCGCGACCGCGCACGCAACGGCCGCGTTCGGTGAGCGGGCGGGACGTCAGGTGCGCCAGGAACCACTCACCCGACGGGGTGCTGACCAGGCTCCCGTGCCCGGCCTTCTGCAGGGGAAGTGACGGGTGCCGCCGGGAGGACAGCGTGGGCCCGGCCGGGTCCACCTCGTAGGGGCCGGTGATCTCCCGGGACCGCGCCACCGTCACCTGGTGGTCCCACTGCGTCCCTCCCTCGGCGGTCACCAGGTAGTACCACCCGTCCTCCCGGTACAGGTGCGGGGCCTCGGTCACCCTGGCCGAGGTGCCCTCGAAGACCACCGTCGGCTCGCCCAGGAGGCGCATCCACTCGGTGTCCAGCTCCTGGAGCACGATCCCCGCGAAGGCGTGGTGCCCGGGCCTCCAGTCCATGAGGCTGCTGACCACCCAGCTGCGGCCGTCCTCGTCGTGGAACAGGGACGGGTCGAAGCCCATCGAGTGGATCGGCGCGGGGTCGCTCCACGGCCCGTCGGGCGTGGGGGAGGTGGTCACGTAGTTGGGCGTGTCCCAGAAGCCTCCGGCGTAGTTCTCCACGTCGGTGAAGATCAGGTGGAACACCCCGTCCTTGTGGGACAGGCACGGCGCCCACACACCCGCTCCGTCGCGGTGGCCGGTGAGGTCGAGCAGCCGGTCGTGGTCGAGGACTCCGCCGAGGGGGCGCCAGTGGACCAGGTCCCGGGAGTGGTGCAGGAGCACCCCCGGGCTCCACTCGAAGGTCGAGGTCGCCAGGTAGTAGTCCTCGCCGACCCGCAGGATCGACGGGTCGGGGTGGAACCCGGGCAGGACGGGGTTGGTGATGGTCGCGTTCGTCATCACGGCCTTTCGGTGGGGTGGTCCTCTACTTGCCGAAACCGGCGGCGAGGCCGCCCAGCAGGTGTCTTCGGCCGAACAGGTACAGGGCCAGGATCGGGAGGGTGGAGAGCACCACGGCGGCCATCAGGCCGGGGACGTCGGTGCCGTACTGGGTCTGGAACGCCCAGAGCCCCAGGGGGAGGACCCGGTTGGACTCGCTCTGGGTGAGCACCAGCGGGAAGATGAAGTTGTTCCAGGCGTTGAGGCCGACGAAGATCGCCACCGTCACCACGCCCGGCCGTGACAGCGGCAGGACCAGGCGGAGGAACACCTGCCAGGTCGCGGCGCCGTCCAGCGCCATCGCCTCGTACAGTTCGCCGGGCACGTCCCTCAGCGAGCTGGTGAGCACGACGATGGAGATCGGGAGCGTGAACGCGGCGGTCGGCAGGATGATCGCCGGCAGGCTGTCGTACAGGTGCAGCCGGGTGATGATCAGGTAGATGGGGATGATCACCGCCTGGGCCGGGACCGCCAGCCCCAGGAGGAACAGGGTGAAGCTGATCCGGATGGCGCGGCTGCGCCCGCGCACGATCGCGAACGCGGCGGGTACGGCCACCACCAGGACCAGGAGGATCGCTCCGGACGCCACGATCAGGCTGTTGGCCAGGAAGCCGAGGAACCCGACCTCGAAGGCGTTGCGGTAGTTGTCCAGGGTGAGTGATTCGGGCAGGGAGAGCGGTCCCCGCGACAGGTAGTCGCCCGGTCCGCGCAGACTCGTGGCGACCAGGTAGTACAGGGGCACGCACACGACCAGCAGCCACAGGGCGGCGCCGATCCCCGAGGCGTACGCCGGTCGCGCACCGGTTCGGGACGCCATGTCATATCCCCTCCCTCTGGCTGGTCATGCGGGAGTAGCCGGTCACCCGTACCACCGCCAGGGACAGTCCGGTTCCCAGGACCACCAGCAGCACCGCGATGGCGCTGGCGTAGCCCATCTGGAAGGAGACGAACCCCTGGTTGTACATGTGCAGTGGCAGGATGCGGGTGGCGTTGCCCGGCCCCCCGCCGGTCAGCAGCAGGACCGTCTCGAAGTAGGTCATCGAGCCGACGAGCATCAGCACCGACGACGCGATGATCGTGTGCCGCAGCTGTGGCACGGTGATGTGCAGGAAGCGCTGGAGACCCGAGGCCCCGTCCAGTTCGGCCGCCTCGTGGAGCGATCGCGGCACCTGTCGCGCGGCCGCCTGGTACAGGAGCATGTGGAACGGCAGGAACTGCCACAGCAGGATGAGCACGATCGCGTACAGCGCCAGTGTGGAATCTCCCAGCACGTTGCTGTGGCTCAGCGCGAACCACTCGCTGACCTGGGAGGGGATGCCGAAGCTCGGGTCCAGCAGGGCCTTCCACACCAGGGCGATGGCCGCGGTGGACAACAGCAGCGGCAGGAAGAAGACGGCGCTCACCACCGCCCGGACGCGTTGGGGACCGGCCGCCCACACCCCGAAGGCCAGCGCCAGCGGGGTCTGGGTCGCCCAGCACAGGGCGGTCAGGGTCAGGGTGACAGTGAGTCCGCCGCGGACCTGGCCGTCGCCCGGGAGCGCCGACCAGTTGGCCAGTCCCACCCACTGCGGGGTGCCGATCCCGTCCCACGAGGTGAGGCTGAGGTACCCCACGACGGCCACGGGGGCCAGGCCGAACAGGCCGAAGAACAGCAGGGCCGGAGTGACCCAGAGGAGTCCGGGCCGTACCGTGGCGGAGTTCCTCACCGCTGCTCCATGTCCTCGGCGAACTCCTCGGGGGTGACGTCGCCGATGAAGAGCAGTTGGAGGTTGGTCAGCATGGCCTCGGCCGCCGCGGGGGGCAGGGCCTGGTCCCACGACTGGGTGAACGTGGGCGCCTCCGAGACCAGTGCGTGGGTGAAGGTGGCGAACTCGGCGTGGTCGCTCTCCTGGAGCTGGTCCTCGATGCCCTCGACGGCGGGGACCTGGCCCTCCCTGATGAGTTCGGCCACGTACTCCTCGGAGGCCATGGTCTCGACGAGGAAGTCGGTCGCCGCGTCGGCGTGCTCGCTGTCGCTGTTGACGGAGAAGTAGTTGCTGGGGTTGCCGACGATCGCGTCGGGGTCCCCCGCCCCGCCCTCCACGGCGGGGAAGGAGGTGAACCCGAGATCACCGTTCTCGACGAACTCGGGGTTGGCGTCCATCTGCTGGGCGAGGTCCCAGCTGCCCATCAGGAACATCGCGGACTCGCCCGTGGCCAGGAGGGTGGAGGCGCTGCCGTTGTCGTAGTCGATGGAGGTGAAGTTGGTGCCGAAGGCGCCCCGGTCGACCAGGTCCTGGCAGGCCTCCATCGCCTCCAGGACGGCGGGGTGCCGCCAGGCGCCCTCCTCCTCGTCCACGATCGCCTGGAACACGTCGGGGCCGCCGGTCCGGTCCACGAGGTAGGAGAACCACATCAGCTGGGTCCAGCCCTGCGCGCCGGGGAGGACGATCGGGGTGACGCCGTCGGCCTGGAGGACGTCGATCGCCTCGTGGAGCTCGGCGAGGGTCCGCGGGGGCTGGAGTCCGGCCGCCGCCAGGACGGGCTTGTTGTAGTACATGACGACGGGTTGCACGCCGAGGAGGGGCACGCCGTAGTAGGAGCCGTTGATGGCGGCCACGTCCAGGACGCTGGGAAGGAAGGCGTCGCGGAACCCGGGGTTGTCGTCCAGGGCCGGGGTGAGGTCGAGGACCCGGCCCTGGTCGGCGTACTGGGCGAGGTTGCCGCCGCCCCAGTTGAAGAACACGTCGGGCGCGTTGGGGGAGCCGAGCGCCACCTGGAGGCGCTGCTTGTAGGCGTCGTTGACGAAGGTGACGAGTTCGGCGGGCACGTCATGGGACGCGTTGTGCGCCTCGATGCCCCGTTCGACGATCTCGTTGACCGCCGCGTCCTCCAGGGCCCAGACCTGCACGGTGTCGGCTCCACCCGGGCCGGAGGTGCCGCAGCCGGTGGCGAGGAGGAGGGAGAGGGCCAGGGAGGTACTGCCGATCACACGTGTCCGGTGGGTGCGACTCATGGCGTGTACACCGTTCTTCCGTTGTTCCGGGGGGTGCCGAAAGTATTCGAAAGATTTCCGATAGCTTTCGGAAGGCTGACGCTAAGTCGTCCCTGTGCCTCCGTCAAGGGGAGTCTGGATTGCGAGGAGGTTGCGGTGTTCGGTTCCGAAAACTTTCGGGATAGAATCCAGCGCAGTGTGAATCACGGGACACCGGTCTTCGACGACGAGGAGGCACATGGCGAAGAGTCGCCCCACACTGGCCGAGATCGCTGGTGAGGCGGGGGTCTCCGTCTCGACGGTCTCCAAGGTGATCAACGGTCATCTCGACGTGGCGGCCGAGACCCGCCGCCAGGTGGAGCGGTTGCTGGAGCAGCACCGCTACCAGCAACGGCGTCACCGCAAGCGCCGACCGGTCGGGCTGATCGACCTCGTCTTCCTGGACCTGGGCAGCCCCTGGGCCATGGAGATCCTCACCGGGGTCGAGGAGGTCGCGCACGACGCGGGATTCGGGGTCGTGGTCTCCGCCGTGCACGACCGCAAGCGCAGCAGGCCCGGCCGCAGGTGGCTCGACAACATCCAGGACCGGCGCTCCGACGGGGTGGTGCTGGTGCTGTCCGAGCTCTCCCCCCAGCAGCAGGACCAGCTGGACGCGCTGGGGATCCCCGTGGTCCTCGTCGACCCCGTCGGAGACCCCGCGCGGGAGACCCCGGCGGTGGGCGCCGCCAACTGGGACGGTGGTCTGACCGCGACCGAGCACCTGATCGGCCTCGGTCACCGGCGCGTCGCCATGCTCGCCGGCCCGCCGGACGTCATGTGCAGCAGGGCCCGCGTGGACGGTTACCGCAGCGCCATGCGCGACGCGGGGCTCCCCGTGCTCGACGGCTACGTCACTCACGGGGACTTCCTGGCCGGGACCGGCAAGGACCTCACGGAGGTCCTGCTCGACCTGCCCGAACCGCCGACGGCGATCTTCGCGGGTTCGGACCAGATGGCCCGGGGTGCCTACGAGGTCCTGTACGAACGCGGCCTGAGGGTGCCGGACGACGTCTCGGTGGTGGGGTTCGACGACCTCCCCGAGGCCAGGTGGGCGACCCCGCCGCTGACCACCGTCCGGCAGCCGTTGCGGGACATGGCGCAGATGGCCACGCGCATGCTGTTCGACCTGGTCAACGGGGGCGAGCCCGAGACCACTCGGATGGAACTGGCCACCCGTCTGGTCCGACGCGACAGCACGGCACCGCCCAAGGAGTGAGCGCGGGAGCCGGTTGCTCCCGGCCGGGCCCCCGGGCGGAGGCGGGTTCCCGGGGCGGGGGAGGGGGCTCCGGGGAGGGAGGACCCCGGGAACCCTTCGGGCCGACCGGATCACGAACGGTCGGCCCCGTTCTCGGGACCGGTGGGTGCCGACGGCGGACACCACCGGTACGGGTCGACGGGCTAGAGCGCGTCGGCGAAGGGGTCCACGGCGAGGGGGCTCCCCGCCTCCTCGTCGGTGAGGAGGCAGGAGTCGAGGAGGTCCGTCAGCCGGTCGGCGTCGAGGTCCACCCCGGTGACGGCCAGGTGCTGGCGGCGGTCACCCACCACCGGGTCCCAGTCCAGGGAGGCCGAGGCGCGCCGGGTGTCGGAGACCAGGTCGAGGGCGGCGCCGGGCAGGGCGGCCAGCCAGGGGCCCGCGCTCTCCAGTACCAGGGTGCCGTTGTGGCTCTCCCAGGTCAGCAGGGTGTCGGGTCTGCTGGCCAGCCAGATCCGGCCGCGCCCGCGCAGTCCGGTGGAGACGATCCGCTCCAGGGCCTCGTGCAGCCGCACCGGGTGCAGGGGGCGTCTCCGGGTCCACACCACGGTGCCGACCCTCGCGTCGGACGCGTCCCGGTACTGGGCCCACGTCGGGTTGAGCCGGTTCGCGGCGACCTCGGGGCGGAAGCGCCCCTCGGTGAGGGCGACCAGGCCACCCCCGGGCGGGACCACCAGGGTCGCCGGGTTCAGGTGCTCGACGAGCGCGCGGGCCTCCTCCCGATGGCGGTCTCCGTGGAGGGTGACCACCGTGGGGTACTCGACCTGGCCGGAGAGGACCCCCGCGACGGTGCGCCGGTCCTCGGGGACGACGCCCAGGGAGCGGTCGGAGAGGGCGTCGACACTGGACAGGTCCGGGAGCAGGCGTTCGGCGTCGACGGCGGTGACCACGGCGGCCAGGTGGAGTTCCTCGCGCGCGGCGATCGCCTCGGCCACGGAGCGGGGTTCGACCGCGTCCCAGGTCTCCACCACGCACAGGCCGTGCTCGCCGCGCGCGGCCAGCTCCAGCAGGACGGGGAGCAGGTCCTCGCGCAGCGCGCAGGTGGCGCACGGGTGGTCGAGGTCGACGGGAGCGCGGTCCAGGACGCCCCACCTGTCGCGGGTGACCCGGAGGACGACGCCCTCGGAGATCCCGTCCAGGTCGTGGTGGAGGGTGACGGCACCGGGGACGGTGGTGACGAGGTCGTCCACGGTGCCGCGCCGGGCCAGCCGGTGCAGCCCGGAGACCACGACCACGCGCAGGGGTGTCGCTACGGTCATGGGGGATCCTCCCTGGGGCGGAAACGATAATCATTATCGTAGCGCACGCGTGCGTCACCCCGGAACACCAGGGTGCGCCCGTCGGGAGGGCCCCGGAACCTCAGCCGTCGAGGACCGAGGCGTAGCGTTCCAGCGCGAACTCCCCGCCCACCGCGTCCACGGGCGGGCGGATGCCGAGGCGCCCCATCAGCCGGGTACCCCGGGCCAGGGCCAGTTCGGCGCGCTCCCGGATCCACGTCTCGTAGCGCCCCGCCTCCGGGGCCACGCTGTCCACCACGTACGGAGCCACGGTCTGGGCCTCGCGCACGGAGTGCCGCAGTGCCGCCTCGTAGGAGAAGTAGGCTCGACCGTGGTCGCCCTCCGTGAACACCAGTTCGCCCGCCAGCGCCAGGGCGCCCATCAGCGCGATCGTCGGACCCTGTCCGCTCAGCTGGTCGGGAGCGCACGCCGCGTCACCCACCAGCACCACGCGACCGTGCTCCCACACGTCCATACGCACCTGGGTGGACGGCGCCACGCGCAGGTCGGCCTCGCGCGCGGCGCGCAGCAGCCGGGGCATCTCCCAGCCGTCCCGGCCGAAGGCCTCCTCCACCCAGCGTCGCCGGGCCTCCTGGTCCAGGGAGTCCGCGTCGACCGGGAAGCGCTCGCGCACCACCAGGGTCACCGAGGCGCGGTCGCCGCCGGGCAGGGTCGTGACCAGGCAGCCCCGGTGCGGCCACACGTGCCAGGCCGTGGCGTTGTCGGTGCCGAGGACGTTGTCGGTCTCGAAGGTCGCCGTGTTGGTGCCGAGGTAGCGCAGGCGCTTCTCGTCCGGGCCGGGGAAGGCGAGCCCCCGCACGGGTGAGTACGGGCCGTCCGCGCCCACGACCAGGTCGAATCTGCGTGCGGGAGCGTGCGCGAAGGTGACGTCGACGCCGTCCGCGTCCTGCTTCAGCGCGGTGATCCCGTCGCCGGGAAGGTACTCGACCCGGCCCTCGTCCTCCCGCAGGGCGCCGACCAGGTCCTCGTGTCGGACGACCAGGGTCCCGGGGTCCCCGGGCACGCAGGTGGGTTCCCGGCGTCCGCTGACGTGGGTGCGGACCTCGGTCACGGGTGAGCCGAGGGCGCGGACCCTCTCGCCCGCGCCCATCCGGTCCAGGAGGGCCATCCCCTGGCGGGAGACCTCGGCGGGACAGGCCTCCGGGCGCGGCCCCGGAGCGACGTCCACCACCGTGGGTCGGAAGCCCCGCTGGGCCAACCAGGTGGACAGCGCGCTTCCGGCCACGCCGCCCCCGGAGACGAGGATGTTCCTGTTGCTGATCGGCACGTGGACCTCCGTGTGCGCTCGGATGGTGGTTCTCCCCGCCCGGAGGAGCCGGCGGAGGGCCGTCGGGACGCCCTCGGGTGTACTGTACCGTCCGGTTGGTACACAACGGCGGGACGTCGCGTGCGGTGGCGTCAGGGAGATCCGCGACGCGCGGTGTGTCCGTCCGCCAGCGCGCGCAGGACCTCCGAGCAGCCCAACCCCACGGTCAGGGTGGCGGCGTCGTCGGCGCGCGTGGGCCCCCGGTTGAGGATGACCACCGGGTGGTCCTGCCCCACGGCGCGCTTCACGAACCGGCGACCGGAGAAGACCGTGAGCGACGAGCCCACGACCAGGAGTCCGGCGGCTCCGTCGACCATCG
Source organism: Nocardiopsis eucommiae (assembly GCF_965344335.1). NCBI lineage: Bacteria > Bacillati > Actinomycetota > Actinomycetes > Streptosporangiales > Nocardiopsidaceae > Nocardiopsis > Nocardiopsis eucommiae. The sequence goes on from NZ_CBDRIY010000001.1 coordinate 161,785, forward strand.
CGTAGGCCTCCTCCACCCGTGGCCGGGGCACGTTCTCACCGAAGTACACGATGTCCGGCTTGAGGACGCCGCCGCAGTCGGAGCAGTCGGCGACCCGGAAGTGCGCGGTGGAGGCCAGCACCGCGTCGGCGTCCGGGGCCACCTCGACGTCGGCCACCTCCTCCGCGAAGCCCGGGTTGAGGTCGGTGAGCCGCACGGCCAGCTCGGCGCGGCCGGTCACGGCCCGGCAGCCCAGACAGACCACACGGTCGTAGCGGCCGTGCAGGTCGATGACGTTCCGGCTGCCCGCCGCGTCGTGCAGGGTGTCCACGTTCTGGGTGATCACCCCGGACACGAGCCCGGCGCGTTCGAGCTCGGCCAGGGCACGGTGGCCGTCGTTGGGGGCGGTGGCCGCCACGTGACGCCAGCCCACGTGGTTACGCGCCCAGTAGTGGCGCCGGAAGGCCGCGTCCCCGACGAACTCCTGGTAGGTCATGGGCCTGCGCGGCGGTGAGTCCGGGCCCCGGTAGTCGGGGATGCCCGAGTCCGTCGAGATCCCCGCGCCGGTCAGCACGACCACCGGCCCCGCGCCGAGGACGTCGCGTACACGGTGGGCGGCCTCGGTCGCCCCGGTGGGGTGGAACGTGTTCGTCACCCTTCGAGGATAGGTCGTGCATCGCCGACGCCTCGGTCGCCGGGGCGGGGCCGGTGGGGCCGCCCCCCAGACGCGTCAGACGGTGCGCACGACCCGGAAGACCTCGGCCAGGCGCCCCTCGGGCAGCCCGGCCTCCGCGGCGTTGACGCCCATCCACTGGCGCAGCATGGGCTCCAGTTCGGCGATGTCACCGATCTGGCTCTCGTGCGCTGCCAGCGCCGCCACCTTGCGCTCGAAGACGTCGGTGATGTCCGAGTGGGTGTGTGGCGCCGGGCCGCCGACCACCCACACCTCGGGGACGGTCCACGGGGCCAGGGCCTCCTCGTGGAGGAGCTCGCGGTGCGCGTGCGGGTTGCGGGAGTCGGGGAAGACCGCGTCGAACGCGGCCGCGCCGGTGGCCCTGTGGTCGGGGTGGCTGGCGGCGACGCTGTCCCAGTCACGTTCGGGGTTGGGGATGACCATGCGTTCGGGGCGGACCTGGCGGATCACCCGCGTGATGTCCCGGCGCAGGTCGAGGGTGGTCTCCACCCTCCCGTCGGGGTAGCCCAGGAAGCGCACGTCCTTGACCCCGACCTCGGCCGCGGCCCGGCGCTGCTCCTCGCGGCGCATGGCGGCGATCTCCGCGCTCTCCAGCGTGAGTTCGTCACCGCCCGCCTCACCGTCGGTGACCATCAGGTAGACCACCTCGGCTCCGGCCTCGGTCCACACCGCGACGGTCCCCGCACAGGAGAAGTCGGCGTCGTCGGGGTGGGCCATCACGACCAGGGCGCGTTCGGGTACGTCAGCCACGGGGTTCCTTTCGTCGCGGGACGCCCCGCGTGATCGAGTCGGTCTTCATCGTACGAAACCGCCACAGAGGACCACCCCGGGGCGCGGGCGGGTCAGGGCGTGCGCGCGACCGCGCCGTACCTGTCGGTCTCCGGCGGGCCGCCCACCTCCACCGGATCCGGGCGGCCCAACGGGCGGGGCCGACCCCGGCCCCCGGAAGCCCCCGCCACGCGGGAGTTCCCGTGTGCCGGACGGCGGGTGGCCGCCCTCGGGGCGGCCACCCGGAGTCTCACCGGAGGTGGACGATCAGGTCGCCGCCCTCCACGCGCTGGACGCCCTCGACGGCCACCCGCGCCACCACCCCGGCACGCGGGGTGGTGATGGAGGCCTCCATCTTCATGGCCTCGATGGTCGCGACGGTGTCCCCGGCGGCGACCTCGTCGCCCACGGCCACGGTCGGGGTGACGACCCCGGCGAAGGGAGCCGCGACCTGCGCGGGGTCGTCGCGGTCGGCCTTCTCCGCCTCGGGCGCGTCCGAGGCCAGGGAGCGGTCGCGCACGTGCAGCGGCCGCAGTTGGTCGTTGAGGGTGGTCATGACGGTGCGCATCCCGCGCTCGTCGGCCTCGCTCACCGCCTGGAGCCCGATGAGCAGGCGCACGCCCGGCTCCAGGTCCACCACGTGCTCCTCGCCCTCGCGCAGACCGTAGAAGAAGTCCCGGCTGTCCAGCACGCTGGTGTCGCCGTAGGCGGCCCGGTGCGCCTCGAACTCCTTCGTGGGCCCGGCGAACAGGAGCCGGTTCAACGTGGCTCGGGGCTCCTCGTCCAGCCCGGCGCGGTCGACCTCGCTGAGCGGAGTGGTGGGACGGGCCTCACCACGCCCGCGCAACGCCTTGGTGCGGAACGGCTCGGGCCACTCACCCGGGGGAACCCCCAGCTCACCCCGGAGGAAGCCCACCACCGAGTCGGGCACGTCGAACCGGTCCGGGTCCTCCTCGAACTCCTCGGGCGAGACCCCCGCGCCCACCAGGTGCAGAGCCAGGTCGCCGACCACCTTGGAGGAGGGGGTCACCTTGACCAGGCGGCCCAGCATGCGGTCGGCGGCGGCGTACACGGCCTCGATGTCCTCGAACCGGTCGCCCAACCCCAGCGCGACCGCCTGGGTGCGCAGGTTGGACAGCTGGCCGCCGGGGATCTCGTGGTGGTACACGCGGCCGGTCGGTGAGGTCAGGGCCGCCTCGAACGGCGCGTAGACCCTGCGCACCGCCTCCCAGTACGGCTCCAGTTCGTTCACCGCGTCCAGGGAGAGGCCGGTGGGGGTGTCCGAGTGGTCGAAGGCGGCCACGATCGCGGACAGGGAGGGCTGCGAGGTGGTGCCCGACATGGACGCGACCGCGCCGTCCACCGCGTCCGCGCCCGCGTTCACCGCCGCCAGGTACGTGGCGAGCTGGCCCCCCGCCGTGTCGTGGGTGTGCACGTGGACCGGCAGGTCGAACTCGCGGCGCAGCGCGCTCACCAGCCGGGAGGCGGCCGGTGCGCGCAGCAGTCCGGCCATGTCCTTGACCGCTAGCACGTGCGCGCCGGACTCCACGATCCGCTCGGCCAGCCTCAGGTAGTAGTCCAGCGTGTACAGCTTCTCGGCCGGGTCGGAGAGGTCGGCGGTGTAGCAGAGCGCGACCTCCGCGAGCCCGGTGCCGGTCTCGCGGACCGCGTCGATGGCCGGGCGCATCTGCTCGACGTCGTTCAGGGCGTCGAAGATCCGGAAGACGTCCACGCCGGTGGCGGCGGCCTCCCGCACGAAGGCGTTCGTGACCTCGGTGGGGTACGGGGTGTACCCGACGGTGTTGCGGCCGCGCAGGAGCATCTGGAGGGCCACGTTGGGCACGGCCTCACGCAGCGCCGCCAGCCGTTCCCACGGGTCCTCGGCCAGGAAGCGCAGGGCCACGTCGTAGGTGGCCCCGCCCCAGCACTCCAGGGACAGGAGCTCGGGGAGGGTGTGCGCGACGGCGGGCGCGGCCGCCAGGAGGTCCTGGGTGCGCACCCGCGTGGCGAGCAGCGACTGGTGGGCGTCGCGGAAGGTGGTGTCGGTGACGCCCAGCGTCGCTGACTCGCGCATCCAGCGGGCGAACCCCTCCGGGCCGAGGTCGAGCAGGCGCTGCCGGGACCCGGCGGGCGGGGCGCCCTCGGGGACGGCGGGAAGCTTGGACGCCGGGTCGATCAGGTGGGGGCGTTCGCCGTGCGGCTTGTTCACCGTGACGTCGGCCAGGTAGGTGAGCAGGCGGGTGCCCCGGTCGGCGGAGGGGCGCGCGGTCAGCAGCTGGGGGCGCTCCTCGATGAACGAGGTGGTGGCCCGGCCCTGTCGGAAGTCCTCGTCCTCCAGCACGGCCTGGAGGAAGGGGATGTTGGTGGAGATGCCCCGGATCCGGAACTCGGCCACCGCGCGCTGGGCGCGGCTCACCGCCGTGGCGAAGTCGCGGCCCCGGCAGGTGAGCTTGACCAGGAGCGAGTCGAAGTACGCGCTGACCTCCGACCCCGCCGCCGCGGTCCCGCCGTCCAGACGGATGCCCGAGCCGCCGGGGGACCGGTAGGCGCTGATGGTCCCAGTGTCCGGCCGGAACCCGTTGGCGGGGTCCTCGGTGGTGATGCGGCACTGGAGCGCGGCGCCGTGCAGGACGATCGCGTCCTGGGACAGGCCCAGCTCCGCGAGGGTCTCACCGGAGGCGATCCGGATCTGGGACTGCACGAGGTCCACGTCGGTGACCTCCTCGGTCACCGTGTGCTCGACCTGGATGCGCGGGTTGAGCTCGATGAACACGTGTCGGCCGTCCCGGCCCACCAGGAACTCGACCGTGCCCGCGTTGCGGTAGCCCAGTTCCCGCGCGAGCAGCACCGCGTCCCGGCACATGCGCTCGCGCAGTTCCGGGTCGAGGTTGGGGGCGGGAGCCAGCTCGACGACCTTCTGGTGGCGGCGCTGGACCGAGCAGTCGCGTTCGTAGAGGTGGATCACGTCCTCGCCGTCGGAGAGGATCTGCACCTCGATGTGGCGCGGGTCCACCACGGCGCGCTCCAGGAACACCGTGGGGTCGCCGAAGGCGGTCTCGGCCTCGCGCATGGCCGCCTCGATGGACTCACGCAGGGCGCCGGGAGCGTCCACCCGGCGCATGCCCCGGCCGCCGCCACCGGCCACGGCCTTGACGAAGACCGGGAAGCCGATCTCCTCGGCGGCGGTGACCAGGCCGTCGACGTCGGTGGAGGGCGCGGTGGAGTCCAGGACGGGGATGCCGGCCCGCTTGGCGGCGGCGATGGCGGTCGCCTTGTTCCCGGTCAGTTCCAGGACCTCGGCGGGCGGACCGACGAAGGTGATGCCCGCCTCGGCGCAGGCCCGGGCCAGGGCGGGGTTCTCGGACAGGAACCCGTAGCCGGGGTAGACGGCGTCGGCGCCCGCCTCCCGTGCCGCGCGGACGATCTCGTCCACGGACAGGTAGGCGCGGACGGGGTGCCCGGGCTCACCGATCTGGTAGGCCTCGTCGGCCTTGAGCCGGTGCAGTGAGTGGCGGTCCTCGTGGGGGAAGACCGCGACGGTGCGGGCCCCCAGTTCGTGCCCCGCGCGCAGGGCGCGGATGGCGATCTCACCTCGGTTGGCCACCAGTATCTTCTCGAACATGCCGGATGCCTCCTGGACTCCGTGACGCGGTACCGGCACGGGCCGGCGCCGTCGCCGGTGTTGCCGGTACTCCGGGTGCTGCCGGTGGCCGCGCAGGGCGCCACTCCAGGGAAGCGGTGCCCAGGCAGGGCCACGGGAACCCTAACGAGCGGCGCGGAGTGGGGCGCCGGTCGGGGTTACCCGTGGGTAGGTTCGTTCTGCGCTGGGGTGTTTCGTATGATCTGCGCATTTCGGGACCTTGGGTCCTCGTTCCTCCGGGGCCCCTCCGGTGTCGGCTGGCCCAGCAGCTCGACGGTGGCCTCGACCGCCGCGCGGTGTCCGTCCAGGGAGGCGGCCTCGGGCAGTCGCGCGCAGCCGATCCAGAGTCCGTCGATGATCACCAGGAGCATCTCGGTGGCGGCTTCGAGGTCCGTGCCGGGCGCGAGGGCGCCCTGGCTCCGCGCGTACTCAAGGAGCCGCAGGAAGCTCGCGCGGGTCTCCTCGGTCAGGGCCTCGAGGGTGTCCGCGAACACCGGGTCCACGGCGGCGCGGGCGTAGTAGGCCGACCAGATGCGGGCCTGGGCCAGCTTCCGTCCGTCGGTGGGCAGCAGCTCCAGCAGCACCTGACGCAGGGCCGCCGAGAAGTCCAGCCCTCCCGGCCCGATCCGTAATCGCCCGAAGCGTTCGGTGACCTCGTCCACGGTCGCTCGGAGGGCGAAGCGGAGCAGCCTGTCCTTGGAGTCGAACTCCCGCTGGACGGCGCCCGCCGAGAGGCCCGCCTCCGCGGCGACGGTCCGGACGCTGACGCCCTCCAGGCCCTCGCGCGCGGCTATCCGGTGTAGGGCCTCGGCGATCTCGCGTCGCCGGCCCTCCCTGTCCACGTTCTTCGGCACGGACGCATTCTGGCACAGGGCGCGCAGGAATGATACGCTCGTATCGATACGTACGTATTAAGGTTGTGCGCGCTTGCTCGAAGATGCCCCCGCCCGCTCGCGGCTCCTCCTCGCCGGCTCGGCCCTGCTGTGCCTGACCACCCTGGCCGGGGTCGGTCTCGTCCTCCTGCCGCCCGTGTCCCTGGCGATGTGGCAGGCCGCGCTGGTCGCGCTGGAGTTCTCCGCCGTGTTCGCCCTGGTCTCCCTGTGCGGCGTGGTGCTGGCACTGTGGGCCAGGCGTTCCCGGGGCGGCCGCGGCGCGCTCCTGCTGGCGCTGGTGAACGTGCTCCTACTGGTCCTGGCACTGGTTCCCTCGGTGTCCGTCTGGCGGACGGCCCGCGCCGAGGGCGTGCGGCTGGACCCGTTCCAGTACGCGGCCGGGTTCGCCACGACGGCCGACCGCGAACCGGTCACGCTGGAGTACGCCAGCCCCGGGGGAGACCCGCTGGAGCTCGACGTGTGGCGACCCGAGGGCGGGGTCCCCGAGGACGCCCGGCTCCCGGTGGTGGTCAACGTGCACGGAGGCGCGGAGGACCTGCCGCAGAGCCTGCTGCCCCGCTGGGACACCTGGCTCGCGGACAGCGGGGGCGAGCGGGTGGTGTTCGACGTGGACTACCGGTACTTCCCGGACGGCGACTGGTCGGCCTCGCTGGCCGACGTGCGCTGCGCCCTGGGCTGGGTGCACGAGAACGCCGCCGACTACGGCGGCGACCCCGCGCGGATCGCGCTCAACGGCCAGTCGGCGGGCGGGCTCCTGGTCCTGCTGGCCGCGCACGCGGACGGCCCCGAACCCAGTTGTGACACCGAGGTTCCGGAGGTGGACGCGGTCGTGGCGTGGTACTCGGCCACCGACGGCACCGACGAGGCCCCGCCGGTCCCCTGGCGGCAGCGGCGGTCCCCGGTGGGGGACGACCTGCTGGAGTCGAGTGAGCGCATGGTCGGCGGCCCACCGGAGGAGTATCCGGAGGAGTACGAGGCGATGTCGCCCCTTCTCCAGGTGGACGAGGACGGTCCCCCGACTCTGCTGATCACGGCGGGCCACGACTTCTTTCTCGGCACCGAGGACAACGACCGCATGGCCGACCGCCTCGCGTCGGTCGGAGTTCCCCACCACCACGTGGAACTGCCGTGGACCGAGCACATGTTCGACCTGAACTGGGGTGGATTCTCCAGTCAGGTCGCGCGGCAGAGTATTGACGACTTCCTCGGCGACCATTTGTAGGTCCCGTATTCCCAGGGCCGACGGACCCGGTGCGTGATATCCGCATCACGGTGAGTCGGCCTTCTTTCGCGTTTTCTGCGGTTCCCGATTCGACACATGGTCCGGGATTCAACTTAAAGGAGTCCTAAGAGTCGGTATCAGGATCGTGTCCTCATTGTTCTGGTCCCCTGATTTCACCCTCCGGGAGTGCCTCCAGAAGAGGCTTGGCGTGCAGAAGCGCCTACTGGCAGTGATTCCCGGCGTCCCGGCGGGTTCCGTGCGCAGCGGGGAAAACGTCTGGGGCGGAACCCCATTTCCGCCGGTGAAGCGCGCCCAACCTGCCCGTGGGTCGGCTTGCGGCAAAGGTGAAACCATTGTTCTGGCCGGTACCCGGTCCCTTTCCGGGGGTGGTCGATCGGGTCGGATCATTTCGGTTCGGAAATCCTTGGGGAGTGTTGACAAGGTGCATTGCCTCTGCTTCGATTTGGCTCGCAAGTCTTGATCAACTGTGAAACTGATCGAGTGGGCGGTCCAGGCGCGTGGGACACCACTGGTCGGTGGTGGACTCGTGACATCAGTAAGGGAACTCGTGACCAACCCAGTCGTGCGCTTGAAAGACATAACAAAGACATACGGTGACGGCCGGATTGCGGTTCCGGTGCTGCGCGGTGTTTCCCTGGACGTCGCTGAGGGCGAATGGGTCTCGGTGATGGGGCCCTCCGGGTGCGGCAAGTCGACCCTGCTGAACTGCGCCTCCGGCCTGGACCGGATCGACGGGGGCAGCGTGCTCGTCGAGGGTGAGGACATCCACTCCATGTCCGAGCGCAGGCGCACGGCGTGGCGCGCCCGCCGGACCGGCTTCGTCTTCCAGGGCTACAACCTCATCCCCGTCCTCTCAGCCGTGGAGAACGTGGAGATGCCCCTCCTCCTGGGCGGGGTCCGGCCGAGGGAGGCCCGCCGCAAGGCGGTCTCGGCGCTCACCCGCGTGGGGTTGGGTGAACGCGCCGACCACGTCCCCGCCCAACTGAGCGGCGGCCAACAGCAGCGGGTCGCGATCGCCCGCGGCATCGTGCACGCCCCCGCCATCGTCTGGGCGGACGAGCCCACCGGGGCCCTGGACTCCGCCTCCACCGAGGAGGTGCTGACGCTGCTCCGGGAGCTCCACGCCGACGGCCTCACCCTGATCATGGTCACGCACGACCCCGACGTGGCCGCCTACGGCGACCGCGAGGTCCACATGCTCGACGGCCTCGTGGACCGGGTCGAGGACCACACCACGCGGACCGCCGACGCCGCCGCCGGGGGCGACCAGTAGATGAACGACGCAATCACGCTGGCCGTCGCGGTCGCGTCCCCCCTGGCGCTGATCGCACTGGTGGCGCTCTCGGCGCGGGGCCGACTGAGCGTCCGCATCGCGGCGCGCAACGTCGGGCGGCGCCCGGGGCAGACCCTCCTCGTGGCCATGGGCCTGTCTCTGGCCGCGCTGCTCTTCTCGGCCTCCTTCACGCTGGAGTCCACGCTCCACCAGGCGATGCGCGCGCAGCAGACCGCGGACCTCGGTGAGGTCGACGCGGTCGTGACGCCGGGCGGGGACGACGACCGCGACGAGGACGACCCCGACAACGACCCCGACGCCGGACCTCCCATGCTGGAGCGCGACGACGTCCGGTCCGTCGAGAGGGCCCTGGACGACCCCGACACCACCGTCTCCTCCCTGCTCACCCTGCGCCTCCCCGTGGCCCACGAGCGCGCCGACCGCGGCGACCCCGGGCTCACGGTGCTCGGCGTCGCCAACAACGACGCCGCGATCCGGCTCGTGGACGGCGACGGCGCGGAGATCTCGCGCGGCGGCCTCGGCCAGGACGACGTCCTGTTGAGCCGGGAGGCCGCGCGGGAGCTGCGCGCCGACCGCGGCGACACGGTCGTCGTCGCCGGACGCCAGGCACGCGTCGTCGGCGTCTACGAGGCCGGTGCGCCCCTCGCCCCGCCCGAGTCCGCCCTCGTGCCGCTTTCCGCGCTCCAGCGCACCGCCGACCTGACCGGCCGGGTGAACACCGTCACCCTGTCCTACGGGCAGGAGGTCACCTGGGAGGCGGACGAGGACCCGGTCCGCACCGACCTCTCCTCCCTGGTCAGGACCAACGGGTGGGAGGCCGAACCGCTCCGCGCCTCCGCGCACGAGAGCGCGGACCGTCTCACGACGGACCTGGCGACCCTGTTCCTCCTCTTCAGCCAGCTCTCCATGGTCGCGGGCGTGCTCCTCATCGTGCTCGTCGTCATGATGCTCGCGGGGGAGCGCCGCCAGGAGTTCGGCGTCCTGCGGGCGATGGGCATGAAACGCGGACGGCTGGGCCTCGTCCTGACCGTCGAGGGGCTGGGCTACGCGGTGCTGGCCTCGGCGGCCGGAACACTGGCCGGTTGGCTGGCGGGCGTGGCCGCCTCGCGGGTGCTGAGCGACCGCGTCGCCGACCCGGCCCTGCCCCCGCCCGCGCTGGAGTTCGGGTTCGACCCCGTGGCCATGGCGACCGCCTACCTCATCGGCGTCGGCGTCATCACGGTGGTGTTCACCTTCGCCGCCGCGCGCGCCTCCAAGGTGGACATCGTGTCCGCGCTGCGCGGGTCCGAGGCCCCGTCGCGGCGCCGCTGGTGGACCGTGCCCCTGCTCTCCCTGATCCTGCTGCTCGGGCTGGCCACGGCCGCTCTGGGCGTCCAGAACGGCACCGCGACCGAGACCCTGACCGGTCTGACGCTGGCGCTCGGGGGCCTGGGCGCGCTCCTGCCGAGGCTGCGGGTGCCCAGGCGCCCGGCCCACTCGCTGTGCGCCGCCGTGATCATCGCGCTCTGGTCCGTGCCGGGGGAGCTGTTCGGGGACACCGGTTCCGGGATCACGCTGTTCTTCCTCGCCGGGATGGCGCTGGTCGCCGCCGGGGTGTGGCTGTTCGTGGCCAACAGCGACCTCGTCCAGAGCTTCCTGCGCCGCGTCCTGGCGCCCCTGCCGTCGATGGCCTCCGTGGTGCCCATCTCGGTGGCCTACTCCGTGCGCAACCGTGCCCAGGCGGGGATGACGATCGCGATGCTGAGCATCGTGGTCCTCACCATCACCCTCAGCGGGTTCGTCACCGCCGCCGTCAACCAGGTCTACTCCGACCACCGTTCGGTGACCGGCGGGTTCGACGTGCGGGCCGAGTGGGTCGCCGGTCAGGGCGCGCCGCCCGAACTGGGCACCGTCCTGGCGGAGAGCCCGCGCGTGGACGCCGCGAAGGTGGAGCGCGTCGGCGGCTACCAGGAGGTCACGACCGAGGCCCGCCAGATCGACGCGGACGCGGACGCGGAGGAGGTGCGGGTATGGGGGGCCGACGACGACTACCTGCTCGGCAACCGCTACCCGGTCTTCCTGCGCGCGGACGGCCTGGACACCTCCGAGGAGGTCTGGGACGAGCTCCGGCGCACCCCGAACACCGCCGTGGTCTCCGCCGCCATGATCCCCAGCGACTCCGCCGCCTTCGTCGGCGGCGGGAGCGACCTCGAACTGGAGGGCGTCGACGTCCTGGACGACGGCCTGCCCGCGAACCTGAGGCTGGAGGTCACCGAACCGGACGGCGACACCACCACGACGCTCCGGGTCATCGGCGTCGTGGACCGCAGCGCCGAGTACCTGGGTGACGTCGTCACCTCGACCGAGGGGCTGAGCCGGGTCACCGGTGAGGACGCCGTACCCGGGAACTGGTTCGTCCGGGCACAGGACCGGGACGAGGTCGGCAAGCTGGAGGTCGCCCTCCAGAGGGCGCTGATGGACCACGGGGTCACCACCACCCCGATGCGCGAGGAGGTGGAGTTCCGGGCCTCGTCCAACGGCGTCGTGCAGTGGCTTCTCATGGCGTTCATGGGCTTCGGGCTCGTGGTCGGCTGCGCGGCCCTCGGAGTGGTCAGCATCCGGTCGATCTCCGAGCGCCGCAACCAGATCGGCGTCCTGCGCGCCATCGGCATGCAGATCTCCGGGGTCCGCAGGCTCTTCCTGATCGAGTCCCTGGTCATCACCGTGAGCGGGATCGCCCTCGGTGTCGGGCTCGGTTTCGCGGTCTCGCCCGGACTCGTCGACTCACTGCGTGTGGACCTGCCGGGGGTCGTCTACACGGTGCCCGTGTCCGTGCTGGTCGGGGTCGTCGGAGTCACCCTGGTGTTCTCCACGGTGGTCTCCGTCCTGACGTCGCGGAGGGCGGGCGAGGTACCCCCGGCGGAGGCGCTCCGTGGTCAGTCCTGAGAACGAACCGGCCCCGCTGCGCCGCAACCGGTCGTTCCGCATCCTGTGGACCGGTCAGTTCGCCGCGCAGCTCGGCCCGGGCATGGGAGCCGTCGCCTACCCCGTCATCCTCCTGGACCTGGGCGGGACACCGGCCCTGACGGGTTCGGTCACCTTCCTCCTGGGGGTCGCGGCGGTCTCCGCCCGGCTCCCCGGTGGAGCGGCGGCCGACCGGTTCGACCGGCGTACCCTCATGATCGCGGCGCAGGGCACCCGGGCCCTGGCCATGGTGGTCCTGTGCCTGGGGCTGCTCACCGGGTCGCCGTGGCTGCTGTGGCTGGTGGTGATCGTGGCGCTGGTGGACGTGGTCGGGCACGAGGCCTACCGCTTCGCCGAACGCGCCGCGCTGCCCCACATCGTCCGATCGACCGACCTGTCCGCCGCCGTCGGCCGGAACGAGGCCCGCAACCAGATCGCCTCCCTGATCGGTCCCGTGCTGGGAGGGTGGCTGATGGCTGTGTCGCGCACCCTCCCGTTCGGTGCCGCGGCGCTGGGCCACGCCTTCGCCGCGATCGGGCTGCTCTTCGTCAGGGAGCGGTTGCAGCACCCCCGGACCCCCGCCGCGCGCGGGGACGGGGCGCGGCTCCGCACCTGGACCGAGGCGTTCTCGTGGATCTGGGCCCGGCCCGAGCTGCGCGTGCTGCTCCTCAGCTGCGTCGCCCCGAACCTGGTGATCACCGGGGTCGTGCTCACCGTCGTCATGGTCGGCGCGGAGGCGGGAGTCAGCACCGGCCAGATCGGGACCGTGCTCGGCGTGGCCAGCCTCGGCGGGATCGGCGGCGCGCTGGGAGCCTCCGCCCTGCTGCGCCGCTTCTCCCCTCGGGGCCTGGTGCTGGCCACCCTGTGGTGGCTCCCGATCACCGTCGTGGCCACGATCCCCCTCGTCGACCACTGGGCCGTGGTGTTCCCCCTCGCGGCGGCCATGGCGGCCGCACCGCTGCTGTCCATCATCCTCGGCACCTACCAGCTCCTGAACACGCCCGACCGCCTCCAGGCCCGTGTGGGCAGCGCCTGCACGTTCGTCACGGGGGCCGCCGCGCCCCTCGGCCCCCTCGCCGCGGGATTCGGTCTCCAGTTCGCCGGAACGATGCCCCTGTTCCTGGGATTCACCGTGCTCATGTTGGTCGTCGCCGTGTGGGTCTCGTTCGACCCCAGTACACGGCGGCTGGGCTCGCTCCCCCCGTCCCCGGACCGCTCTCCGGGGAATCCCCCCGACCACGCACCCCCCAGTGCAAAGGAAGTGTCATGAGACCGCACCAGGATGTTCCCTCCACCTCCGGCAGCACGCTCTCCAACAGGTTTCCCGTGGGGATTCTGGGCGTGGGCTCCCACGTTCCCGACAACGTGGTCACCAACGAGGAACTCGCGCGGGGCCTCGACACGAGCGACGAGTGGATCGTCAAGCGGACGGGTATCCGGGAGCGCCGGTTCCTGCCGGAGGGCACGGGCACCACGGACATGTGCGTCGCGGCGGCCGAGGAGGCGCTGAGGGAGTCGGGGACCGACGCCGCCGACCTCGACTGCGTCATCGTTGCCACCTTCACATTCGACCAGCTGCTCCCCTCCACGGCGCTGACGGTGTCCGAACGGATCGGCGCGCGCCGGGCGGTCGCGCTCGACCTGAACCAGGCGGCCTGCTCCGGTGGGCTGTACGGCATGTGGACGGCGCTGCACCTCTTCCAGGGCGGCCAGTTCCAGCGGGTGCTGGTGATCGGCGCCGAGGCGCTGTCCCGCATCACGGACCCCACCGACCGCACCACGCGGGTCTTCTTCGGTGACGCGGCGGGCGCCGCCGTGCTCGGCCCCGTCGAGGAGTCCAGCGGCGTGCTCTCCTGGAGCCTGGGCGGGACCCTCTCCCACGGCGTCGAGGTGCCCGCGGGGGGAACGCGCGAGCCGTTCGGCCCCGAGGTCGTGGGCACCGGCCGCCAGTACCTGAAGATGAACGGACCGGAGGTCTGGGAGCAGGTCATGACCCGCGTCCCGCCGAGCGTGGAGGAGACGCTGAAACTGGCCGGTCTGCGAGCGGACGAGATCGACCACTACGTCTTCCACCAGGCCAACCGGAACCTCGTGACCGGCCTGATGGACGCCCTGGGGCAACCCAGGGAGAAGGCCGTGACCACGATCGAGGAGTACGGCAACACGGGTGCGGCGACGATCTTCACCGTGCTCGACCGGCTCCGCAGGAGCGGCCGGCCCCGCGCCGGCGAGCACGTGCTCATCGCCGTCATCGGGGCCGGTTTCCTCTGGGGCAGCATGTGCCTCCGTCAGCAGGCCTCCGCCGCCTGAGACCGCACCAGGTCCAGCAGGTCCCCCACACTGCCGAGGTCCTCGAACCCCTCCTCCGGCACCTCCACCCCGCACCTCTCCCTGACCAGCAGGCGAATCTCGTACCCGGCGATCGAGTCCACCCCCACGTCCTGGAGGAGGTCGTCCCTTTCGAGATCCATTCCCACGGCGTCAACCGCCTCGCGAATGATCCCGAGAGTCACCGCGTCGTCCACTGAGTATTCCCCTGCCATTTTCCACCTCGTTCTTCCGGTTCGATGAATCCGTGTCGGCCAGGAATGAACATACAAGAGAATCCATCATCCCCACAGTGATTGGAATTGTCTGATGAGTGCCATCGAGTCCTACGAAAGCGAAGTCAAGAAGGTCTACGTCGAGCTGTTCGAGATCGACGTGGAACCGGAGTCGATCGGCAGCGAGGAGGAGTTGTTCGGCCCGCAGTGCGACTACGGGATCGACTCCATGGACGTCCTGAGGTTCCTCGCCGACCTGCGCCAGCGCTACGACCTCGACGTCTCCGAGATCGCGACCGAGACCTTCCGTACGCCCGCGTCCATCGCCGTCTTCCTCTCCGAGCGCGGGGGGACGGCCGAGTGAGGGGCGCCCTGGTCACGGTCTCCGCGATCGAGGAGGACGAGTACCCCCTGGTCGCGCAGTGGTTCCGGCGCGGCATGGTCGGGGCGCTCAGCACCGGCGGCTCCGCCCGCTTCACGAGCACCTCGGACATCCGCGCGGCCGTCACGGGCGGACCGGAGCGGTACGCGATGGTCCGCACGCACGACGGCGTCCCGGTCGGGCTGGTGCAGTGGCGCCAGCGCAAGTACCCCGGCAGCTACACCGTCGGCGGTGTCATCGGGGACAGCGAACTCTGGGACTCGGGCTGCGGGGGAGAGGCGTCGTGGCTGCTGGTCCACGAGCTCTTCCACGCCCAGAACGCGCACCGGGTCGAGTTCGTCACCGCCGCTTTCAACGTCCGCGTCGTACGAATGCTGATCAAGTCCGGAATGGTCATCGAAGGGGTCCTGCGCGACTACTTCTTCCTCGACGGTGCCTATCACGACGCGATCGTCACGTCGTATCTCCGCGAGGAGTACTACAGCGCGGACGAGAGCGGAATGACCGGGGACGCCTTCTTCGGGGACACCGTTCCCGCCTCGGACAAGGCCGCGGCCCGCGCACTCCTGCGCGAACACATGCGTGAGCAGTGGCCACAGGACATTCGCAGAGCCTACGCAGAGGAGTCGTGAGATGACAAAGGAACTCGAATCGAAGGTCGCCCTCGTCACCGGGGGAGGCAGCGGTCTGGGCCGCGCCGTGGCGACGCGCCTGGCCGACCTCGGCGCCACCGTCGCCGTCGGCTACCTCAACCGGGCCGAGGTCGCGGAGAAGACGGCCGAGGAGATCCGCGCGGCGGGCGGGTCGGCCCGGGCGCTCAGGGTCGACGTGCGCGACTACGAGGCGGTCTCGGCCGCCGTCCAGGAACTGACCAGGGAACACGGCCGCATCGACATCCTGGTCAACAACGCCGGTATCTGCACTGCGAGCACCATCGTCTCCACGGACTCCACCGAGGGCTGGACCGACGTCATCCAGACCAACCTCGTGGGCGCCTACCACTGCATCAAGGCGTGCGCCCTGCCGATGATGCTCCAGGGCTCCGGGGCGATCGTCAACGTCTCGTCCATCCTCGGCCTGGTCGGCAAGGGCGGGCTGAGCGCCTACTGCGCCAGCAAGGCCGGGCTCTCCGGGCTCACCGCGTCCCTGGCCGCCGAGTTCGCCACGCACGGCGTCCGGGTCAACGCGGTCGCCCCCGGCTACTCGGACGACACCGGGATGATCCAGCAGTTCCCGATCGAGCAGAAGGAGGTCATCATCAACGAGCGCATCCCGCTCCAGCGCCCGGCCCAGCCGGAGGAGATCGCAGAAACGGTCGTCTTCCTCACCCGTGACGGCTCCAGCTACATGACCGGTCAGACCATGGTGGTCGACGGCGGCCTGACGTCGGTGATCCGGGGGATGGCGAAGACCAGATGAGCCAGGGGACCGCGATTCTGTTCAACCCCCAGGTCGCCATGCGCCCGGGGGACTACCGGGACCTGTACGAGGCGCTGCCTCCCGTGCGGCGGCGCCTGGCACAGGCCTCCGAGGCGATCGGCGTCGACCTGGAGGAGGCCTTCCACTCCGCCGACGCGGACCTGGTGAACCAGGGGCCGCTGATCCGGCCGATGTCGGTGGCCCTGGGGGTGGCGCTTCACGACTCCCTGCCCGCCGAGTACCGCGACGGCGCGGAGTACATGGCGGGCCTGAGCCTGGGGCAGATCACCGCCGCCGCGGCCGGTGGCGCCCTGTCGTTCGACGACGCGGTGCGCACCGTGCGGACCATGGCGACGGTCGAGGGCGAGGTCTTCGCCGGGCGGGACCACGGGAGCACCTTCTGCTACTGCGTGGACCTGGAGTCGGTGTTCGCGAAGATCGAGGAACTCGCGGCCCGGGGCTACGACGTCGCGCCCTGCGCCATCACCGGGGACGACCAGATGGTCGTCTCGGGGGAGGCCGCCGCCCTGACCGCCGTCAACGAGCTCGCGGCGGCCGGGGGCGGGGTCGGTGTCCGCATCCCGCACGGGCCGCCCGGCCACTCGCCCATGCTGGCGCCCGCCGAGGAGCGCTTCGCCGCCGAGTGGGGGCAGCGTGACCGGGTCCGCGTCCCCAGGGTGCCGCTGATCTGCAACATGGACTCCACTCCGCTGGCGACGGCCGAGGCGGTGCGCGACGCCCTGATCACCCAGTACACCCGGACCGTCCACTGGGCCAGGGGGATCGAGCGGCTCCTGGACCTGGGCACGACCCGGTTCGTCGTGGTCGGACCCGGCCACTTCATCGGGAAGTCCTTCCGGTTCATGACCACCGCCAGGCGGGCCAGCGTCGTCCGCTTCGACCAGGCGTCCTCGTTCGCGGCAGAGCCGGCGGTCCGGTCGTGAGGGCCGTGCTGTTCGGCGGGACGGTGCCGCCGCTGCACGCCAAGGTCGGCGAGTTCCTGGAGACCGACCCCTACGCCCGTGCCCGTCTGGAGGAGGCCGAGGAGGTCCTGGGCCAGCACGTCCTGCCCCGCTTCTCCCAGGCCACGGAGTCCTACTCCCCCGAGGCGCGGCAGGCCTACCTCGTCACCTGCGTGGCCCTGGCCGACCGGGCCAGGGAGGAGGACGGCGAGGCCGACGTGTGCGCGGCGGCGAGCATCGGGCACCTGCCCGCGCTGCACTACTGCGGGGCGCTGTCCTTCGCGGACGTGATGCGGCTGGGAGAAGCGGTCGCGGAGTGCGAGAACACGTGGAACGCCACCGACCACGGGCTCGTCTCGCACTTCATGTACCGGGTCGGGCGGGACCGCCTCGCGGAGCTGGTCGCGGAGGTGGCCGCCGAGGGCGGGTGGGCCGAGGTGGCGGGTCACTTCAGTGACACCATCCACCTGCTCAACGTCTCCGCGGGGAGCCTCCCCCGGCTCGAACGGGCCGTCCGGGCCGGGGGAGGGGTGCCCGTGCTCACCTTCCCCCAGGCCGAGCACAGCGGGGTGAACGCCCCGCTGCGGGACCGGATCGGGGAGGCCGTGGCGGGCTTCCGCTTCCGGGACGCGCGGCTCGGCTTCGTCCGGGGCGCGGACGGCGTGCTCGTCGACTCCGCGGAGGAGCTGCGTTCCCTGCTGCGGGACGACTGCGTCACGCCGGTCGACTTCCCCCTGGTCGTGGACCGCCTCCGCGACCTCGGGGTGAGACGGGTGCACGTGGTCGGCCCGGGCAACCTGTTCGAACGGCTGACCAAGGAGCACTTCGACGTGACGGTCCTGGTGCCCGACGCCCGGGCACGCGGCCTGGCGGTCCCCGACTCGGGCCCCGCCCGGGTGAGCGGCGGCCGGGTCGCGTCCACCACGTGAGAGGGAGGGACAGGTGACAGGAAGACTGGTCATCGACGGCGAGGAGATCCCGCGCGGCCGACTCCACCAGGAGACCGCGGCGCTCGCCACGGCCCTGGCGTCCGCCGGTGCCGGACCGGGCCGGGGGGTCGTCATCGCACGTGACGACCCCCGCACCGCCGTGGTCACGGCCCTGGCCGCCGAGTCGCTCGGTTTCCCTGTGCTGTGCCAGGGAGAGCGGTGGCGCAGCGTCGCCCGCACCCGGCGGGTGGCCGCCGTGGTCGCCCCGGGGGCGGACGGTGCTCCGTCGGTGACGGCCCAACCGGACACGGGACTGCCCGACTTCGCGGAGTCCGCGCACACCCTGCTGTACACCTCGGGCAGCAGCGGCGAGCCCAAGGCGGTGGAGCTCTCGCACGCGGCCGTGGGCTACCACCGGTACGACGTCGCCGCCCACGCCGAGGTGGACGCCCGGGACCGGATGCTGGTCCCGATGTCCCTCCTCAACTCGTACGGCTGGGGCATCGTCCAGTACTGGCTCTCGCACGGGTTCGAGATGCACGTGGAGTCGCGGCTGAACATGGACCGGGTGGCCGGACTGCTGCGCGAGGGTTCCCACACACGGCTCGACGGTGTCGGTTCGATGTACGCCGCGCTCCTGGTCGCGGCCCGCCGCGACCGGGAACTGGCGGCCGCGCTGGGCGCGCTGAGCTTCCGCGGCTGCGGCGGCGACGTGCTCCCGGTCGGCCTGGTGCGCGAGTACGCGGAACTGGTCGGCGGCCCGATCCACGACGGCTACGGGCTCTCGGAGACGGTGGCCTGGGTGACGCAGTCACTGCCCGGGAACTGGCGGCCCGGCACGGTGGGCCCCCTCATCAAGGGGTCGTCCGCCCGGATCGACCCGGCCGAGGGGGAGGTGCTCCTCCACGGGCCGGGCCTGATGGACGGCTACCTCGACGACGACGCCGCCAACGCCGCCGCCTTCACCGAGGACGGATGGCTGCGCACCGGGGACCGGGGGTCGGTCGAACCCGACGGCCACCTGGTCATCGAGGGACGCATCAAGGAGTCCCTGGTCGTCCACGGGGAGACCATCCCGCCGAGGTTCGTCGAGGACGTCCTGGCCGCCTGCGACCCGGTGCGGGAGGCGGCGGTGGTGGGCCTCCCGACCGGTCGGGCCAGGGGGGACCGGCTGGTGGCGTTCGCCGTGGTGGACGCGCGGGACCGGGAGCGGGCGCTTCCCCTGATGCGACTCGCCCTGCGGGAGCACCTCCCGGTACACCAGCGGCCCAGGGAGATCCACCTGCTGGACGAGTTCCCCCGTACACGTACCGACAAGCCGGACCGCCGGGCCCTGCGGGCACGGGCCGCCTCCCTGGAAAAGGAGAAGGATCAGGCTCATTGAATGAAAGGTGTGCGCGAAGGGTGACCGGAAGAATGTGAATCCGATCGTCCGGGCGAGGCGCCGAGGGTGTATTCCGTGTGTTCGACCTGGGATCCGAGGATCCCCGTGTTGATGGCACACCGAGCCCTCGGTCGTTTCGCCATGCCTTTTTTCGGTTGATTGACGGGCTTGGGGAAAACTGATGAAAAGCGATCTTCGAGTGTTGACACGGGAAAAATAGGACTCCTAGACTCGGCACCGTTCGCGATTGTGCTTCGACGCGAATGCCAGGGATTCATCGTGAGAATTCGGGTCTGCCTGTCCCGTGTTTCTCCCCCTGTTTTTCACATTACTGAGAGGAATGGTTCCCATGCAGGAGTTCGAGGAGATCATCACCGAGTCCGTCGCTGGTGACGAGGTTTCGGTCATCGACTTCGGCTGCTAGCAGCCCGAGACCGTCCTCGGCCCAGCGGTCGAGGACGAGGTAGTCACAGGCCCCGTGGCGTCACCGGAGGATCCCGGTTCCCGCCACGGGGCCCTGGTCTCACAACCCGCGGCACCAGAGGACCGACCATGGCAGACACCACCGTCACCAGTACCTTCCGACCCTCCCGGTTCAACGTCGTCACCAGGACCGACGACGGTGACGCGGTCGTTCTGTACAACTCGATGCGCGGGAGCGTGTTCCGCGTCCAGGACCCCGTCGGCCGACGGGTGCACGATCTCCTGCACAACCGCAGGAGCGTCCTGAGCCGTCCCGGTTCGGAGGCCGCCGACGAGTCGCGCCTCTTCGACACCCTGGTCACCAAGGGGTTCCTGGTGGCCGAGGACCACGACGAGCTGGCGGAGGCCGACGCCCTGCGCGACCGGCGCAAGACCCGGACCGACCGCCTCGAACTGATCATCATGCCGACCGAGGCGTGCAACTTCCGGTGCACCTACTGCTACGAGGACTTCGCGCTGGGCCGCATGCTCACCGAGGTGCGGGAGGGCGTCAGGTCACTGGTCAGGCGCTACCGGCGCGAGCAGGGGATCGAGAGCCTCACGGTCGCCTGGTTCGGCGGCGAGCCGCTGGTGGCCTTCGACGTGATCGAGGAGCTCAGCACCTTCTTCCTGGAGTTCTGTGCCGAGGAGGGCATCGAGTACAGCGCGGGCATCACCACCAACGGCCTGCTGCTCACCCCCGAGGTCGCGCGGCGCTGCGTCGAACTGGGCATCAGCAACTACCAGGTCACCCTGGATGGCCCGGCCCACACGCACGACTCCTCCCGCTTCCTCATGGGCGGGGGAAGGACCTTCGACGAGATCATCGCCAACCTGACGCGGATGGCGGAGACGGACGCGGACTTCCGCGTGATCGTCCGGACCAACTTCACCGAGGCGAACAGCGTCCACGTGCCCGAGCTCATCGACCAGCTGGGCGGGCTCTACGCCGGGGATCCCCGCTTCAGGGTCATCTACCGTCCCGTCGGCGACTGGGGCGGCCCGCAGGGCGAGGAGTCCGAGGCCTACGCGGGCAAGCAGGCGGAGATGACCAAGCTCGACCTCTGCTCGAACGCGACGGAGGCGGGCCTGACCACGGCCGACGACGTGTTCCTGAGACCGAACGGCTCGGTCTGCTACGCGGCCTCTCCGTGGTCCTTCGTGATCCGCCCCAACGGGGTGGTCAACAAGTGCACCGTGGCCCTGCGCGACCCCCGCAACGCGGTGGGACGGCTCGACGCCGAGGGCGACCTGGGGCTGGACCCGGAGCTGATGAGCCTGTGGGTGGACAACGACGACGCCACGGACTCCGGCTGCCACTCCTGCTTCTTCCGCCCCTCCTGCCAGGGCGCGCACTGCCCCCTCGTGCGTATCCAGGAGGGGACGCGTCCCTGCCCGCCGCAGAAGGTCTGGATCGGACCCACCATCACCACGGCGGCCTCCAACGGGAGGCAGCGGTGACCGGCCCGCGCCGCGCTGAGGTCGCGGCGGACGACGACGGCACCTGGTGCGCCTGGACCTCGGAGTCCGGGCCGGTCAGGGCGCTCGGACTGTGGGGCCCCCGGAGCGGACGGATCACCGAACTGGGGCCGGGGACCTCCGTGTACGCCGGGGCGGGCACGGGGCGCTTCCTCCTCCAGGACGGCGCGACCGTCCGGTCGTGGAGCCCCGCGCAGGGCCTGCGGGACGAGGGCACGGCGGAACCCGGAGCCCTGCTGCTCGACGCCCCCGCACCCGGCACGGGCGGAGGTCGCCTGGTCGTGGCCTCCACCGAGGAACTGGTCCTGCTGGCCGGGGCCGCGGACCCCGTGTCGCGTCGGCTCTCCGCACCGCCGCTGCTCCTGGCCTGGCAGCACCGTCGGCGCGCCGTCCTGTGCGTGCTCTCGGACGGGACCGTCCTGCGGACGGACCCCGTCACCGGGACGACCGAGACCGCGAACCTGCCCGGTGCCGAGACCTACCGTCTGGCCTGCTACGAGGAGGTGCTGGGCGGTGTCTGGGCGGTCCCGGCCGCCTCCCCCGGGACGGCGCGGTTCCACCGCACCGAGACCGACCCCTCCGACCCCGTCTACCGACGGGAACTCGGCGTCGAGGCCGACGCGATCCGCGCCTCACACAGCGGGGAGTGGCTCATCGCCCGGACCCCCGGCCGGGGGCCGACCCGTCTGGTCAACGTCAACAGCGGGAGGGGGTTCGACGTGCCGGGTGAGTTGGCGGCACGAGGAGCCCCCTGCGTGTTCTCGTTCGACAACCGGTTGATCAGCGTCGAGGGAGACACCTTCGAGTCGCTCCCCGTCCCGGCACGGGCGGACATCCGCTCACGCGACGGCTCCCTGGAGATCGACACGTTCTGGT
Organism: Nocardiopsis eucommiae; assembly: GCF_965344335.1. NCBI lineage: Bacteria > Bacillati > Actinomycetota > Actinomycetes > Streptosporangiales > Nocardiopsidaceae > Nocardiopsis > Nocardiopsis eucommiae. The sequence continues at coordinate 183,675 of NZ_CBDRIY010000001.1, forward strand.
CGGCCCCGCCCCAGATGCACCGCGCCGCGCGCCCGCAGCGGCCCGCGCCCAGGAACAAGGAGGTGGGGGCGGATGCCCGCACCGGTTCATGACCTTCCCCTGCGCCTGCTGTCCCCCGAGAACCGTCTGACCAAGGTGTCGGTGTGGCAACGGGCACGGGAGTGCGCCGCCGAGATGGACCGGGCGTCGCGCCGGACCCCCTTCGACGCCGAGGCCTTCTGCCGGGCCGCGAACCGGGGCGCACTGGTCCTCGCGATGGCCGGTGACCTCGCGGAGAGCGAGAGGTCCTGTCGGCGCCAGGCCCGCGTCCTGCTCTCCCTCGTCCGGAGGGGGCTGCTACCCCGTGCCGAGACCGTCCGCGTCCTCCAGCCCTGGATCAACCTCGGCCGGCTCCGGGTGATCCGCGGTGACTGGGAGGGCGCGCTGCCGCACTTCCCCTCTCCTCAGGGGCTGCACGAGGCGGGTGTCTTCGCCGAAGGCCCCGGACCGGACCACGGCCTGACACCGGACGAGGCCGAGGACGTCCTGGGCTCCGAGAGCGGCCGGGCCTTCGTCACCAACACCCACGTGGTGGAGACCGCCAAGGCCCTGGCGCGCGGGCGGCGCGCGGACCTGCTGGCCGCACACGTCAGCCGATGGAAGGGGACGGCGGGCGCGCTTCCGCACGTGCGGGAGGCCTCCGCGCTGCTCGCGTTGAGGGGCGGCGCGCGGCTCCCGGAGATCCCACAGGGGACCGTGCCGACGCTGGCGGGCACCGCCGTCGAGATCCACGCGGCCTCGGCCGACGGGTCGCGGACCGACTCCCTCCTGCGGTGCCTGGACATCCTGGTGAAGGGCGCGCCGTCGGCCGACCTCGTGGCCGTCCTGCGCGCGGGGGCCGAGGTCCTGCGTTCTCGTGGGCGCGCGGAGGACGGCGCCCGGATCCTTCACCGGACAGCGGACCACTGTCGCGCACTGCGGGACGAGGCGGAGCTGTTCGCGGTGCTCAGCGAACTGGACGGGCTGGAGCCTGCGTCGGAGGCTGGCCGGGAGGCCCGGGCGCTCGCGGCCGACAGCGGATACGCCTTCGTCAGGGCGCGGGCCGGGGAGCCGCCGCTGCCACCGGCCGCACACGTGCCGCGCCTGGCGGTCCTGATCACCGCCGAACGGGAAGCCGAGTCACGTACCACTCCGGTCAGGGAGACCACATGACGCCCGCCAGCCCCACTCCGCGACCCCTCGGAGGCGACCACCCCGTCCTCGCACGGATCGTCGGGGACACCGACGCCTTCCTCGACCACTGGGAGCGCAGCCCGGTGGTCGCCGAGGCCGGACCCGCCGTGACGGAGGCCTTTCCCTTGGAAGCGGCGTTGTCTCTGGTCAACCGGGCCGGTCTGCCCGCCTCCTGCTTCCGGGTGTTCCAGGACGGCGCCCCCCTTCCCCAGGAGGAGTTCAGCGCGGACCGGGGACGACCCGGCCGGGGCAGGGAGCCCCTGGCCGACCGGTCCGCGCTGCTACGCGCCCACGACGCCGGGGCGACCATCGTCTTCGAGGAGGTCCGGCTCCTCGTCCCCGAGGTGGAGAGGCTCGCGACGGAACTGGAGGAGGAACTGGGCTTCGGCGTCTACTGCGCGGCCTTCCTGACCCCCGCCGGGAACTCCGGGGTGCGTCCGCACTACGACCTGGCCAGCGGGTTCCTCTGCCAGGTCCACGGTTCCAAGAGCTGGTCGGTGGGTGCCCCGGACACGCCGTGGCCGACGGTCCCGAGCGCCGACTCCCAGCCCGCGTTCGACCCCGTCCTGGAGACGGTGCTCACCCCGGGACGGACGCTGTACATCCCACGGGGCCACCCGCACGCCGGGACCGCCACGGACGAGCTCTCCCTGCACCTGTCCTTCGCCGTGAAGCCCCGGACCTGGAAGGACGTTCTCCAGGCCCACCTGCGTGGCGACACCCAGCACGCGCCCCTGCGCGAGATGCTCCCGCTGGGCCACACCGACCTCGACGGGCGCGACCTGCTGGCCGAGGCGGTGGAGCGGCTGAACGCGGCGGTGGCCCCACGGAGCTGAGGGGCGTGGGCGCGTCGGTCGAGACCGGGCTCCGCTCAGACGGAGACGCCGCCGTAGGACACCCCGGACAGGTCGGCCAGCTCGCGCTTCCACGCCACGAGGTCGTCGGGCTCGAACCCGTTCAGGTGGTCGTGCCCACAGGCCCGGGCCATCACCTGCATGAGCTCCACCGAGGAGCGCAGGAACCGGTTCAGCCGCTCGGCGGCCTCCGCCACGGGCAGACGGGCGCGCAGGTGCGGCCGCTGGGTAGCGATGCCCACGGGACAGTTGTTCGTGTGGCAGGCGCGCATGCCCAGGCAGCCGATGGCCTGCATGGCGGAGTTGGCCACCGCGACGACGTCCGCGCCCAGGGCCAGCGCCTTCACGAAGTCGGCGGGCACCCGCAGCCCCCCGGTGATGATCAGGGTGACGTCGCGGCGGCCCAGCCGGTCGAGGTGGCGCCGGGCGCGGGCCAGCGCCGGGATGGTCGGTACGGAGATGTTGTTCCGGAACAGCAGGGGGGCGGCGCCGGTGCCGCCGCCCCGGCCGTCCAGGATCACGTAGTCCACCCCGATCTGGAGCGCCGCGTCCAGGTCGCGTTCGATGTGCTGGGCCGACAGTTTGAAGCCGACGGGGATGCCCCCGGTGGCCTCGCGCACCTCGGCGGCCACCCGACGGAAGTCCGCGACGGAGACGAGATCGGGGAACCGGGACGGGGAGATGGCCGGGACCCCCTCCGGGAGGTCGCGCACCTCCGCGATCCGTCCGCTCACCTTGCTGCCCGGCAGATGGCCGCCGGTCCCGGTCTTGGCGGCCTGACCGCCCTTGAAGTGGAAGGCCTGGCAGCGGGCGACCTTCTCCATCGTGTAGCCGAAGCGGGCCGAGGCGAGCTCGTAGAAGTAGCGGCTGTTGGCCTCCTGCTCCTCGGGGAGCATCCCGCCCTCGCCGGAGCAGATGCCGGTGCCCGCCAGCTCCGCGCCCCGGGACAGCGCGGTCTTGGCCTCGGCGGAGAGCGCGCCGAAGCTCATGTCCGAGACCAGGAGCGGGATGTCCAGGACCAGCGGGCGGCGGGCGTTGGGGCCGACCACCACGCTGGTGCCCACCGGATCGTCGTCGAGCAGGGGAGGCCGGTGGAGTTCGGCGGTGACGATCTGGAGGTCGTCCCAGGAGGGGAGCTCGTCCCGGGGCACGCCCATCGCCGCCACCTCGCCGTGGTGGCCCACCCGGGTGAGCCCCTCCTCGGCCAGCTGGTGGATGCGGTCGTTGAAGGGTTCCTCGGGGGTGCCCTCAAAGTCGGCGTAGGAGCCCTGGTAGGCGGAGCGGTCGAAGTTCTGCGGGTGGTCCCGTTCCCAGGCGCGGATCTCGTCCTCGTCGACCCAGACCCCGCCGTCCTCCACCCAGGCCTCGAACCGCTCCAGGTCCTCGCCCTCGTAGTAGAGGTTGACGCCGCTGCGCGCGTCGTAGACGGAGCCGTGGACCCCGCAGACCAGCCGGTCGCCGTCCTCCACGGTGGCGTCGGACATGAGCGCGCCCCGGTGCTGGCAGCGTCCGAACAGGACCCTCACCTCGTCACCGGAGCCCGTGGCCTCCGCGTCCGTGGCCGGGGTCGGGTCGTCGGCGGACACGGAGGACCTCGGCAGGCGGATCACGGCCAGGTCAACGTTGGAGACCCGCGCGTGGGCGGGACGGAGCGGCTCCAGGTCGTCCCAGTCGGCTACCTTCGTGGCCCGCATACCGTGCTCCTCAGGTCGTGGGTGCCAGCGCGCCCCTTCGGGGACGGTCCTCCGCGCGGACACGGATCACGGAGAAGTGTATTGACATGACTACTCTTCGTGTTCACCGACATGCCTGGAGCCGGACACGGGCGGCGCCCGCCAGCCCCGGGGGACCGGAGCGGACGGGCGCCGTGGGAGGGGCGGGAGCGACACCGAACGGGGAGATGTCCTCTGTGGGCGTCAGCGCGAGAAGTCGTCCGGGCCCCGGAGCGGCCCGTGGTAGAACTCGTGGTCCGGCTCGTCGTCGGGGACCGGCGGGAAGGTCGGGCCGTCCTCGGCGGTCGCGGGCTCGGCGGCGACGGGGATGCCCTGGGCCCGCATGGTCTGGGCGACCCTGTTGCGCAGGTCGGGAAGCATGGAGTAGAGCACGTCGCCGGGGCAGGCGGTGGCGTTGAAGTCCCGGTGCCCCCGGATCGCGCTGCCCGGGTTGAGGCCGTACGCCCCGCACAGCCAGGCCAGGGTGTCGACCAGCGTGTTCGTGAGGGCCTGGGTCGGGCCCTGGGTCATGTAGGTGCCCTCGTTCTCGATCCCGATGCACGTGCTGTTGTTGTTGGCCACGTGCGTGCCGACCACGTGCTGGCGTGCGGCGATCGCCTCCGGCGTGCGGTCGCGCCCCTCCATGAGGAAGCCGCCGCGGCTGATCGTGAGCTGCTGGCCGGTGTCGATCCAGCCGTTGCTGTCCATGTGGTAGTTCTGGATCGACTTGGACAGGTTCAGGGCGTGGTCGAGCGTGTAGTTCGTGCTGTTGGCCGTGGCGGTGTGGTGGACCACGATGTACTGCGGCGGGCTGGCCAGGACCTGGATGGGGCTGCTCGGCGGACGAGCGTTCCAGGCGCCGCGCCAGTACAGCTCGGGCGCCGCCTGGGCGGCGAGGTCGGTGGTCTCGGCGGAGGCGCCGCCGGCGCCCAGGGCGCCGAGGGACCCGCCGAGGACCGCGGCCCCCGATGTCAGGGCCGCCGTCCTCAGGAGTGCGCGTCTGTCCATACCGGAGTGGGGGATAGGCGTCATGGCCGTCCTTCGTGTTCGGCGTGGTTACTTGCCAGTTAATGAAAGACACGAAGGCACACGTGCGCACAGGGGTGAAACGAGGAATTCTGCTGACCGGGTCCGGCCAGAAGAATTCACTCGACGTCCCCTGTTTCGCCATCATTCAATGATGTATTGGACGCATTTCACAGAGGAACGGGAAGGCGTTCACCCGAAGGCCCCCCGCAGCGCCGCGACCTGCTCACGACGGAAATCACGGACCACCTTCGCTTGCGGGAGATACGTGTCGAACCCGTGAAAGGCCCCCGGTACCACCGTGGTCGCGCAGGGCACTCCTGCCGCGCGCAGGCGTTCGGCGTAGGCGAGGTCCTCGTCGTGGAACAGGTCCAGCGTCCCCACTCCGATCCAGGCCGGGGGCAGACCGGACAGGTCCTCCCGACGCGCCGCGGCCGCGTAGGGGGAGACCTCCGCGCCTCCGGCGTCGGTGCCGAGGTACGACCGCCAGGCGTACCGGTTACTGGCCGGGGACCACATGCGCACGCCGAGTCCGTCCAGGTCGGAGCGGAGCACGGTGCGGTCGTCGAGCATCGGGTAGACGAGCAGCTGGAACAGCGGGCGCGGGCCGCCCCGGTCCAGGCTCATCTGGGCCAGCGCGGCCGTGATGCCACCGCCCGCGCTGGCGCCGCCGATCGCCACGCGTCCGGGGTCGATCCCGAGCGGTCCGGCCCGGTCCACCATCCAGGAGAGCGCCGCGTGGGCGTCCTCGACCGGTGCGGGGGCGGTGTGCTGCGGGGCCTTGCGGTAGCGGAGCGCCACCACGGTGGCGCCCAGTTCACGGGCGAACTCGACACTGCCCCTCTCGTCCTGGACCGGACTGCCGAACAGGTACCCGCCGCCGTGGCTCCACAGCAGCGCGGGGGAGGGGCCCTCCACCGACCGGGGCCGGTAGACCCGCAGACTGAGCGGCGGAGCGCCCTCGGGCCCCGGCGCCGTGTGCTCCTCGACCAGGAGGTCGGCGGGGGTCCGTGTCGGCCGCATGCGTTCGGTGAGTCGCTGCGCCAGACGCGCCGTGCGGGGGCCGAACGTCGGAGTGGGCAGGAATCGGGCAGGGGCCAGGTCAGGGTGGAGCTGGGACATCGGGGTTCCTCGGGTGACAGGGCGGAGGCGAGGGAACGGCGGTGTGCCGCCGACCGTGCCCGGCCGAGCCGGGGCGTTCGTGCCGAGGTCCCATGGCGGTCACCCCCAGGGGGTGGTCTCTCCGGGTGTCGGTGCGTTCCTTCATGGAAGGGAACTCCTCCGGGCCCGTGGTAGTTCCCGGGCCCGGAGGTGTCACACCGGTGGGGGAGCGTGCTCACACCTCAACGGAGAGCTCCGCGCCGGTCAGCGGGGCCGAGGGTGCCTTGGCAGGACCGCGACCGGGACGGTCGCCGCGTGCAGCACGCCCTGGCTCACCGAGCCCAGGAGCAGACCGCGCACGCTGCCCCGTCCACGGGAGCCCACGACGATCAGGTCCGCCGCCGCGCCCGCCTCCACGATGGCCTCGGCGGCGTCCCGGTCGCTGCGCACGACGGAGACCGCCACCCCCTCGGTCCCGTCGTCCACGACCCGGGTCACCATCTCCGTCACCATCTCCTGCGACCTGCTGTCCAGGAGGTCGTCCGGGGGTGACCAGCCGCCCGCCGCCAGATACGCCGAGTCGAGCGGCACCGGCACCTGCCAGCTGTGCACCGCCACGACCGCGCCACCCTCCACCAGCGAGGCCTCCCGCAGGGCGAAGGCCAGTGCGCGCCGGGAGTCGTCGGATCCGTCCACCCCCACCACGATCCGGCGCGGCGGGACGGCGACGTCCTCCGACCCGGTCCCGGGCACCACGACCACGGGACACTCCGCCCGGGACGTCACCCGGACGCTCACCGAGGCGTCCAGCACCGACCGCGCCGCGCCCAGCCCGCGCGAACCCACCACCGCGAGGTCGTCCGGACCCGCCCGCCGCACCAGCGCGGTGCCCGGTTCCTCCAACGCCAGGTCCTCCTCCACGGACACCCCGGGGTGGCGCCCCCGTACGTGCGCGGCGGCCTCGGCCAGGACCCGGCGGCCCTGGTCGGCGACCTCCTCGGGAGGCGGGAAACGGGTGGGCCCGGCGTAGACGGACATCACCAGGGGCATCGCCAGGGCGTGCACCACGTGCAGCGGCCAACCGCGCCGGTCGGCCTCGGCGGCCGCCCAGAGCAGGGCCCACGAGGCGGTGGGCGACCCGTCGATCCCCACCAGCACCTTCGGCGCGACCATCCCGTCCTCCACCATCGACAGCCCCCTCCGGCAGCGGCCGCGCACGTCACGGCTCTGCCCTGGAGTCTTCCACCCGCCACGCGCGGATCCCAGTCCGTGGGGCGTGTCGCCGCAGGTCACGATGGAGTGCGGCCGGGCGGCCACACGGTTACGATGCGCACATGGGTCTGCTCACACCCCTGGCCGTGCGGATCGGTGCCCTCGCGTGGACACCGCGACTCCTGCCCCAGATCACCTGGCTGGACCGGAACCTGGACCGCCTCAGCCGAGGGCGCCTCGGGCTGCTCGACCTCGCCGGGCTGCCCAACACCGTGCTCACCGTCCGGGGGCGCAGGAGCGGACGACCGCGCTCCACACCCCTCCTGTGTGTCCCCGACGGCGCGGATCACCTGGTGGCCGGATCGGCCTTCGGTGCCCCCTCCACCCCCGCGTGGGCGCACAATCTGAGGGCCGCGCGCACGGCGGAGATCGGGAGGACGGGGCGGCGGGTGACCGTCCGGGCGGAGGAGCTCACCGGGGCGGACCGGGACCGGGCCTGGGCACGCCTGTGCGGGGTCTGGCCCAACTTCGCCCTCTACCAGCGGCGGACCGACCGGGTGATCCCCGTCTTCCGCCTCACCCCGGTCCCGGACGCCTGAACCCGGTCAGTCTCCCCAGGCCTCCTGGCGCCAGGCAGCGTCCCAGAACATCCACTCGTAGGTGGTGGCCCGTCGGAACGCCTCGCGCATCCGGGTGACCGTCGCCTCGCCCGCACCGGCGGCGAGCCGGTCCGCGATCGACCTGACCTGCTCGGTGGACCGGGCGAACTCCTCGTCCCCGTAGGTGGCGATCCAGTCGCCGTAGGGGTGGTCGTCGAGGTTCCCGGCCCTGGCCATGAGCCGCTCACCGACGTCGGTGTAGACCCAGAAGCACGGCAGGACCCCGGCCACGAGTTCGGGGTAGCCCTGCGTGTGCGCCAGCGACAGCACGTACGAGGTGTAGGCGGTGCAGGTGGGTGACGGCGGGACGTCCTCACCGACGCTGCCCACCGCGCCCTCGTGGAGGGAGCTCTCCACCGCGATCGCGCCGTGCGCGGCCTTGGCGAAGAACGCGATCTCCTCGCTGGTGTCGGCCCTGGCCGCCGCCGTGGCCAGGGCGCGTGCGTATCCGCGCAGGTAGAGGGCGTCCTGAACCATGTAGTACTCGAACCGTTCCCGGCTCAGGGTGCCGTCCCCGATCCCCCGGACGAACGGGAGGGCGTCGATGGCGTCCCGTGTCGGCGCCGTCTCCTCCCACACGCGGGCACAGAAACCAGTCATCAGGCGATCCCTTCGCTAGCACGATCCAGAGCAGGTTCGGCGGGTGTGATCTCAGCCCCGGTGTCGTCCGGGGCACCCCGTGCCTGACCCGGACCCTACCGCTCGGCCCCCGACCCGACCGCCTCCGGGGCGTCGGTTACGGTCCGGAGTCCCGAAGGCGGGAAGGCCGACCGGAACCACACCCGCGATGGCGGTCTTGTCCGGGCTGGTCCCGACCTGTACAGCCGTCCCGGGGTGCGTCGAGCGGCGACGGGTTTGACTCGTGACCCCCAGGCACAGGACCTACACGTTCCGTGAACGATCTGGAAGGCCTTCTCATGCGCCCGCACCTGGTGGCCCTCGCCGCCGTCCCGCTCACCGCCGCACTCCTGGCCCCCGCCCCGGCGTACGCCGCTGCCACCCCTCTGGCCGACGCGATCGCCGCCCTCACCGTCGCGGAGGAGTCCCGCACGGGATACGACCGAAGCCTCTTCCCGCACTGGGTGGACGCCGACAGGAACGGGTGCCACACCCGCGCGGAGGTCCTCATCGAGGAGGCCGAGATCGCCCCGGAGGTCGGGGACCGCTGCCGTCTGACCGGGGGCGAGTGGTTCTCCTACTACGACGGCCGTACCCTCACCGAGGCGGGCTCGCTGGACATCGACCACATGGTCCCGCTCGCCGAGGCGTGGGACTCCGGGGCGTCCGAGTGGAGCACGAACCAGCGCAGGGACTTCGCCAACGACCTGGACGAGCCGGTGGCGCTCGTGGCCGTGAGCGCGGCCTCCAACCGGTCCAAGGCCGACCGGGACCCCGCCGAGTGGCTGCCCCCGGCGGAGGAGGTGCACTGCCGGTACGTCACCGAGTGGACCACGGTGAAGACCCGCTGGAGCCTGTCGGTCGACGAGGCCGAGCTCGAAGCGCTGAACACCGTCGCGGACACGTGCCCCGACGCGGTCGTGGAGACCACCCCGGCCCTGTAGCCCGGAACCCCCGCTGACCGGGGCCGCCCCTGACACGTGGTCGGCCCCGGTCAGTGATCGCGTCGACCCCCTAGGGCGTGCGGCGGGGGAGGGTGAGGGAGGCCAGCAGCACCGCGCCCACGGTGAAGGCGGACACGATCGACAGCGGCCGGTACACGTCCCAGGCGGGGTCCCCGGCCGCCACCGCGTTCACCGCGTCGATCGCGTGGCTCAGCGGCAGCCAGTCCGAGATCGCGTGGAGCACGTCGGGCATCTGGTCACGCGGCATGAAGAGCCCGCCGAGGATGATCTGCGGGAACACCAGCAGGGGCATGAACTGCACCGCCTGGAACTCGGTGCGGGCGAACGCGCTGGCGAGGAGCCCGAGCGCGGTCCCCAGCAGGGCGTCCACGACCGCGACCAGGCCCAGTGACCAGAGCGGCCCCTCGACGTCGAGTCCGCACACGCGGACGGCGAACAGCACCGTGACGAAGGCCTGCACGATCGCGGCCAGACCGAACGCGAACGCGTAGCCGAAGATGAGGTCGAACCTGCCGATCGGTGTCGACAGCAGGCGCTCCAGAGTCCCGGACCGGCGTTCCCGCAGGGTGGTCACGCTCGTGATCAGGAACATCACCACGAACGGGAAGAGGGCGAGGATCGCCGGACCGATGCCGTCGAACACCGACGTGTCGGTGAAGAGCCAGGCGAAGAGTCCGACCAGCAGGCTCGGTGCCACGAGCAGCAGCACGATCGACCTCGGGTCGTGGCCGAGCTGGCGCAGGACCCGGCCGCTCGTGGCGAAGGTGCGCGTGAGGTTCATCCGACCTCCCTCTCGATGAGGGCCAGGAAGGCGCGGTCGGGGTCGTCCGCCCCCGTCTCGGAGAGCAGCCGCGCGGGCGTGGTGTCGGCCATGACACGGCCGTCGCGCAACAGGAGCAGCCGGTCGCAGCGCAGCGCCTCGTCCATCACGTGACTGGAGACGATCAGCGTCGCCCCCTCGTCGACGAGGGTGTGGAACACCGACCACAGTTCCTCTCGCAGCAGCGGGTCGAGGCCCACCGTGGGTTCGTCGAGGACGAGGAGTTCGGGACGGCCCAGGATCGCGACCGCGAGCGAGACCCGGCTTGCCTGGCCCCCGCTGAGCGTGTCGACCCGCTGACCGGCCCGGTCACGCAGGTTCACCTGGTCGAGGACGCGTCCCACGTCCTTCCGGGAGGCGCCGACCAACCGGGCGAAGTAGCGCAGGTTCTGCTCGACGGTGAGGTCCGAGTAGACCGACGCCGCCTGGGTGTCGTAGGCGACGCGGTGGCGCAGGCCCGCGCTCCCCGCCGCCTGGCCGAACACCGTGACGCCGCCGCCCTGGACACGCTGCGTTCCGACGATCGCGCGCATGAGGGTGGTCTTGCCGCATCCGGAGGGCCCCATGAGGCCGGTGACCCCGCCCCGGGCCACCTCCAGGTCGAGCCCGTCGAACACGACTCCGCCGCCGCGCCGAACCCGGAGGTCACGGACGACGACGGCGGCGGTCGGGTCATGGTCCATAGCGCAGCATCATGCGCGGCGAACCGGTACCGGTCAAGGCGCCACTCGCGGAGGTCAGGAGCGCAGCGTGGTGAAGTCGCGCGAGGCGACGAAGCCCGGGCGGCGCTCACGGGCGGAGAACGGCTCCACCAGCGCGTTGTCCACGCTGTTGAACACCACGAAGATGTTCGAGCGCGGGTACGGCGTGATGTTGTTGCCGGAGCCGTGCATGCTGTTGCAGTCGAACCACAGGGCCGACCCGCTCGGGCCGGTGAACTGCTCGATCCCGTGCTCGCGGGCGAGCGCGGCGATGTCCTCCTCCTGCGGGACCCCGACCTTCTGGGCCTTCAGCGAGGACTGGTAGTTGGCGTCCGGCGTGCGTCCCAGGCAGGGCACGAACGTGCGGTGCGCGCCCGGCATGAGCATCAGCCCGCCGTTGAAGGGATAGTTGTCGGTCAGTCCGATGGACAGGCTGACCGCCGCCATTCCCTCCATGCCGTCCTCGGCGTGCCAGGTCTCGAAGTCCGAGTGCCAGTAGAAGCCGTTGCCCCGGAACCCCGGCATGAAGTTCACCCGGCTCTGGTGGACGTAGACGTCCGAACCGAGGATCTGTCGTGCGTGGTCCAGGACGCGGGGCTCCCGGACGAGCCGGGCGATCCGGTCACTGAGCAGGTGCGCGTCGAAGACGGAACGCACCTCGTCGGAGGCGGGCTCCGTGATGGTGCGCTCGTCGGCGCGGATCACGGGATCCTCGACCATCTCCCGGAGCTCGGCCAGGGCCGCGGCGACCTCCGGCTGGGACAGCAGGTCCCGCTGGATGTGGAATCCGTCGCGGGCGTGCGCGACGAGTTCGGCGGTGGTGGCGGGCCCCTCCGTCACCCCGGGCCAGACGGTCGGTTCGTGGCGTTCGATCCACCCGTGCCCCTGGCCGGGGTCCACGCGGGTGGGATAGCGATCCTGGATGTGGGCGTCTACGAGTGTCACGGCAGACTGCTCCCTTCCGGTCCGTTCTTCGTCCTTTCGGTGGTCCAAGGCGTACTGGTGCGTCTCGCGACCAGGGACGGTGATCCGCCCCTGGCCTACGCCCTGCCCTGGCGTGCGCGCGGGTAATCATTGTCCGGGCCGGTGCGGCACCGGGACGACCAGCACGGGGACAACGGGGTTCCAACGGGGGTTGTACGGCCGGAACATGGGGGGCATCGGACCGGCGCGTCCGGCCTACGGACGGTCATTCCCGCCGGTCCCCACGTCCTCCGGGCAGGAAACGCGGCCCCAAATCTGGGCACGAGCGCGTGTCGGTGGGCGACAGGAGGCGGGTCGGCCGCGCAGGACCTCAGGCGGACGGGTCGGTCGGCCGCACCTCGTCCGTGCCCCCGGGAGGGGGTGGTTCGTTCGGTTCCCCGTTCGAATGCGAGGTGCGTCCCGCGTTCACGCCGTCGCGGTTCGGATCCCTTTCCTTTCACTGGTCGCGTTCGTGGTCCGCCTCAGTCGTTCCGGAGAGGCGTCGCGTGGGAGCCGGAACTCCTCCGGCGGGGGTGCGGAGACGGCCTTTCCTTTCCTGCTCGTATTCGGAAGGTTCCGATGTTCCGTTTCTTCGTGGCCTCGCGAATGCGGGTCGCTCCCTTCATGTCCCACCCCGATTGTTTCCCGGGTTCCGGGCGGATTCACGCCGCCGTGGTGATTCCCGCGACTCCTGGTTCCGGAAGTCGGAGGGGAACCCGCGCGCCCCGAGCGTCGCGCCGTGGCGGATGGGGACGTGGCCGCCTCCCGGATCGCTCCGGGCCGCGTACCCCCAGGGTGGGGTGTCGGTCGGCACGGAGGTGCGGTGGCGTGGGCCACACCGGAAGCCATTCTGCTTTCGCCGCAATAATTACGCTGTTATGGAATGGGCTGGCCCGGGGTAGCAGTCTGGAAGAAGACACCCGGGTGCGTGTGTCGCATCATTGATCCAGGATTGCCGGGTTATTGATGACTCTCTGGATTGTGCGGGGTTGGATTATGAGAAGCACCAGAATCGCCGTGGTGGGAATCGGTCTGACCTACCCGGACGCGAATTCTCCGAGTGAGCTCTGGGAGAACGTCCTCGCAGGCAGGAGGGCTTTTCGCAGAATTCCGGACGAGCGCATGAACCTGGCGGACTACTGGTCGGAGGACCCCTCCGCCGAGGATCGGTTCTACTCCACCAAGGCCGCCGTCCTCCGGGGCTTCTCTTTCGACAGGGCACGGTACCGGGTCTCCGGCAGCTCTTTTCGGTCAACCGACATGACGCACTGGCTGGCCCTGGAGACGATGTCCCGCGCGCTGGAGGACGCCGGTTTTCCCGAGGGGGAGGGGCTCCCACGCCGCTCGACCGGTGTGGTGATCGGCAACAGCCTCACCGGTGAGTTCTCCCGGGCGAACACGCTCCGGCTGCGTTGGCCCTACGTCCGCCGGACCGTCGCCTCGGCCCTGCTCGACCACGGATGGGACGAGGAGGAGGCCGAGGGCTTCCTGGCCACGCTGGAGACCTCCTACAAGGCGCCCTTCCCACGCATCGACGAGGACACCCTCGCGGGCGGCCTCTCCAACACCATCGCGGGCCGCGTGTGCAACCACTTCGACCTGGGGGGCGGCGGCTACACGGTGGACGGGGCGTGCTCCTCCTCCCTCCTGTCCGTGGCCACCGCGGCCACGGCCCTCGCGGACGGGGACCTGGACGCCGCTCTGGCGGGTGGGGTGGACCTGTCCATCGACCCGTTCGAGGTGATCGGCTTCGCCAAGACCGGCGCACTGGCCACCGGCGAGATGAAGGTGTACGACAAGGACTCCAACGGCTTCTGGCCGGGGGAGGGGTCGGGTGCGCTCGTTCTCATGCGGGAGGAGGACGCGATCGCCCAGGGCAGGCGCGTCCACGCCCTGATCACCGGATGGGCCGTCTCCTCCGACGGCCGGGGCGGCATCACCCGGCCGGAGGAGAGCGGGCACCGCCTCGCCCTGGAACGGGCCTACGCGCGTGCCGGGTACGGCATCGAGACCATCGGCTACTTCGAGGGACACGGCACCGGAACCGCGCTCGGTGACGCCACCGAACTCGCGGCGCTCTCCGGAGCCAGGACCTCCGCCGACCCCACAGCGCCCCCCGCAGCGCTCGGCACCATCAAGGCCAACTTCGGTCACACGAAGGCGGCCGCCGGGGTCGCCGGGCTGATCAAGGCGATCCTCGCCGTTCGCCACGAGGTGATTCCGCCCGCCACCGGCCACCACGACCCGCACCCCCTGCTGGAGGAGGAGTCGGCGGCCCTGCGGGTACCGGACCGGCCGCTCGCCTGGCCGGACGGCCACCCCGTCCGGGCGGGCGTCTCGGCCATGGGTTTCGGCGGCGTCAACACCCACATCACGGTGGAGGCCGCTGAGGGGCAGCGGGGCGTCGGCGTCACCGAACGGACCCGAACCCTGGCCGCGGGCCGACAGGACGCGGAACTCCTCGTCGTGGACGGCGCCGACCCGGCCGAGGTACGCCGAGGCCTGGAGGAGCTGGCGGAGACGCTTCCCCGCCTCTCCTACGCCGAGCTCACCGACCTCGCGGCCTCGCTCGCCGCGCGCTCCGAGGGCCGACCCGCGCGGGCCGCCGTGGTCGCGTCCTCACCGGAGGCCGCCGAACGGTCGGTGCGGGTCCTGCTGGACCGGATGGACGCCGGGCGGACGGAGGTGTGGGCACCGGAGCTGGGTGCCTACCTCGCCCACCGCACGACCGCGCCCACGATCCGGTACCTCTTCCCGGGGCAGGGCGCCGGAACCGGGCGCACCGGCGCCCTCCGGCGCCGGTTCGGGGCGGCCGACCGGGTCCTGGGTTCCGCGGGCCTGCCCGAGGGCGGCGACCAGGTGGCGACCGAGGTCGCGCAGCCCCGGATCGTGGCGGGCTCACTCGCCGCCCTGGCCGTGCTGGACGATCTCGGTGTGCGGGCCGACGGAGCGGTGGGCCACAGCCTGGGCGAACTGACCGCCCTGTGCTGGGCGGGCGCCGTCGACGGTCGGGAGATCCTCGACCTGGCCGCCGCGCGTGGGCGGGCGATGGCCCGGACGGGGCGCGCGGACGGCGCCATGGCCGGGCTGGAGACCGGGCCCGTGGTGGCGGAGACCCTGGTCGAGACCGAGTCCGAGGTGGTCGTCGCCGGGTACAACGGCCCCGGCCAGACGGTCGTCTCCGGCCCCGCCGACGCCGTGGAGCGGGTCTGCGCGCGGGCCCGCGACGCGGGAGTCACCGCGACGCGGGTCAGGGTCTCCCACGCCTTCCACTCACCGCTGGTGGCGGCCTCGGCCGAGGTCCTCGACGGCAGGCTCGCCGAGACGCGGTTCACCGCGCCGGCCCCCGGCCTGGTGTCCACCGTCACCGGGAGGGAGCTCGGACCGGACACCGACCTGCGTGCGCTCCTGCGCGACCAGGTCGTCCTCCCGGTGCGTTTCCACGAGGCGGTCGTCCAACTGTCTGACGGGGCGGACCTGTTGGTCGAGGTGGGACCGGGACGGGTCCTCTCGGGCCTGGCGTCGGCGGCCGTCACCGACGTTCCGGTCGAGGCCGTGGACTCGGACTCGCCCTCCCTGGTGCCCTTCCTCCGGACTGTGGCCGCCGCATACGCGCTGGGGGCGGCGGTGGACGTGCGCGGGCTCTTCACCGGTCGCCTGGTCCGGGAGCTCCCCGAGGAGTTCTCCTTCCTGGCGAACCCGTGCGAGACGGCGCCCGGTCTGGACGTGGGACGCACCGAGACGGGGCCTGCCGGTACCGGCGACGGTGGCGTGAACGACGAGGAGACGGAGACGGCCGGGGCGGCCGACACCCTGGAACTCCTCCGGGCGCTGGCCGCCGAGCGCGTCGAGCTCCCTGTCTCCATGGTGGGAGCGAACACGCGACCGCTCGACGACCTCCACCTGAGTTCCATCACGGTCGGTCAGGTGGTCAACGAGGCGACGCGACGCCTGGGGCTGCCGCCCCTCGAAGCGACCTCCGGGTACGCGACGTCCACTCTGGGGGAGCTGGCCGAGGTGATCGACGGGCTGGCCGACACCGCCGGAGCGGGCGCGACGGACGGTGAGGTCGCGGGTGTCGGCCCCTGGGTCCGGGCGTTCGAGGTCACGCACGTGGCGGAACCGGTTCCCGCGCGCACCGCCGCCGAGGAGAGGACCACCGCGGAGGACGGGTGGAGCGTGTACGCCTCTCCCGGACATCCGTTGTCCGAGCCCCTGAGCCGGTCCCTCGCGGGCCTGGGACACGGGGTGCTGCTCTGCCTCCCCGCCGAGGGCGGCCCCGAGCTGGCCGGGACCCTGCTCGACGCGGCGCGGTCCGCGCTGGCCTCCGGCTCCGGGACCCGTTTCGTCGTGGTCCAGGGCAGACGCGGAGCCTCCGGGGTGGCGCGGACCCTGCACCTGGAGGTCCCGGGAACCCGCACCACCGTGGTCACCCTCGACGACCCCGAGCCCGCGACGGCGGAGGGCGTGCGGGACGCGGTCGGCCTCGTGACCGCCGAGGTCGCCGCCACCACCGAGTTCACGCAGGTCCACCATGACGCGGGCGGGAACCGTTCGGTGCCGGTCCTGAGCCCCACCCCCCTGGACGACCCCGGGCAGGACCCGCCGCTCGGCCCCGACGACGTCGTCCTGGTCACCGGAGGGGGCAAGGGCATCACCGCCGAGTGCGCGCTGTCCCTGGCCACCGAGTACGGGTCGGCGCTGGCGCTGCTGGGCCGGGCCGCCGAGGAAGAGGACGCGGAACTCGCCGACAACCTGGAGCGGATGACGGCGGCCGGTGCCCGGTTCGTGTACCTGCGCGCCGACGTGACCCGGCCCGAGGAGGTCCGCGACGCCGTGCGCGCGGCCGAGGCGGAGCTCGGCACGGTCACCGCCGTGCTCCACGGTGCGGGACGCAACGAGCCGACCGCGCTGGGAGGTCTGACGGAAGCGGCGTTCAGGCGCACCCTCGCTCCCAAGACCGACGGTCTGGAGGCCGTCCTCGACGCCCTCGACCCCGACCGGCTCCGCCTGCTCGTCACCTTCGGCAGCATCATCGGGCGCGCGGGTCTGCGAGGTGAGGCCCACTACTCCACCGCCAACGACTGGCTCACCGAGATGACGGTCGAGTACGGCCGGGAGCACCCGCACACCCGGGTCCTGGCCCTGGAGTGGTCGGTCTGGTCCGGTGCGGGGATGGGGGAGCGGCTGGGCGTCGTGGAGGCGCTGATGCGCGACGGCATCACCCCGGTGGCCGCCGAGGAGGGGATCGCGATCCTCCACCGCGTCCTCGCCGACCGCTCGGCGGGGCCGGTCCTGGTGGTCAGCGGGCGGACCGGGGGGCTGCCCACCCTCGACGTCCGGGAACGCGAGCTCCCGCTGGGCCGGTTCCTGGACCGCGTCCTGGTGCACTACTCCGGCGTCGAACTCGTCACCGAGGCCGTCCTCTCCTCCACGGACGACCCCTACCTGGAGGACCACCGCCTCGACGGCGACCTGCTGTTCCCGGCCGTCATCGGTATGGAGGCGATGGCTCAGGTGGCGACCGCGGTCAGCGGTCACTCGGGCCCGCCGGTGATGGAGGGGGCGCGCTTCGTGCGTCCCGTGGCGGTCCGCCCGGGCGAGACGACGACCGTACGGGTGGCCGCGCTGGTGCGCGACCCCCACTCGGTGGAAGTGGTCATCCGCAGTGAGGAGACCGGGTTCGACGCGGACCACTTCCGGGCCGTCCTGCGGTGGCCGCGCACGGACCCCGCCCCGGGGCACGACCACGCCGCCGAGGTCGTCCCGGCTCTGCCCCGGGTCGCAGCCGACCCCTCGGAGCTGTACGGCGACGTGTTGTTCCAGGGCAAGCGGTTCCAACGGCTGCTCTCGTACCGGCGCGCCAGCGCCCGCCACGTGGTCGCCGAACTGTCCACGGCCTCGCAGGGGGACTGGTTCGGGACCTTCCTGCCCCAGGGCCGGGTGCTGGCCGACCCGGGTGTGCGGGACGCCGCGATGCACGTCCTCCAGGCCTGTGTCCCCGACGGGACCCTGCTGCCCGAGGGGGTCGAGCGGATCGTGCTGGCCCGGCCCCAGGACCAGGAGGAGCCCGACCGCGTGCTCCTCGTCGCCAGTGAACGGTCCCAGGAGGGTGACTCCTACGTCTACGACGTGGACGTGCGGGAGCCGTCCGGCGGCGTGCTCGAACGCTGGGAGGGGCTGCGGCTGCGCGCGGTCCGCAGGAGCGGCGGGCCGGGGCCCTGGGTTCCCGCGCTGCTCGGCTCCCACCTGGAGAGGGAGCTGGAGCGCGTGCTCGGCGGATCCCGGGCCGTGGTGGTCGACCCCGACCCCGTGCCCGGAGGCCCCGCGGGAACCGAGGAGCGCAGGGCCAGGACCGCGCTCGCGGTGGGGCGGGCCCTGAACCGCGTCGTCAGGGTCCGGTACCGGCCCGACGGACGGCCGGAGGCCGAGGGGGCCGACGTCTCCGCGTCGCACGGAGCCGGAGTGACCCTGGCGCTCGCCGGAAGCGGTCGCCTGGCCTGTGACGTGGAGGCGGTGCGGGAACGCTCCGACGAGGACTGGGCCGGGTTGCTCGGCGGAGGACTCCTCTCGGTGCGCGACCTGGTCGCCGAGCAGGCGGGGGAGTCCGCGCACCTGGCCGCCGCCCGCCTGTGGGGCGCCCTGGAGTGCCTGCGCAAGGCGGGCGGCACCGGCCGCTCGCTGACGTTGGAGGAGGTGGGCGAGCACGGATGGGTGGTCCTCTCGTCCGGGGACGCCAGGATCGCCACCTGGAGCACCACCCTGAACGGGAACCCCGACCCCGTCGTGTTCGCCGTCCTGAGCGGAGAGGAGCGCTGATGTCCGACTACTACGAGGTTCGCCACACGGTCGGGTTCGAGGAGACCAACCTGGTGGGCAACGTCTACTACGTCAACTACCTGCGCTGGCAGGGCCGCTGCCGGGAGATGTTCCTCAAGGAGCGCGCCCCGGGGGTCCTGGCGGACGTCCGTGGAGACCTGAAGCTCTTCACATTGCGGGTCGACTGTGAGTTCTTCGCCGAGATCACCGCCTTCGACGAGCTCTCGATCCGGATGCGCCTGGAGGAGCTCACCCAGACCCAGGTCCAGTTCACCTTCGACTACGTCCTGCTGGGGGAGGAGGCCGAAACGCTCGTGGCCCGGGGACGGCAGCGGATCGCGTGCATGCGCGGCCCGAACACCGCGACCGTCCCGACCCGGGTGCCGGAGGAGCTCCGGGAGGCCCTCGCCCCGTACCGGGCCGAGGCGACGGTCCTTCGAGGGGCGGTGGGTTGAGGTGACGGACCTGCGGAAGGTGATGTCCACGTTCGCCACGGGGGTCACGGTCCTCACGGTCGGCGGTGAGAACCCGAACGGCATGACGGCCAACGCCTTCTGCTCGGTCTCCCTCGACCCCCCGCTGGTGCTGTGCTGTGTGGCCCGCACCGCGCGCCTGCACAAGGCCGTCGCGGTCGAGGGACGCTTCGCGGTGTCGGTCCTGTCCGCCGAGCAGAAGGCCACCGCACGCCACTTCGCGGACCGTTCCCGCCCGCACGGGTGGGCGCAGTTCGCCACGGTGAGCTGGGTACCCGGCCTCCACACGGGGGCTCCGCTGATCACCGGGGCCCTCGCCTGGCTGGAGTGCGAGGTGACGGAGGAGGTCGTGGCGGGCGACCACTCGGTGTTCGTCGGCCGCGTGCTGGAGGCGGCCTCGGGCAGCGGAGACGCCGCCCTGCTGTTCCACCGGGGAACCCTCCGCGGGCTGCCCGACGGCGCCACCGCCGACGCGCCCGACGGAAGGGTGGGGACCGCATGAGCGTGTCCGAGGTGGACCTGCGGCCGGTGCCCGTCCGCGGAGCGGAGCCCGGCCCGGAGCCCCGCACCATGGCGGTGCTGCGCCGTGAGCGCGACGCGCTCCGGGACCGTACCGAGGCGGGCGACCCCAGCGGTGTCGAACGCCAGCACGAGCTGGGAAAGCGCACCGCCCGGGAGCGCCTGGACCGACTCCTGGACGAGGGGTCCTTCGTCGAGCTCGGGATGTTCCGTCGTCGCCGGGACGCGGGCCCGGAGACGGAGGGCCGACGCCCGCACACGGACGGGGTGGTGACCGGATCCGGGGCGATCGACGGCCGCCGGGTGTTCGTCTACGCCCAGGACTTCACGATCCTGGGCGGCTCGCTCGGCGCCGAGCACGCGAGGAAGATCCACCGGGTGATGGACCTGGCCCTGGACGCCGGCGCGCCGATCGTCGCGTTGAACGACAGCGGTGGGGCCCGGATCCAGGAGGGTGTGGCCGCGCTGGACGGCTACGGTGGCATCTTCCGGAGGCAGGTCGCGGCGTCGGGTGTGATCCCGCAGATCAGCGTGGTCCTGGGCCCGTGCGCGGGCGGCGCCGCCTACTCGCCCGCGCTCGCCGACTTCACCTTCATGGTCCGCGGCACCGCGAGGATGTACCTGACCGGGCCGGACGTGATCGCCGCGGTGAGCGGGGAGCGTGTGGGCCACGACGAGCTCGGCGGCGCCGACGTCCACGGAGGGCGGACGGGCGTGGCCGCGGTCGTCCACGACGACGAGGACGAGTGCCTGGAGGACGTCCGCCACCTCGTCTCCCTCCTGCCCGGCAACAACCTCGAGGCCCCGCCCGCCGGTCCGCCCACGGGCGCCCGGGGGGACGAGCGTCCGCGTTTGGCCGAGATCGTGCCGGTGGAGCCCCACCGGCCCTACGACATGCGGGACGTGGTCGCTGAGGTGGTGGACGGGGGCGACTTCTTCGAGGTCCACGAGGGTTGGGCGCCCAACGTGCTGTGCGCGCTCGCCCGCGTGGACGGCGCGGTGGTCGGGGTTGTCGGGAACCAGCCGATGGCCCTGGCCGGGGTGCTCGACAGTGACGCCGCGCAGAAGGCCGCGCGCTTCGTCCGCTTCTGCGACGCCTTCAACATCCCGTTGGTGACCCTCGTGGACGTGCCCGGCTTCCTGCCGGGGACCGCACAGGAGCACGCGGGAGTCATCAGGCACGGGGCGAAGCTGCTCTACGCCTACTGCGAGGCGACGGTCCCCCGGGTCCAGGTGATCGTGCGCAAGGCCTACGGGGGTGCCTACATCGTGATGGACTCCCGATCCATCGGGACCGACCTCTCCCTGGCCTGGCCCTGCAACGAGGTCGCCGTGATGGGTGCCGAGGGGGCGGTGAACGTGGTGCACCGCCGGGAGCTGCGGGCCGCGGCCGACCCGGAGGCGCGGCGGCGGGAGCTCGTGGCGGACTACCGTGAGCGGTTGATGCACCCCTACCGCGCCCCGGAGGAGGGGTTCGTCGATCACGTGATCGACCCGGCGGACACCCGTGCCGCCGTGGCCGACGGGCTCGCCCTCCTGAGGGACAAACGCCGGGAGCAGCCCCGGCGCAAGCACGGAAACGTGCCGCTCTGACCGGTCAGGAGGAGTGCTCGGGCGCGGCCGCCCCCAGGCTGGGCAGACGGGTCGCCGATTCCGCCACGGACAGCCCGGCGGCCCCGGGGAGGTCCCCGCAGCCCACCATGAGGGACACGAGCTGGTCCTCGAAGCAGCGGTCCGCGTCGTAGGGAGGAACGAGGTAGCCGCCGAGGTCCAGGGTGGTGAGCCCGTGGACCGCGCACCAGAGCCGGTGGGCGACCAGTTCGGGATCGCCCTGGTGGAAGCGGCCGGACTCCATGCAGCGCCGCACGCACTCCGTCACGTTGCGGAGCGTGTAGCGGCCGTGCTGGCGGTCCGCCTCGGACAGGCTGAACCCGGCCAGGGAACACCCGCCGAACATGACCGCGTAGAGGTGCTCGTTCTGTGAGGCGTTGTGGCGGAAGGCCCGGCCGAGCAGGGCGAGGTCGGAGACCGGGTCGTCGGAGCGGCGCACACCGGTGAGGTGCTCCTGGAGCCGGGTGAAGCCCTCGTGGACCATCGCGTGCACGAGCCCTCCGATGCCGTCGAAGTAGGTGTACACGGCCATGGTCGAGCTGCCCGCCTCCTGGGCGATCCTGCGGGTGGACAGGGCCTGGGGCCCCTCGTCGGTGAGGAGCCGGGCAGCGGTGTCGACGAGGTGGGCGCGGGCGAGGGGATCTGCCTTTCGGGGACTCATGCGACCGATTCTGACCTCCGAGCGGGTGGGTCGCTACTTGTGGCTGGCGCTTCTTTCGGGCAATCGGAGGTGTGTGTTTCGGTCTCTCCTTCCATGGTGGCCACTAATGGCCGAAAGATCGAGTCTCCGTGCTTGGGGTTGCGGGCGGGGAGTCGCCTGGGGTAACCGACGCAGGGGCGTCGTGGGAGCTTTGTCGTAACTGCGGGTCAGAGTTTTCAGGCGATGTAAATATCCCGCCCGAGTCAGTTTGGTTAATTGTTCAACGACTACGTTCGGTTAATCTCCACCCAATCAGCAATCACGCAGCGTTGTTCGGTGTCACTTTGTGTGTTTTTTTGAAGGTACAAATATAGGGGCGGTCTGTCCCTTTCGTGTGCCTATGGAGCAATCTGGAAGATGATGGTCGCTCTGGCTCGATGGAACTATGAGGATTGCTTGACGGACCTTAGAGTCGCGTTGCCTGTGGTTCCGGAGCGGAAAGTTGGTGCGGTGGTCATGTTTGATTTGAATTCCCGTGTGAACTAGAGGCCCGCTGGTTTGGGTGCCTCATCTTGTCAGTCTCGGCTTCTTCTGTTTCAGAGTTATTTATGACTGACTTGCGTGTACGCCGAACCCCGGCCCCCCGGTTCGGATGAATGCGAAGAGTTTCCTGACGTCTGCTGCGCCTGGGAGAACCGTATGGAGAGAATGGACAGGTCCGTCCGTCAAGCGATCCACACCATGCACAAGCGTTACACGGAGCCGCTCACCCTCAACCAGATCGCTTCCGAGGTCTTCGTGAGCCCCTACCACTTCTCCCGGGTCTTCGCTCGCGCGACCGGTGTACCCCCTGGCAGATACCTGACATCCGTACGCCTGTTCGCCGCCAAGCGGCTCCTGCTCACGACCGACCTCACGGTCTCCGACATCGTCTGCGGGGTCGGCTACAACAGTGTGGGCACCTTCACGAGCCGATTCACCCGCGCGGTGGGGATGTCCCCCACCCAGTACCGTGACCCGCGCGTGGCCGAGCTGCTCGTCGTCGTCTCCCACGAGTACTCCTGTCTGCCCAAGATGGACGAGATGCGCCGTGCCCGGTTCCTGAAGCCGGGCACCCCGGGGCCGTCCCACACGATCAGCGGCGCGGTCGACGTTCCGGAGGAGGCCGGACCCGTTGACGTGATCGTCGCGGTGTTTCCCGAATCGGTGCCCCAGGGATCACCGGTGGCCTTCGAGGTCTTCTCGGCGACGGGACGGGCGGAGTTCACCATCGCCGACGTCCCCTCCGGGCCGCACGTGGTCATCGCCGCCGCGGTTCCCAAGAGCGATCGCACGCGTTCGGGAAGGATGCTCATGAGTTCGACCCGGCACCCCGTGAGGATCGCCAGGGGCCTGCGGACCTTCGTCCATCTGCCACTGGAGGACGTCCAGGAGACGGACGCGCCCCTCGCCATCACCCTGGCGGCTCCGGCGCTGGCGTTCGAGGGCAAGCTCACCCGCGCCGCCTGCATCCGTCAGACCGTCGCCTGAGATGGGCGCCCGTCCGCGCCCCGTCGGCGCTCTCAGACGCATGCTGCTCACGCCGCGGCTCCACCACGTCGGACTCACCCACCTGGGGCATCCCGGCCGGGACTCCCCCTCGGCCCGCCACCTGGAGAGAATCCCCGAGGCCGTGGTCTGCGGCTTCGAGTGGGGGATCGAGGTCCGGGACCCCGAGGAGGTGGAACGGCGGCTGGAGACGGTCGCGTCGGACCTGCGCGGATTCGCCTTCGAGGGCGTGGCCATGGCCTACACGATCCGTGACGCCCTCCCCCTCGGTGGGAGGAACCGTACACGCGACCTGATGCTCGGGCCCGCGCTGCCCCACACCTTCCTCTCCTACATCGGCATCGGTTTCGCGATGTCCCGGCTGCCCCGCCCGCTCTGGCGGAACGTCCTGCCGGACCTGGAGGGCAACCCCTACCACCCGACCATGAGCTGGCTGGCGGTCGACGGCTACGGCTTCGACCTGGCCTACTTCGACGCCACGCGCTGGATCGACCAACGGCGCACGCCCGAGCCCTACCCCTGGGAGGGAGCGCCCCACTACTTCCCCCGTGCCTTCGACCAGGGGGTGGGGCGGGCGTTGTGGTTCGTCCACGGAGCCCGCCACGACGGGGTCGCGGCCGCCGTCGGGCGCTTCCCCCGCCAGCGACGCGCCGACCTGTGGAGCGGGGTCGGACTCGCCGCGGTCTTCGCGGGCGGAGCGGCCCCCGAGGAGCTCCGCGTGCTCCTGGACCGGGCGGGTGAGGACGCGCCGCACGTCAGCCAGGGAGCGGTCTTCGCGGCCAAGGCCCGGGTCTTCTCCGGGCACGTTCCCGACCACACGGAGCCCGCCGTCCGAGCCCTGACCGGCCTCGACTCCGGTGCCGCGGCCGTGCTCGCCGACGAGCAGCGGGTCGAACCGGGTGCCGGAGACGACGAACCCGCCTACGAGAAGTGGCGTGCCGGAGTACGCCGCCGATTCTCCTAGCGTGCGCCGACCCCGTGCTCCCTCGGCACGGCAATTCCTGAGTAGATCCGGAGGCGCCGCCGCGAGAAGGATGGGGGACAGACCGATCCGGAATCGACGGGAGCGAGGACCAGTTGGCCACCGTGGTGGGCGCCCTCAGGCGCCGGGTGATGACACCCAACGCATCCGAGACGAGGCTGGAGACCCGAGGGTTCCACGACAAGGGGCCGCGGGCCCGAGAGGTCCTGGAAACGGTGGGGGAGTCCTTCCTCACCGGCCTCGGGGACGCGGTGGAGACGGGGTCCCCGTCCGCGACGGACCGACGGCTGACGGCGTTGCCCACCCGCTACCAGGGCTTCGCCTACGAGGGCGCGGCCATGGGTTTCGCGCTCCTGGACGGGATCCTGCCGGGCAGCCGCCGGACGGCGGACTTCCTCCGCGGGCCGGGTGAGGCACACGTGTACATGGCCTACGTGGGCATCGGCTGGGCCATGGCCCGTCTCCCGCGACCGCTGTGGCCGGACACCGGGGGGCTCGACCCGCTGCTGAGGTGGCTGGTCCACGACGGCTACGGATTCCACCAGGCCTACTTCCACACGGACAAGTACGTGCACCGGCAGGTCCGTGACGCCAGGGCCGCACGGCGGACCGGGGACGGAGCCTACGCGCTGCGGGCCGCCGACCAGGGGATCGGTCGGGCCCTGTGGTTCGTCGGCGGCACCGACGTCGACCAGGTCGCCCGGCTGGTGGACCGCTTTCCCGCCTCCCGGCACTCCGACCTCTACGCGGGGATCGGCCTGGCCGCCACCTACGCGGGAGGGGCGGAGGAGGCCGAACTCCACCGGCTCCGGGAGCACGCGGGGAGACACCGGGGCTTCCTCGCGCAGGGGAGCGCCTTCGCCGCCGAGGCCAGGATCCGGGCCGGGCTGCTCGTCCCCCACGCGGAGCTCGGCGCGGCCGTGCTCTGCGGGACGGACGCCGAGAGCGCGGCACGCGCCTCCCGCGAGCTGCGCCCGGACGCCTCGGGACCGGTCGCCGATCCCGCCCGCCCGCACTACGAGGAGTGGCGGGCCTCCCTGGCCCGCGAGCTCGTCCCGCGCGAGGGGGGCGTGTCGTGACCCGGCCCGACCTGCGTCACCCACCGCGCACGGCCCTGTCCGCGGCGCCCGCCATGCTCCGCGACCTCGTCACGGACCGGCTCGCCATGATGACCACCGCGACCGCAGACCACGGCGACGCCGTCCGTATGGCCGCGGGCCCCAAGACCCTGTACTTCTTCAACCACCCTGACCACGCCAGGCGCGTGCTGGCGGAGAACAGCGCCAACTACCACAAGGGCATCGGCCAGGTCCACGCCAAGAGGGCTCTGGGCGACGGGCTCCTGACCAGCGAGGGCGAGCTGTGGAAGGCCCAGCGCCGGACCATGCGGCCGGTGTTCGGCCACCAGCGGATCGCCGGTCAGGCCGACGCCGTGGCCAAGGAGGCGGCGGCCCTCGTGGACCGTCTCTGGGCGCGTTCCCGCAACGGGCCGGTGGACGTCGCGGCCGAGGCCACCGGACTGACCCTGGGGGTCCTGGGCCGCACACTGCTCGACACCGACCTCCACGCGTTCGACACGATCGGGGAGTCCTTCGAGGCCGTCCAGGACCAGGCCATGCTCGACATGGTCACGATGAACGGACTGCCCGTCTGGCTGCCCTTCCCCACCCAGACGCGGTTCCGGCGCGCCCGCAGGGAACTCCAGCGCATCGTGGGCCGCCTGGTCCGGGACCACGTCCCCGAGGGCGGGGACGACGCGCTCTCCCGGGTGCTCGCCGACGCCGCGACCGAGCCGAACCCCCGCGCCCGCGCACGCCGCGTCCGGGAGGAGCTGGTCACCCTGCTGTTGGCCGGACACGAGACCACGGCCAGCACCCTCAGCTGGGCGTTCTACCTGGTGGACCGCAACCCGGGCACGGCGGAGCGCCTCCGGGAGGAGGCGGTGCGGGTCCTGGGCGACCGGCCTCCCACCTACGAGGACCTGCACGAACTCACCTACACGACGATGGTCGTGCAGGAGACGATGCGGCTGTACCCGCCGGTGTGGATCCTGCCTCGCAAGTCCCTGGCCGACGACGAGGTGGGCGGATACCACGTACCGGCCGGTTCGGACGTCCTCATCTGCCCCTACACCCTGCACCGGCGCCCCGACTCCTGGGAGGACCCGGAGCGCTTCGATCCGGAGCGCTTCGACCCCGCCCACCGCGACGGCCGGCACCGCTACTCCTACATCCCCTTCGGGGCGGGCCCCCGGGTCTGTGTCGGCAGCAACCTCGGGATGTTGGAGGCGGTCTTCGTGCTGGCGACCGTCTCCCGGGAACTGCGCCTCACGCTCGCGCCGGGACACAGGGCCGTGCCGGAACCCATGCTCTCGCTGCGCGTGAAGGACGGACTGCCCATGACGGTCCGCCGCGCGCGGAACGGCTGACCGGACCTCGGATCCGGCGTGACACCCCCCCACAGAGGAGACGACCATGCCCCAGGGCATCCCGGACGCTGACAGCGTTGAGACACGAACACTCGAGGCCTTCGCCGACACCATCCTTCCCGGGGCCAGACGCACCCCCGACGACACGGCGATCGCCGGGCGATCGCACGACGCCGGGGCGGTCGAGGCCGGGGCGCTGGAGCTGCTGAGGACACCGGCCACCGGGGTCACCTCCGGTCTGGGCGAGTTCGTCGGCCTCCTCAACGACCACGCCCGCCACCACGCCGACCTGTGCGCCCTGCCCCTGACCGAGGAGGAGCCGCCGTTCGTCCAGCTGCCCTTCGAGGAACGCACCGCGCTGGTCAGGGCCCTGACCTCGCCGGGCCACCCGGAGAAGGAGTTCTGGGTGATGCTCTCGCTCTTCTGCAACATGGCCTACGACAGCGCGGCCCACATCAGCACCCCCGTCGCCATCGCGAACGGACACCCGGGGCTGACGGCCATGGGCTTCGCCGCACCCGACCCGGACGGTCTGCTGCGGTTCAAGGAGTACTCCTACGGCAGGCCCCTGGCCCGCCTCCACCCGGACACGACCTCCTCGGGGAGCCCCGCATGAGCACCACCGACACCACAGACGTGCTCGTCGTCGGAAGCGGATTCGGCGGAGCCATCACCGCCTACCACCTGGCGGCGGGCGGTGCGCGGGTCACCGTGCTCGAACGCGGCCCCTGGCTGGAGAGCGAGGACTTCGAACACGACTTCCTCCTCGGGTCCTCCTACACCAGGGCCTTCGACTTCACCGTGGGCGACGGGATGAGCATCCTGGGCGGCAACTGCGTGGGCGGCGGAAGCATGGTGTACTTCGCCGCCCTGCCGCGCGCACCCCGGTTCGTCTTCGACCGCAAGGGGTCCATCGGCCGGCGCATGTGGCCGAAGGCCGTCACGAGGGAGACCCTCGACCCCTGGTACGACCGGGTCGCCGAGGCGATGGGGGTCCGCACCCAGGACTGGAACGACGTCAGCTACCCGGGCGGTCTCTGGGGCGCCGCCTGCGACCACTCCGGGCGCACGGCCAACCCCGTCCCGGTCGCGGTCGACAAGGACACCTGCGTCAACTGCAACTGGATGATGGCGGGCTGCCGCTTCGAGGCCAAGAAGTCCCTGATGTTCAACTACCTGCCCGCCGCCCTCGCCCACGGGGCGACGATCCGGCCCCTGCACGAGGTGCAGCGGGTGGAGCGGACGGACGACGGCGGCTACCGGGTGCACTACGACGTCATCGACGAGGACGACTACCGGATCAGGACGGACTCCGGCAGCATCGACGCCAAGATCGTCGTGCTCGCCGCGGGTGCCGGTGCCACCCCGGTCATCCTCAAGCGCTCCGAGCCCGACCTCGGCACGATGCCCAACGCGGTCGGCCGCTACTTCTCCGGCAACGGCGAACGCCTCAACACGGCGGTGGTCGACGAGGACCGCGTCCGCGACGTGCTCGGCCTGGAACGTGACGACGAGCGGGCCTACGAGGCCTTCCAGGTCGGCAAGGGCCCCTGCGTGGCCAACTGGGACCGGCTGGACGCGGCCCTGCCCGAGTACTCCCGCTACTCCCTCGAACAGCTCTACTTCCCGCCGGCGCTCGGCACCATCCTCGCCCAGGTCCCCGGAGCCCCTGCCCCGTCCTGGTTCGGCGCCGACAAGAAGGAGATGCTGCGCCGCTGGAAGTCGTGGCTGATCGTCTTCACCATGAGCGAGGACGACAACGAGGGCGTCTTCGGCGCCCCTCCGCCCACCGGAAACGCCACCCGGCTCTCCCAGCAGATGCTGGGCCGGGGGACCCTCAGCTACCGCCCCACCATGAACACCCTGAAGGGCTGGGCCCAGTCGGACGCCGAGGTCAAGGAGATCCTGGAGAAGGACGGGATCGCCAGCGTCGCGCCGTGGACCAACGACCTGGTCGGTGCCTACACCGTCCATCCCCTGGCCTCGTGCCGGATCGGAGACGACCCGCACACCTCGGCCCTGGACGACCGGCACGAGCTGAGGGGACACCCCGGCATCTTCGTCACGGACGGATCCGCGGTCCCCGGCGCCCTCACGGTCAATCCCGCGATGACCATCGCGGCCCTGGCCGAACGCTCGGTTCCGGGCATCGTCGACGCCGCCCGCGAACGCGGCGTCGACGTCACGTACGGCGCTCCCGCTCCCGACGGCGCCACGTCGGGTCGCGGGGGCGTCCTCAAACTCGTCGGGCAGAGGACCTGAGACGCCCGGCCCCCGTCACCGAACCCCGGGAGGTGCTCCGTGTTCCGGACCGCTCTGAGAGCCGCGGTCAGAAGGTCCCTGAGGGACGTGCGTCACGTGCGTCCGGTTCCGCCGCGAGCGGCCCGGGGCGGCACCGCCGCCCTCTACCGCCAGCTGGAGGGGGACTTCGGGGTCCTCGCGCCACCGATCGCGCTGCTCACCCCCGCTCCCGAGTGCGCGGCGGCCACCTGGGTGGCGCTGCGTGAGTCTCTGCTGGTCGACGGACGCACCTCGCGGGCCGCCCGGGAGGCGGTGGCGACCGCCGTCTCCCGGGACAACTCCTGTCCCTACTGCGTGGAGGTGCACGGCGCCACCCTCGACTCACTGGCCCCGGACGTCGGCACGCACGACCAGAGGGTCCGGTCCACCGGGGACCCCGTCGAACGGGCCGAACTGGGCGCGGTGACGCTGACCTTCGAGCACATCAACCGCCTGGTGAACGTCTTCCTGCCCGACTCGCCCCTGCCCGACTTCGCCCCCGCGCCGGTCCGGGGGCCGCTGCGACGGGCGACGGGCGCCGTCATCGCCGGGGACCGGGGGAGCGCCGTCCCCGGGACCTCCCTCGAACTGCTGCCGGACACCGCCCGGCGGTCCCCCGTACCGGACGACCTGCGCTGGGCCGCGGGGGAGCCCCGGATCCAGCGGGCCCTGGCCGCCGCCGTCTCCGCGATCGAGCAGGCCGGCGCCCGCGTGCTTCCCGGCACGGTCCGGGGCCTGGTCCACCGGCACCTCGCCGAACACGGAACGGGGCCGGCCGGGGTCAGCCCCTCCTGGGCGGAGACGGCGGTCGGAGACCTTCCCGCCGCCGATCGCCCCCTCGGCCGTCTGACCCTGCTCACCGCCCGCGCCTCCTACCAGGTCGGTGACGCGACCGTCGCCGCGTGCCGGGAGACGGGGGCCGACGACGCGACCCTCGTGCGGGCCGTCTCCTGGGCCGCCATGACCGCGGCCCGCCACACCGTCCGCGCGTCTTCGCCCCGGACCCACCAGACACCAACGGAGAACGAGAGGAACCAGCCGTGAACAACCTTCCCAACGTCATCACGGAACTGCCCGCCGTCATCGGGCACCTGTCCGCCGAGGCGGCCCAGATCGACACCCTCGTGGCCGATCTCGACCCCGCCGACTGGACCCGGGAGACCCCGGCGCCCGGGTGGACCGTGGCCCACCAGGTCGCTCACCTGTGCTTCGTCTTCCGGCTCGCCGGAACGGCCGCCTCGGACGCCGAGGCCTTCGCCGCCATGACGGCCAAGGCCAGCGAGGACTTCGACGGCGCCGTCAACGCGGTCCTGGCGACCTACCCGCTGGACGACCCGGAGAGACTGCTCGCCCGCTGGCGGGCCGACCGTGACTTCGCCGTGGAGGCGCTCGCCGCCGCCCCCGCGGACCAGCCGGTGCCCTGGCTCGTGCGCCCGATCCCCCCGGGCGTCCTCGCCTGTGCGGGGATGATGGAGGTCCTGGCCCACGGGCAGGACATCGCGGACGCGCTGGGCGTCGTCCCCGAGCGCACCGACCGGATCGGCAACGTGGTGGGCTTCGCGATTCTGACCTGGGAGTTCGGCTACCAGTCCCGGGGGCTCACCCCACCGGACACGGAGTTCCGCTTCGAGCTCACCTCGCCCTCCGGGGAGAAGTGGGAGTTCGGCCCCGCCGACGCCGAACAGCGCGTCACCGGGGAGGCCGCGGACTTCTGCCTCCTGGTGACACGCCGCCGCCACCGCGACGACCTCGCCGTGAGCGCCGTGGGCGCGGAGGCGAACCACTGGCTGGACATCGCCCAGGCCTACCGGGGCCCCGCCGGTGAGGGCCGCCGCCCCGGCCAGTTCCGGAGCTGACCCCGGGGGCGGGCAACAGAGGAGGTCCCGCCTGACCGTACCCATGGTTCCTCGCCGACCATCAGCGTCGCGGCCGCCCCCCCCGGGCGACCGGCGGCCGTGTCGTGGACGCTGGTGGTCGGTCACCCGCGGGAGTAACGTGGCCGCGAGGCCGCCGCGAAACCGCGCGCGGTCACGCCGACTGCGGAGGGGAAGGACACGTCGCGGCGCCAGTTTCCGCGGGGCGTGTCTTCGGAAGCCTATGAGATTCGGAGTTCTCGGCCCCGTGGCCGTGTGGACGGAGTCGGGCGATCGGGTCACCGTTCCGGGGCGCAAGGTCCGGGCGCTGCTGGCCTCACTGATCCTCGCGGAAGGGCGTCCGGTATCCCCGTCACGGCTGATCGAGGACATCTGGGAGGGCCGTCCACCGGAGAACCCGGGGGCCGCGCTGCACGCCAAGGTGTCGCAGCTCCGCCGGGCCCTGGAGGGTGCGGAGAAGGACGCCAGGGAACTGGTCACCCTGAGGGACGCGGGCTACCTCCTCGCCGTGCCACGCGACGGAGTGGACTCCTGGCGCTTCCTCGACCTGTTGAGGGCCGCACGCGGTCAGGACGACCCCAGAAGACGTTCCGATGTCCTGACCGAGGCACTCGACCTCTGGCGGGGGCCCGCCTACGCCGACTTCGAGGACGAGTCCGCAGTCCGTGCGTCAGCCAGCCGGCTGGACGAGGAGCGCGTCGCGGCACTGGAGGCCAGGGCTGAGGCGCTGGTCGAGGCGGGTGAGCACACCCGGGTCATCGGGGAGCTGGAGGAGCTGGTTCGCCGGTACCCGCTTCGGGAACGTCTGCGGGCGGCCCAGATGACGGCCCTGCACCGCGCGGGACGACGCAGCGAGGCTCTGGAGAGCTACGCCCACCTGCGTTCTCGTCTCTCGGAGGAGTTCGGCCTCGAACCGGGCGAGCCGCTGCGTGAACTCCAGGGTTCGATCCTGCGAGGGGCAGTGTCCTCCCTTCCCGCGCCCCCGCCGAAGCCGTCACGGCCACCCCGCTCCCCGGCACGCGGCCTCACCCGTCTGGTGGGCAGGGAGGCGCTGCTGGACGAGGTCAGGGAACTCCTGTGCCACCACCGGCTCGTCACCCTCGTCGGTCCGGGAGGCGTGGGCAAGACCCGCGTAGCTCGGGAGGTCGCCGCGCTGGAGTCCGAGGAGGGACACGACGTGGTGTGCGTCGAACTGGCCGACCTCGCGTCCTCGGCGGACCCCACCGACACGGACCCCCTCCTCGCTCAGGTGGCGCTGGCCCTGGACCTCAGGAAGGGCACAGGACCCCTCACCCCGCAGGAGTCGGTCGTGGCGGCGCTGGCCGAACGCGACCTCCTTCTGGTCGTGGACAACGGAGAGCACGTCGTCGAGCCGCTGGCCGTTCTGATGGGCACGCTGCTCGGCCACGCTCCGGGGACGCGGGCCCTCCTGACGAGCCGTGAGCCGTTGGCCCTGCCACCGGAGCGTCGCTATGAGGTGACCCCCCTGGACCTGCCGGGCGCGGAGGAGGATCCGTCCCCGGAGTCGGCCTCGCGCAGTTCCGCGGTGCGCCTGTTCGTGGAGCGCGCCGCAGCGGCCTGCCACGGGTTCGCGCTGGACGGGAACAACGCGGCCGACGTCGTCGCTCTCTGCCGACGTCTGGACGGGCTGCCACTGGCCCTGGAACTGGCGGCCTCTCGTGTGTGCTCCCTGGGCGTGGGGGAGGTGCTCGAACGCCTCGACGGCCGTTTCCACCTGCTGGACGGGGGACGCACCACCTCCGGACGCCGTGGTCGCACACTGCGCGCGGTGATCGACTGGAGCTGGGACCTGCTCCAGGACGAGGAACGCGCCGTGCTGCGTCGCCTCTCGGTGTTTGCTGGCGGCTGTGACCTGGCCTCCGCGGAGGCCGTGTGCTCCGGGGATGGTGTCCGGCGTGAGGCTGTGGCGGGAGCCCTGGCCCGGTTGGTGGACCGATCCCTGGTCGTCTCCGAGCGGCCACCGGTCGACGCTCCCGCCCGCGCGGCGCGACGGTTCCGCCTCCTGGAGACCATCTCGGCGTACGCGGCCGAGCGCCTTGAGGACTCGGAGGAACGGGAGTCGGTGTCCCGGCGTCACTGGGAGAACCAGACCGCGCTGGTACGCGACGCGGCACCGCTGCTGAACGGCACCAGGCAGCGCGGGGCCCTGGCCCGGTTGGACGCGGAGTCGTCGAACATCCGTGCCGCCGTGGAGTCCGCCCTACGCGCGAAGGAGGTGGCTGCTGCCTGGGAGCTGGTCGAGCCGCTGACCTGGTACTGGGTACTTCGGGGGAGGATGGCCGAGGGGCGCGCCCTGCTCCACCAACTCTCCGGTCAGAGCGCCGCACTCCCCGTGCGGGCCCGCGACGACGTGGACGGCTGGTGGCTCGGCCTCGCCCTGTTGGACGGTGCCGGGGCGGACACCGACGGTCGGGTGGGACGGATCGTGGAGCGACTGCTCTCCTCGGACGGGGCCTGTTCGCACAGGACGTCCTGGTTCCTCTCCTACGCGCTGCTCAGCACCGGGGGTGACACGGCGGGGGAACCCCTGGCCGAGCGTGCCTTGGCGCGGGCTCGGGAGTCCGGGGACCGTTGGGCCGAGGCCGCCACGGCCTGCGTGCTGGCGGGGCAGGCCCTGTCCCGAGGGGATCTGGTGGTCGCGCGCAGGTTGGGGGAGAGCGGTCGGGGTCTGTTCGCGGAGCTCGGAGACGACTGGGGCGTCAGTCACGCCTCGTTCGTCCTGGCCTCGTTGGCCGAGGCCGTCGGTGACTACGAGCGGGCTCGTGAACTGCACCGGGACAGCGCCCAGAGGGCGCGCGTCCTCGGTATGTGGCCCGACGAGGCCGACGCCGTCACCGGCCTCGCCCGGCTCGACCTGTTGGAGAAGGACTACGCGGGAGCTCGGGAGCACCACGAGAGGGCCGTCCGGCTGGCGTCCGGCTGCGGGTACAAGGTGGGCGAACTGTTCGCCCGGATCGGTCTCGGACTCGGGGCGCGTCGGGAGGGGGAGCTCGAACAGGCCCGCGACCACCTGGAGGGGGTCCTCGAGTGGAACCGCCGCTCCGAGGTGGACACCGACGTCGTGGACTCGCTGCTCCTGGTCGAACTGGGGCTGGTGGCGGAGTTCCAGGGCAGGGTCGGCGACGCGCTGCGACTCCAAGAGGAGGGGTACGCGGCCGCCGCGAGGGTCGGAGACCCTCGGGCCGTCGCGCTGTCCCTGGAGGGTCTGGCGTCCGCCACGGCGGCCCAGGATCGTCACCTTGTCTCCGCTCGGCTGCTGGGTGCCGCCCGAGCCACACGGGAGTCCGTCGGGGCCCCGCTCCCAGAGGCGGAGAACGGTGACGTCCGACGGGTCGAGGAGGTGTCCCGTCGTGTGCTCGGCGCCGCGGACTTCGAGGCGGGGACGGACGAGGGGAGCGGACTCAGCCCGGAGGAGGCCTTCGCGCTCGTCCGGCCCGCGCCCCGGGATCGTCAGTGAGTTCGCCTGTCGTTCAGCAGGTGAGGGTGACCGTGTCGGACACTCGGTTGAACATCATGTTCGGGTCCCAGACCACGGCCTCGTAGGTATGGGTTCCACTGCGACGGCAGTCGACCCGGACGGACCCGGTGGCACCGGGCAGGACGAAGCGCTCCTCTATCAGGCGGGGCTGTGTGGGCGTGGCCAGGCGCACCAGCCAGAGGACGGTCGGTGCCCCGCAGGTACTGCTCGCGCTCGTGCCCACGTGTGTGCCTCCGGCGGTGAGCGCCGGGTCGGCCGGTACGGACAGACACGAGGGGACCGACGTGGGCGAGGGCACGGCCGCGGCGGGTGCGGCCCAAAGGAGTGATGCCGCCGTGAGGGCGGTGGCACAGGCGGCCAGGACCGTGGATCGAAGGGGTTTCACGGGAACCTCCGGGATTCGTGGTGTTCACTGCGGATTTCAGCCCAGGCGCACGGCGCGTTCGATCGTCTGCTCCAGGGAGTTGCCGTCGGAGTCGGTGAGCTCCGCTCGGAGGGAGACGTACTCGGTTCCGTGGCGAGGCAGCCGGATGATCGCGGTGTACGTGTCGTCCCCGCGCGGGACCACACGGGCCGCGCTCCAGGTGTCGCCGTCGTCGCCTGACGCCTCGATGCTCAGGTCCTCGATGGACCCCGCGTTGGACCCCGGCTGTGATTCGACGGTGAACGGGAGCCGGAGCACGCCCCGGGCGTCGACCGAGTTCCACTCGTCCACCTCGGGCTGGTAGCGCACGACTCGGAGAGGGAGCCGTTCCTGCTCGGAACCGGTCGAGGCCGAGGTGACCGTCCACGTGGCCTCCACCCGGGTGGAGAGGTCTGACACGGACCCGCGCGAGGTCCGGCTCTCCAGCCGTAGCTCGGCGTCACCTGGGGAGAGGGAGGCGTTCAGGTGCCCGGTCTCCGACTCAGCGACGAGCGCGCCGTCCTCGAACAGCCGGATCGAGGCGGAGTCCGTTCGTGATCCGCCCTGGTGCCTGTCCTGGTCGGAGTACATGGGCATGCCGAACCACAACTCGTCGTCGGTCCGCACCGCGTGTTCGGACCACAGGAACATGGGCCCGACCACCGAGGCGTTCCATCGATCGGTGTAGTCCCGCCCGGCCTCGTAGGAACGGGCCACCGAACCCAGGGCGGTGACGTCCTCGACGCGTCCGTCCCCGTTCTCGCGGTTCTCTCCGAACGCGCTGCTCCACTCCACGTCCCCGGGCTCCATGTGGTGAGTGGTGGTGGAGGGCAGCGCGTGCGGCAGGAAGACGGTCGCCGAGTGGTCCACGCCGGGCGCCGTACCGAACATCGCCTTCGTCGCGCCGTTTCCCGGGGTCTGCGACAGGTGCTCGGCGGTGACCGCGGCCAGATCCTCCGGGACCACCGTCCTCGCGTAACCCGTGGGGAAGGAACCCTCGATGGTGTCCAGGAGGTGGTAGGTGGACGGTGACCCGAGATAGGACCCGTCGGCGTTCGGGTGGGCCCAGGTGGAGGCAACGAACGACGTGAGGCCGTCGTGACCGTCCGCGTCGCCGTCCGGGCCGATCCCCGCGGTGTGCAGGCCGGAGAACGCGTCCGCCCTGAGGGAGACGCTGACCGGGACGTCGCCCGCCTGGTTTCCCACGCCGACCTCGACCAGGGCGGGCCTGGCTCCTGGATCGGCCAGTTCGGTCCCGACAGGCCGGGTCGTGGTGGCGTCCATGTGCAGTTCGGTGTCCCCGTCGAGCACGAGGAGGGGACGGACCAGTCGGTGCCAGTCCGCTTCGGGGTCGTCGAAGTCCGTGACGTCGGTGACGATCATGTAGCGGCCCTCGGGGAGGTCGAATTCGAGCTTGGCGGTGTCCGCGCCCAACTCCATCAGCTCGTTGTCCAGACCGAGGACCATCGAGGAGGCTCCGTCGGTGGCTTCACCGTCCGGACCCGTGTGACGCACGGTCAGTGAGTGGCAGGTGTCCCTCGCGCAGGTGTCATCCCGGGACTGCCGGGTGGCGGGTGTCCCGGCGGTCAGTTCGTGGGCCTGTCCGGGGTTCCCCGGGCTGGAGGCGCGGCCGTGGGCGTCGGACGGGAGCACGTAGGACCGCTCCCCGAGCCGAACGGTCGTGAAGCGGACGCCGTCTCGGCCTTCACCGGGGTCGATGGAGACCGTGCCGGCTTCCGACAGAAGCCGCGCGGTGTCACCGGTCGGGAGCCGGACCTCCTCTGCCGGGAGCTCCGTGGAGGGTTTCCCGGTCATGGTCGGTGGAGATCCGGAGTCGGCGGTGGCGGGCGCGGCGACGAGGGACACCGCGAGGGCGGCGGTCACCAGCACGGGGCTCCACACTCTTCGGGAGCTCCGGGGCCGTGGAGGGCGGAACGAGTCGGTCACTTGCGTACCTCTCCGGTTTCGGGGCGGGTTTTCGGAGCCATCCTGGGACCCGTACTGCGGCCCTGGCTTCCTCCCGCTTGTGCACTGCCTCCTCCCCGTCTCCGTGCGGCAAGGGAGGAGACGTCCGATCCCGTGACCGCCAGAAGCATGGTGGAGCGGCCGGCGGGCACCAGGCTCACCGGAGTCAGAGGCAGAGGAGACCGGACATGACCAGGAACGCGGTGTGGGAGGGCAGCGAGGAGGAAGCCGCCGTACGAGCGGTAGTGAAGGAGGTGGAGGCCGCCTGGGCCGAGAACGACGCCGACGCGTTCGCGGCACTCTTCGACGAGGACGCCACGCTGATCGGGGACGCCTACATGCGCGGTCGCGAGGGCGTGCGGGGGTTCATGGCCCAGGGGTTCGAGGGCCCCTACAAGGGCACGGGGGTCGTGGTCGAACCCCTGGAGGTCAGGTTCGTGCGGGAGGGCGTCGCACTGGTCTTCACACGTGGCCGGGTCGAGATTCCGGGTGTCCCCGCCGACACGGAAGACCTCGCCTTCTTCGCGACGTGCGTGATGGTGCGACGTGACGGTGGCTGGCTCATCGCCGCCTACCAGAATTCGAAGGCGACCAGCGCTGACCTCTGACGCTCCGGTACGGCGGCACCGTAAGCGCGACGGACAGCCGACCGTAAGGGCGGGGTGACAGCGTGGGGAACGGAGGGTCGTCCCCGCGTTGTCGCCGACCCGCACCGGAACGTACGTCGAAGGAGGAAGCCATGCGTTTGCCCGAAGAGGTCCCACCCGCCGAGTGGAACAAGGCGCACGAGGAGTTGCTGGCCAAGGAGAAGGAGCTGACCCGGGTCCAGGACCGGCTCGCGGCCGAGCGTCGGAGGCAGCCCGCGGTCCGGATGTCCGAGGAGTACGTGTTCACGGGAGGTAGCGGGGAGTTCTCCCTGGCGGACCTGTTCGAGGGGCGCCGTCAGCTGATCGTGTACCACTTCATGCTCCCGCCCGGTGCGGAGCACCAGTGTGAGGGCTGTTCCATGTTCGTGGACAACCTGGGCGAGCCGGAGCACCTCAACGCCCGGGACACCACGTTGGCCGTGGTCTCGCGGGCCCCGTACCCGGAGATCGCGGCCGTGCGTGAGCGGATGGGGTGGACGGTGCCCTGGTACTCGTCCTTCGGGAGCGGGTTCAACGAGGACATGGGGGTGACTGTGGACGGTGGTGAGAACTTCGGGCTGAGCGTGTTCATCCGGGACGAGGACGCCGTGTACCGGACCTACTTCACCCAGGGCCGGGGCGTGGAGAAGCTGGGCACCAGCTGGAGCCTCCTCGACCTGACCCCGCTGGGCCGACAGGAACTCTGGGAGGACAGCCCCGAGGGCGTCCCGCAGAGCGCGCCGTACGCGTGGTGGCGCCTGCGCGACGAGTACGGGAGCTGAGCCGTCATGGTCGACAACACCTCCGCTCCCGAGGGGACCGCACCCCGCGCGCACGCCCGGGAGTGGATCGCGCTCGCGGTCCTCGCCCTACCGACGCTGTTGCTGTCCATCGATCTGAGCATCCTCCTGCTGGCGCTGCCACACCTGACAGCGGATCTGGGTGCCAGCGGCGTTCAGCTCCTGTGGATCACCGACATCTACGGTTTCATGGTCGCCGGGTTCCTGCTGATCATGGGAACGCTCGGCGACCGCATCGGCTGTCGCAGACTCCTACTCGTCGGCGCCGTCGTCTTCGCCGCCGCCTCGGTCGCCGCGGCCTTCTCCACCAGTGCCTGGATGCTCATCTTCACCAGAGCGCTGCTCGGTATCGCGGGCGCGAGCCTGATGCCCTGCACGCTGGCACTGGTCCGCACGATCTTCCAGGACGCGCGCCAGAGGAGTGTCGCGGTCGCCGTCTGGATGAGTTGTTTCATGGTCGGGTTCGCGGTGGGACCGATCGTGGGGGGTCTGCTCCTCCAGTACTTCTGGTGGGGATCGGTCTTCCTTGCCGGGGTACCGGTCATGGTGCTGCTCCTGGCGGTCGGGCCCTTCCTGCTGCCGGAGACCCCGGCCAGGGGCACGGCCCGGTTGGACCTGCCCAGCACCGCTCTGATCCTGGCCAGCGTGCTTCCGGTCATCTACGGGCTGAAGGAGATCGCCTCCGGCGACTTCGGGGCGATCCCGCTGGGGTCCGTGGCGTTCGGTGCGGTCATGGGCGTGCTGTTCACGGTGCGTCAGCAGAGACTGGCCGAGCCGTTGCTGGACCTGTCCCTGTTCCGGAACCGGTCCTTCAGCGCGGCCCTGGTCGGCATCCTGATGGCGACTTTCACCGTCGCGGGGGTGTCCCTGTTCGTCACCCAGTACCTCCAGCTGGTCGCCGGGATGTCCCCGCTGACCGCCGGGCTGTGGTTGCTGCCCGCCGCCGGCGGCATGATCCTCGGATCCATGTCGGCGCCCGTGCTGATCGAGTGGATACGACCGGCCTACGTCATCGCCGCCGGCATGCTCTTCGGGGCCGTCGGTTGCCTGCTCCTGGCCACGGTGGGGCCCTCCGGCGGCCTCGGCCTGGTGGTGTTCGGCTATGCACTCGTCTACTTCGGGACGGGCCCCATGGGAGCCCTGGGGACCGATCTGGTCGTGAGTTCGGCGCCGGAGGAGAAGGCCGGAGCTGCGGCGGGGATGTCCGAGAGCAGTGGTGAGTTCGGCATCGCCCTGGGTATCGCCCTGCTCGGCAGTGTCGGTACCGCCGCCTACCAGAGCCAGATGTCGGGTACCCCCGGCGAAAGCTCGCTGGCGGGGGCCGTCGCGGCCGCCGAGTCCCTCCCGGCCGCCGAGGGCGGGGCGCTGCTGGACGCGGCGCGGGTGGCGTTCATGGACGGGCTGAACCTGGTCTCCATCGCGGGTGCGGCGCTCCTCGTCCTGTTCGCCCTGGTCGTCACCGTGGCACTGCGACACGTCCCGCCCGCGTCGTCCCAGGCCTCCACCGGGGGGAGCGGGGGCAAGGAGGAGGAGAGCGGGGACGCCCTGGCGGAGCCCTCCTGAGTCGGCGGGTGTCGGTCCCGGTTTCGGAGCGGACCGCACCAGGCGAGTGTCGGCCGCCCAGAGTGTGAGCAGGGCGGCCGACATACGTGTGGGGACCGCCGACCAAGGGTCGGCGGTCCCGAGGCGCGAGGGCTCGGCTCGGAGGGTCAGCCCGTCGGCGCCCCACTGACGCCCCGGACCAGGTCCGCGGCGCGCTCCGCGATCGTGATCGTCGCCGCGTTGGGGTTGCCACGCACCAGGGTCGGCATGACCGAGGCGTCGGCGACACGCAGTCCCTCCACCCCCCTGACCCGCAGTTCGGAGTCGACGACACTGCCCATCGCGCAGGTGGAGGACGGGTGGAAGATCGAGTGGGCGTACATGCGCACGAAGTCCCGCAGGTCGTCCGTGGATTCCGAGGCGGGCACCCTGTAGGGCGTCTTCGTGTAGTCCCGCAGGGCGTCCTGACGGGCGATCTCCAAACCCATGCGCAGCGCCTCGACCGCCGAGTCCACGTCCTCCGGCGTGCCCAGGTAGTTGTGCACGATTCGTGGCTTGGCTGTGGGGACGTCGCTGGCCAGCTCCACGCGCCCCCGGCTCGTCGGGGTGAGCATGGACGGCCCGAACGACAGCGCGTGTCCGGTCGGCGCCGCCAGGCCGCTGTCAGCGAACATGACGGGTGCGGTCAGGAACTCCACGTCGGGGGCGGGCAGGTCCGGGCGCGTGCGCACGAAGCCGCCGACCTCCGGACCGTTGGACGTCATCGGGCCGGACCTGTCCTCCTGGAACCGCCGTGCGTTCTCCGCGGAACCGGCCGTGAGGAGGCTGATCGGATGGTCGTGGGTGTAGACGAGGGGAAGCAGCAGGTGGTCCTGGAGCTCCGCACCGACGCCGGGCAGGTCGG
This sequence comes from Nocardiopsis eucommiae, assembly GCF_965344335.1. Taxonomy (NCBI): domain Bacteria; kingdom Bacillati; phylum Actinomycetota; class Actinomycetes; order Streptosporangiales; family Nocardiopsidaceae; genus Nocardiopsis; species Nocardiopsis eucommiae. Next base: position 224,431 of record NZ_CBDRIY010000001.1, read on the forward strand.
CGACCACTCCGATGCCCAGCGGCAGCAGGGCGTCGGCGGGTCCCACCCCGGAGAGCATGAGCAGCTGGGGTGAGTTGTAGGCCCCGCCGCACAGCACGACCTCGCGTTCGGCGCGGACCACCTCCTCACCCGAAGCGCCGCCCACCACGACCCCCGTCGCCCGGCCCTCCTCGATGAGGACTCGGTGGACGTTGGTATCCGTTCGTACGGTGAGGTTGGGACGGGCCGCCGCCGGACGCAGATAGGCGGTGGCGGTACTGGCCCGCATCCCGTCCTTCTGGGTGACCTGGAAGAAGCCGAAGCCGTCCTGCGCCTCTCCGTTGAAGTCGTCGTTGGTCGGGTGGCCCGCCTGCCCCGCGGCTTCGAGGAAGGCCGTGGACATCGGATTGCGGGAACGGTTCTCGGAGACGGAGAGCGGCCCGCCGGTCGCGTGGAACCGCGAGGCCCCGCGCTCGTTGTCCTCGGCGCGGAGGAAGTAGGGAAGGAGGTCCTCGAAGGTCCACCCGGCCTGGCCCCAGCCGTCGAAGTCGACGCGGTTCCCACGGACGTAGATCATCGTGTTGATGGAGCTCGTCCCGCCGAGGACGCGCCCCCTTGGAAGGTAGACCTTCCGGCGCCCGAGGTGGGGCTCCTCGTGCGTGTGGTAGTCCCAGTCCAGTTCGGTCCGGAACAGATGGCCGAAGGTGGAGGGAACGTGGATCCTCTCGAAGGTGTCCGCGGGACCCGCCTCGATGAGGCACACGTTGGTGTCGGGGTCCTCGCTCAGGCGCGCGGCCAGTACACAGCCAGCCGAGCCCGCTCCCACGATCACGTAGTCGAACAAGGTCGTACCGCCCTTTCCGGGGGAGTGCTCGTCGTCAGACGTAGAGGGTGTTGGGTTCGAGTCCGGAGAGCACCCTTCCGTAGAGCTCGAAGCCGGTCTCGGGGTACATCAGGGCGTGCAGGTTGAGGGCCGTGACGTCCCGTACGATCCGCTGCATGGGAAGGTCCGTGTAGACGGACCGCCCCCCGCTCGCCTCGCCGAGCATGGTGACCGTCTCCTTGGCCAGCTTGCACACGGCGGCCACGTCAACCCGGCAGCGAGCTCTCTCCAGCAGGGACCACTCCTCTCCCAGAGCGCCCTTGACGTCGAGCAGCCGGGCCGTGCGCTCACCGTGGAACCGTGCCCGGTCGGTGCGCAGCGAAGCCTCCGCCACCTGGAGGTGCGTGATCGGAGCGTCGATCTGTCGTGAGTAGTCCGTGTAGGTGATCCCACGTTCACCGGCGCGCTCCAGGAAGAGCTCCAGCGCGGCTTCGGCCAGGCCGGTCGGTGTACCCACCGACGCGGCGGCGGCGACGGCCAACAACGGCGCCCTGTACATCGGGAGCTCGCGATTGGCCTCGGAAGCGCTTTCCCCACTCAGGACGGACATGAGGGGGACGACCCGCTCAGAGGGGACGAAGACGTCCTCGGCCACCGTGCTGACGCTTCCCGAGCCGCGGAGCCCGACCGCGTGCCAGTCATCGACGGTTCGCAGGTCCGACAAGGGGACCAGGGCCACCACGGGATAGCGGTCCGCGCCGTCGGGTGTCGGAGCCAGCGCGATGATCTCCTGCCAGTGGCTGTTGGGGGCGCCACTGATGAACCCCCAACGGCCGTTGACGGTGAACCCCCCCTTCGTGGGCTCCGCCATGGCGCTGGGGCTGAGGGTGCCGCAGACCCGCCCGCCGTGGGTGGAGAACACCTCCTCCTGCACATGGTCGGGGAACATGCCGACCATCCAGGTGGGAATCCACGAGACGGAGGCGGTCCACGCGGTGGCGCCGTCCGCGTTCGCCAGCGCGGCCGCCACCTCCGACATGGTCAGGGCGTCGGACTCGAAGCCGCCGTACCTGGTCGGTACACGCATGTGGAAGACACCGGCGTCATCGAGGGCCTCGACGACCTCGTCGTGCAGCCTCCTGTTCTCCTCCTGCCATGGCGCGTGCCTGCGCACGAGGGGTTGTACGGCCCGTGCGCGTTTGACGAGCTCTTCTCGGTTCGGGGCGTTCTGCACCGTCTGCTCCTTCCGGCTCTGGACCCGGGCACTCCTGCACGTTCGTCCGTGCGCGGGCCGGGCTCCTCGGAGAATCGCACTTTCCGCCAGAGTGGAACGACTTCTCGGTTGCGGCTTTTCGTCTGCTCATTTCCATTCCCTGAATCAGCACAATCCAGGAGATGTTCGGTTTCTGTTTCGAGGAGAAAATGAAGGAACGGAAACGCCGGTCACTCAGGACGGGGCGCGGCGGATCCGGACCAGAGCGAAACGATCATGGAGGTACCTGTGTCGACGAAGGCACCCACCAAGTCCGCGGGCCCGGACGACTACTACGGCTCCTTCACCTCCGACCGCGAGAAGGAGGTCCTCGGCGTTCCCCTCAAGCTGGTCGCCGCTTGGAAGGAGAACGACGGGGACAAGGTCGCCGACACCTTCACCGAGGACGGCGTCATGATCCTGCCCGGCGACGTTTACAAGAAGAACCGCGAGGAGATCCGCGCGTTCATGACCGCGGCCTACGCGGGGCCGTTCAAGGGGACCGGGGTGACGGGCAAACCCGTGGACGTGCGTTTCGCCGCGGACGACGTGGCCCTGCTGCGCACCCACGGTGGCATCCTCGCGCCCGGCAAGACCGAGATCGACCCCGAGCTGGCCGTCCGCTCGACGTGGGTCCTGGTCCGCAGGGACGGGCAGTGGAAGCTCGCCGCCTACCAGAACAGCCCCCGTGGAGAGGGCGCCACCCTTCGCTGGTGACCCCGCCCGAGCTCCGAATCGACCAACCGTGGAGTCCGGCCGAGCGGCCGGGAGAGGAGAACACCGATGGCCAACGACGCCGCCTCGCTCGTCGCCCAGGCGAAGGAGTGGGCTGGAAGTTACGGACCCTTCCCCAACGGTGAGGAGGGAGCCGCCCTGAGCGCGGTCCTGCGTGCCCGGGCGTCCTGGGAGGCCGGGGACGGGGACGCGCTGGCCGATGTCTTCGTCGAGAACGGCAGCCTGCTCCTGGGGGACGACCAGTACACGAGCCGTGAGGAGATCCGTGAGGCGATGACCGGCGCGCTGACCGGATCCTTCAAGGGCACGCGCCTGGTTGAGAGCCCCATCGACATGCGCTTCCTCGACGAGGGGACGGCGGTCGTCGTCACTGAGGGAGGGGTCGCCAAGGAGGGTGAGGAGTCTCCTGCGGCCGAGTACCGAACGAGGACGGTGTGGATCTCCGTGCGCAGGGACGGGGAGTGGAAGCTGTTCTCCTACCAGTCCAGCCCCGTGGCCTGACGGGCTGGCCCTTCGGTTTCGCCGCCGGAGGGGAGGGGGCGGTCCTGGGGACCGCCCCCTCCTTCGTTGTGGGTCCGGCCGGTCACCCGGACCGGGGATCCTCGCCAGAAGGAGAAAACAGAGGTGGGCCCGTGTCTCCCCGACACGGGCCCACCTCCGCCTCTACAAGCAGTCCCGGACGGCCTTGAGCACGGCTTCGTGGTCGGCTGGTCCGTCCGAGGCGGCCACGTACTGGACATGCCTTACCGTGTCCTCGGCGTCCACCACGAACAGGGCACGGGAGAGCAGGCGGAGCTCCTTGACCGCCACACCGTACGCCCGGCCGAAGGACAGTTCCCGGTGGTCGGAGGCGATGATTCCCTCCAGCCCCGAGGCCCCGCACCAACGCCGCTGGGCGAAGGGCAGATCGACGGAGAGGGTCAGCAGCTCCGCTCCTGGCAGCGCCGCGATCTCGCTACCGAGGACGCGGGTCTGCCGGTCGCAGACCGGAGTGTCCACCGACGGCACCGAGCACAGCACCCGAACGGTCTCCGGAGCCCAGGAGAGCCCGACCGTCCCCATGTCCGGGTCCACCGCGGTGAAGTCAGGTGCTCGGTCGCCCACATTCAAAGTTTCGCCCAGCAGCGTCATGGGACGCCCCTGAAAGGTGGTCCCCCCGGGGCGCTCGTTCATGGTGTCCAAGGTTCGTCTCCTCGCTCTGCGTGTTGTCGCGCTGATCGGCCCGGAGGCGCTACTCGGCACCCGTGTCCGGTCGTTCCAACCACTGGGGCGCGGACCGAGCCCACGTGATGGTGCGCTCCAGTCCGACGCGCAGCGGGGTGCGGCACCGCCAGCCCAGGAGCTCACGCGCCTTTCGGGTGTCGGGGATCCGCCGACCCAGGTCCTCGTACTCCGCTCCCAGGCCCGAGCCGGTGTCCACGTCGCGTATCGGTACGGTCCCTCCGGTGAGCTCGCGGATCAGGCCGGCGACCTCGGCGACGGTGGTCTCGCGGTCGCTGCCGACGTTGAAGGCCTCCCCGAGTGCGGCCGGGGAGGTCCCCGCGGTGAGGGTCGCCTCCACGGCGTCCCCGACGAAGGTCATGCACCTGGTCTGACGGCCACCGTCGTACACGGTCAGGGGAAGCCCGTTCAGGGCCCGGTGCACCAGACGGCTCACAAGGTAGGCGGGTCGCTGGCCCGGTCCGAACGCGTTGAAGTAGCGCACGATCGACACGGGTAGACCCCGCTGGGAGGCGAAACCGAACGCCAGGTGCTCCGCCAGTGCCTTGCTCGTGCCGTAACTCCATCGCGCCCGTGAGGTCGACCCGAGCACCCTGTCGTCGTCCTCCGCCCACGGCACGGCCGGGTTCTTCCCGAAGACCTCGCTGGTGCTCGCCACCACGACGCGGGACTCCGCGCGGGCCGCGGCCTCCAGGACGTTGCGGGTACCGGTGAAGTTGATGTCAATGACGTCCAGGGGCCGGGCCAGGTACTGGTCCACCCCCACCACGGCCGCCAGGTGGTAGACCACGTCCACGTCCCGGCGGATCGCCCGTGCCACGTGGTCCGGGTTCCGCACGTCCCCGTGGATCCGGGCCGCCCCGGCGGTCCCCGGCGGGGGCGCCGCGCCCGTGGACTGGTCGAGGACCGTGACCGCGCACCCCTGTTCCAGAAGGCGGGCCACCAGGTGACGGCCGACGAAGCCGTCGCCGCCCGTGACCACTGCGTGCGTTCGTGTGGACATGTCTACCTCCCGATACCGCGGTACACGAAGCCCGAGGCGCGCAGCCGTTCCACGTATTCCGGGGCCAGGTGCGCGCGTCCGTCGAAGAACAGGCAGGGCCGGGGAACCGGCAGGTCCGCGAGGTCGGTGGCCGCCATCTCCTGGTGGTAGGCCAGGACCGCCACACAGTCGACGTCGGCCACCGCCGCCTCCAGGGAGGGGGCGAGCTCACGGCCGAACACCCTGAGCGCCTCCCCGGTGTCGACGAGCGGATCGAACAGGACCACCTGGCAACCCGCCTTCTCCAGGTGAGTGACGAACGGAAGAGCGGGCGTCTCCCGGAGATCCCCCGTGTCGTTCTTGAAGGCGAGGCCGAGGACGGCGATCCGGCTCCCCTCCCGGCGGTGCCCCATACGCTCCAGTTCGGCCAACACGGTGCTCGCGGCGTAGTCGGGCATCGCGTCGTTGGCCTCCCGTCCCGCTGCGGGTGTGCGCAGGTCCAGGCCTCGCTCACGGGCGGAGTGCCACACCATCCAGGGGTCCTTCGTCAGGCACGAGCCGCCCACGCCCACGCTCGGAGTGAGCACGTTGATGGTGCCGGACCCCTTGGGTACGGTGTTCGCGGCGGGGATGACCTCGTGGGCGTCCACTCCGAAGAGCGCGCAGTACCGGGCCAGTTCGTTGGCCATCGCGATGTTGAGGTCGATCCACCAGTTGTCGGCGAGCTTGACGATCTCGGCGGCCTCCGGAGAGGCGACGGTGATGACCTCGACCCCCAGGGCTCCGCTCCAGAACTCGGCGGCGGCACGCGTGCTCTCCGAGTCCAGACCGCCGACGACCATCGGCAGTTCTCCGAGTTCCCTGATCGCCGTGCCCTCGGCGAGGCGCTCCGGGGCGAAGGCCAGTCCGAAGTGTTCGCCCGCGACCAGTCCGGACCCCTCCAGGCTGGCGCGTACCCGTCCCGACGTGGTGCCCGGGGGGACGGTGCTCTTCACGATCACCAGCTGTCCCCGTCTGAGGTGGCGGCTGAGTTCCTCGCAGGCGGTGGCGAGTTGGTCCACGGCCAGCGAACCGTCCTCCCGTACCGGCGTCCCCACGGTGATGAGAACGACGTCGGCCTGCCCGACCGCGCTCTGGTCGGGCAGGAAGCGCACGCGTCCCGCGTCCAGCCCTCGGGTCAGCCTCTCCGCGAGTCCCTCCTCATGGAACCGGCAGTGTCCGTTCGAGAGCTCGTTCACCAACGCCGTGTCGGTGTCGACGCCGATGACTTCGTGTCCCCGATCCGAGAGCACTCCGGTCAGGCACGAGCCGACGTAGCCGAGCCCGATCACCGCCACTGTGGGGGGCCGGTCAGGGGTGTTCCAACGCATGGTCTACCTCGTGTGTGGTGTGTGAGGAGCGCTCGTGCCGGAGATCGTGACTCCACCGGAGCGCCGAGGAAGGGTCAACGCTGTGAGGCGACGAACTCCTTGACCGAGGAGACGACGTAGTCGATCATCTCTTCGGTCAGGCCGGGATAGACCCCCAGGTGGAAGGTGCTCTGCATGACCTTGTCGCTGTTGACCAAGGGCTCCGCCAGGCGGCGTGGCCGGTTCGTGTAGGCGGGATGGCGCAGGAGGTTCCCGGCGAACAGGCGTCGGGTGCCGATCCTGCGGTCCTCCAGGAATCCGACCAGGTCGGAGGAGTCGAAGGGGGCGTCGTCGGTGACCGTGAGGACGAACCCGTACCAGCTCGGATCGCTGTCGGCGGTGGCCTCGGGCAGCAACAGGTGCGGCACCCCGTCCAGACCCTCGCGGAGCCGCGCCCAGTTGGCGCGTCGGGCCGCGCAGAAGTCGTCCATCTTGCCGAGCTGGGACAGACCGAGCGCCGCGGCGGTGTCGGTGGTCTTGAGGTTGTACCCCACGTGGGAGTAGATGTACTTGTGGTCGTAGCCCTCGGGGAGCTCGCCCATCCGCCAGTCGAACCTCTTGAAGCAGGTGTTGCTCTGCCCTGGAGGGCACCAGCAGTCGCGTCCCCAGTCCCGCAGGGACTCCACGATTCGTGACAGTGTCAGGTCGGAGGTCAGGACGCAGCCGCCCTCGCCCATGGTGAGGTGGTGCGCGGGGTAGAAGCTCACCGTGGCGAGATCTCCGAACGTTCCGGTGTAGCCACCCCGATAGCGCGACCCCAGCGCGTCGCAGTTGTCCTCGACCAGGAAGAGACCGTGCTCGGCGGCGATCCGAGCGATCTCCTCCACCTCATAGGGATTGCCCGCCGTGTGGGCGATCGCGATCGCCCTGGTGCGTGGACCGATCGCACGCTCGACTCGTTCGGCCGTGGTGTTGTACGTTCCGAGCTCGATGTCCACGTAGACCGGGACGAGCCCGTTCTGGAGGATCGGGTTCACCGTGGTGGGGAAGGCCGCGGCCACGGTCACCACCTCGTCACCCGGGACGAGCGCCCGCTCGCCGAGCTGGTGTGAGGTGAGCGCCGTGATCGCGAGGAGGTTGGCGGAGGAGCCGGAGTTGGTCAGGTGTGCCTTGCGTACGCCGATCCGGCGTGCCAGGGCCGACTCGAATTTGCGAGCGCTGGTCCCCGAGGCGATGCGCATGTCGAGCGCGGCCTCGACGAAGGCGGCCCTGTCATCGGCGTCCAACACCGCCCCGGACGGCCATATCTCCGTCTCTCCCGGGACGAACGCCCCGGTCTTCTCCTCCTGTCGGTGGTAGGCCCGAACGGCGTTGAGGATCTCGGTCTTCGTCTCGCTCATGACGGGGAGGTCCGTCCCTTCCATTCGTGTGCGTGCTGCCTCAGGCGCTCAGATCGATCCGTGCGTGGTCGCCGACGACGAGCCGGTGGGCGTCGGCGGGAGCCGACCGGGAGCGGATCGTGGAGTCCGCGCCGATCAGGCAGCCCCGCAGGGGAGCGGGGCCCGCCAAGCGGGTGCCGTCCAGGACGACGCTGTCGGCCACGTCCGCCCCCAGGAGCGAGCAGTTCCGTCCCAGCGACGTCCCCGGCCCCACAGCGGAGTCCTCCACCAGGGTTCCGGGGCCGATCGACGCCGGGCCGCTCACCGAGGAACGGATGATCCTGGCCCCGCGCCCGAGACGCACCGGTCCGGTGACCGTGCTCGACGCGTCGACACCCTCCACCGGCAGGGAGTCGGGAAGGAGGGCGAGGACGTGCCGGTTGGCTGTCAGCACGTCCTCCGGGCGGCCGACGTCGGCCCAGTAACCCGTGTACTCGCTGGCGGTCACGCCGTACCCTCGCTCCAGTAACCACTGCACCGCGTCGGTGATCTCCAGCTCCCCCCGCCGGCTGGGGACGACGGACCGGACGGCCTCGTGGATGGCGCGGGTGAAGAAGTAGACACCGATGATCGCCCGGTCCCCCACCGGTTCCGTGGGTTTCTCCACCAGGCGCCTCACCTTGCCGTCCTCACCGGTCTCCACGACCCCGAAGGCACTCGGGTCCGGGACCCGCTGAACCGCCACGTGGGCGTCCGAGCCCCGAGCACGGAACTCCTCGGCCAGTCCTCCGATCCCGTCCGGCAGGAGGTTGTCCCCCAGGAACAGGACGAAGTCCTCCTCCCCGAGGAATTCCCGTGCCGTTCGCACGCAGTCGGCGAGGCCCCGGGGCCGTTCCTGGTGGACGTAGGTGATGCGCACCCCCAAGGCGGAGCCGTCCCCGAGAGCGTGTCTGACCAGGTTGGTGCCGCCGCCGGTGACGACTCCGACCTCGTGCACGCCCAGGTCGCGCACGGTACGGACCGCGTGCTCCAGAACCGAACGCCCGGCGACCGGGACCAGCTGCTTGGGCCGTGTGTGGGAGATCGGGCGCATCCGCGACCCGGACCCACCCGCCAGGATCAGGGCTCTCACCGCGCGCTCCCCCCGTCGACCGGAGGACGCCCGGTGACCGCCGAGACCAGCTCACTGATCACGCGCCCGACGTCCTCGTCGGAGAGCCCCTGGTGCTGGGGGAGCAGGAGGGTCCGCTCCGCCGCTTCCTCCGCACCCGGTAGCCGGACGTCTCCGGCTCCGTAGGCGGGGACCCGGTGCAGGGGCGCGTAACGGAAGGTGGTGTAGACACCTCTGTCCAGCAGCTCGGCCGCCACCCGGTCCCGTTCCCCGGGTTCCAGACGCACCCAGTGGAAGTAGTGGGACGAGGTGTGTCCCTCCGGTACCGGAGGCGGGCCCTCCAGCCCCTCCACCCCCGAAAGCGCCCGGTCGTAGACGGAGGCGAGCTCGCGCCTGCGTCGGACGAACTCCGGTAGACGGCGCAGTTGCACGAGCCCGATCGCGGCTGTCAGGTCATTGCCCACCACCCGCCTGCCGAAGGCCTCCACATCCAGTTCCCACCATCTCCGGGCGACGGAGCGGGAGGCGCTCAGCCCGCTCTCGTGGCGCAGGCCGTGGTAGGCCAGTCTCCGGGCACGGTCCGCTTCGTCCGGGTCTCGCACCACGACCATCCCTCCGTCGCCGGTGCTGAGGACCTTCATGGCGTCGAAGCTCCACACCGCGACGTCGCCGAAGGTTCCGCAGGCGCGGTCACCGACTCGTGAGGCCACGGCGCACGCCGCGTCCTCCACGAGCCACACGCCGCGCGACCGACATGTCGTGGCGATCCCCTCCACGTCACCAGGCAGGCCTCCGTAGTGCAGGAGCACCACCGCCCGGGTACGGTCGGTCAACACCCGCTCCACGTCCTCGACGGAGGGATTGAGGGTGCGCGGGTCCACGTCGCAGAACACGACCTCGGCCCCCGCCGCACGGACGGCGTTCGCCGCGCCGACGAAGCTCACGCTCGGAAGTACGACCTCGTCCCCGGGACCCAGGCCGAGGAGCTCCACGGTCAGGAAGAGCCCCGACGTCGCCGAGTTGACGAACAGGACGGTGCGCGGATCGACCCCCAGGTGATCGGCGAACGCGGCCTCGAACGCGGCGGCTCGCTCGCCGAGCCCGGGCCAGGAGTCGGAGAACACCGCCTCGACGGCGGCGAGCTCCTCCCGGCCCAGGCTCGGTTGGAACACGTTGATCATGGGGTGCCCTTGTGCAGCGCGGCCAGTTCCTCCAGGGCCGAGACGACCGCCGGCGGCGCGGGGGACGCCAGGATCTCGGACCGGACCCGCGCGGCGCCCTTGTGGAAGGCCGGGTCCTTCAGCACCCGGCGCAGGCTCTCCCTGATGTCCTCCACGGTCTGCGTCCGATGGTCCAGCCGCAGGCCGGCCCCCCTGGAGGTGACGTATCCGGCGGTGATCGAGGACTCGACGTGTTTGGACGCCTCCATGCCCTCCCCCGCGGCGGCGGTCACACCGTGGTCGTCGTCGGAGTCCGTGATCAGCTGCGGGATCCCCAGAGCGGCGGCGGCCGCGAAGGTGCCGACGCCGCCATGGTGGATGATCGCGTTACAGGCGGGGAGGAGCTGGTTCAGCGGGAGGTAGTCCACGGTCCGGACGTTCGAGGGGATGTCCGAACCGTCCAGCTGGGTCGCGTCCAGGGTCGCGACCACGTCCACGTCCAGCCCGCCGAGTGCTTCCAGCAGCGCGGGAACGTGGCCCCAGCCCCCCTTGAGGAACATGCGCTGGGAAAGCCCCAGGGACAGGGCGATCCGCGGTCGGCCGGTCTCCTGGCGGAGCCACTCGGGCACGGGGGTCTGCCCGGCGTACGGAACCCATCTGACCGGAACGGCGGGCACCCCGGTGGGGAGCCGCATCGCCTCCGGAAGAGGGTCCAGGGTCCACTGCCCCAGGAGGAGGTCCTCGTCGACCTCGACCCCGTGGCGTCGAGCGCTCGGTGCGAGCGCGGCTGCCAGCGGCTCCTCCGCGGTGATGCCCGGGGCATCGGACCGCCGCGAGCGGACCAGGTTCCTGCTCCAGCCGAAGTAGTCCTGCCCCCAGAGCAGACGCGCGTGGGCGGCTCCGCTGGCCACCGCGGCCACGGCCCCGATCGGGAAGCACGGGTCCCAGAGGACCAGGTCCGGCTTCCAGTCCTTGGCGAAGGCGACCAGGTCGTCCACGGCGCGGAAGCGTTCCTCTTCGGCCGGTTCCACGGGGGAGAAGTCCCAGATGGACGGCAGCATGAAGTGAGTGAAGACGTCCCACGGGTCCCGTTCGCCACCGGTGGGCGCGAGGACCTCGGTGAGCTCGGCCAGTCGGCCCCGTTCCTCCGGGTAGGGGTTTCCCGGCCCCATGGGGATCATGTCCGGGCTCCCGACGGAGACGGCGGGAAGACCGACGGCGACGGTCGACGCCTGGAGGGTGTGGTGTGAGACGACGCGGACCTCGTGCCCGGCTGACTGGAGGGCCCAGGCGAGGGGAACGAGCGGGTACAGGTGGGCGGCGTTGGGCCAAAGACAGAAGACGACTCTCATGGATGTGTTCCAACTCGTCGAAGGGGTGTCAGGAGACGCGGCCTACGGCGCTCAGGAAGCGCCGGGTGGACTCGCCCGTCCCGGAGTCCGGGCGCCAGAGTCCCGGGGCCACCAGCCCCGGGCTCAGCAGCTCGAACCCGTCGAACAGGGAGCCGATCTCCTCCGGAGTCCGGTAGATCATCGGTGCCGGGGAATTGCGGTAGGTCTCCGTCATCAGGCGTTGCTCCTGTTCGGGGGACTCACCGGTGGACAGGTGGGACAGCGCCACGAACGAACCCGGGGCGAGCCGGGACCGGAAGCGGTCGATGAGGCCGTGCGGGTCCTCCTCGGGCCTGATGAAGTGGAAAACCGCGATGAACAGCAGTCCGACGGGCTGGGACAGGTCGATCAGCTCCCGTGTCACCGGGCTGTCCAAGATCGAGTCCGGGTCCCGCAGGTCCGCGGTGAGGATCCGGGCTCTGCCCTCCGAACCCGCCAACAACCGTTCGCCGTGGGAGGCCACGATCGGGTCGTTGTCCACGTAGAGGACACGGGCCTCCGGATCGATTCCGTGGGCCGCCTGGTGGGTGTTGTCGACGCTGGGCAGGCCCGCCCCGACGTCGATGAACTGGCGGATGCCGTGCTCGGCGGCAAGGTGGCGGACGACACGGCCCAGGAAGTTGCGGTTCTCCCACACCACCGAGCGGGTCAGGGTCGACCCCAGCCTCTCGATCACCTGGTCGGCGGCGGCCCTGTCGACGGGGAAGTTGTCGGTCCCGTGGAGGAAGTAGTCGTACATACGGGCCGGGGACGGCCGTTCGGGGGAGAACACACCGTCCTCCGTCGGGCTGTTCGTCGTCATCGTGCCTGCCTTTCCCTTCGACTGGAATGGTCGGTGGAGGTTCCGGTGGCCCTCACCGAATCGGGCTGCTCTGGTGGGACATCAGGCGCCAGCGCCCCGACCGGCGGACGATCACCCACACGGCGCGGATCTCCCGTTCGCGGGCCACGACCTCCTCGCCGTCGCGGACGATGCCCCCCTGGGTCACCACCAGGGCCGTGTCGGGGCCGAGGAAGCGCATCGCGAGTGGCCATCCGGCCACGTGGGCGCCGCGCAGAGGTCCGGCGAAGCCGTCCGCCATGAAGGCGTGAATCTCCTCGCGGTCCCTCAGTTCCTCGTCCTGGATGAGCAGGCTGCCGTCCGGGGTGAAGACGGAGGCGAAGAACTCGGCGTCGTTCGCCAGCCACGCGCCCTGGATCAACTGCGGAACGGTCAGCACTTCCCGCTCCTCGTCACTCGGGAAGTCGCGGAAGTACTTCGGATCCTCCCTGACGCCAGCCTCCGCCAGAATCCGCGCGGAGACGGCCTCATCGTTCTCAGATGGCACCCGGTGCCGAATCGTCGTTTCTCGGGGCATGGTCGTATTCCTCCTGAACCTGAGCGGCAACCGATTTGTGGGTGCGAGCTCATCGTCACGTTCCACCGGTATCGGATACGTCTTCTCGATTGCCCGACCGGTTAATTCCCGCGTGCATCGGTGACCGCAATTTCGGAGATGCGGAAGCGAAGGACCGGGTGCGAGATTCGGTTGAGGAGAGAAGCGGAGAATCCTTTTTCGCCAGAGGCACTTCCTGAGGGGACGAACACGATGCACGGACCAAGGAAGGGGACCGCGGTGGTGCTCGGCGCGAGTATCGCCGGGCTCTTCTCCGCCCATGTTCTCGCCCGCTCCCACTCACGGGTCGTTCTGGTGGACCGGGACGAGGTGGTGGGAGCGAAGCGGCCCCGGCGCGGGGTCCCCCAGGGACACCACGTGCACGGTCTGCTCGCGAGCGGTCAACTCATGGCGGAGGACCTGGTCCCCGGACTGACCCAGCAGATGCTCGACGCGGGAGTACCCATGGGCGACCTGGGAGGACAGCTGCGCTGGTCCTTCAACGGGCGGCGCCTGGCGTCCACCCGGACCGGTCTGGTGGTCGTCGGCGGGGACCGCGCGGTCCTCGAGGGCCACGTGCGCTCGCGGGTGGAGCACCTGCCCAACACCGAGTTCCGCCAGGCCACCGACATCGTGGCCCTGGTCCACGACGAGGCGCACGGCAGAGTCACCGGGGTCCGCGTCCAACCGCGAGGAGGTGGCTCCGAGGAGGTACTCTCCGCCGACCTCGTCGTCGACGCCACGGGCAGGGGCTCGCGAACCCCCGTCTGGCTGGAGTCGATGGGTTACGGGCGGGTCTCGTCGGACAGCGTCAAGATCGGACTGACCTACACCACCCGCCGTTTCCGACTGCGAAACGACGCTTTCGGCAACGACGTGTCCGTCAATCCCGTCGCCACGCCGCGTCACCCCCGGGGAGCCTTCCTGACCACCCTCGGTGGAGACCGGTGCGGCGTGTCCCTGACGGGCGTGCTCGGCGAGACCCCGCCCTCGGACCTGGCGGGCTTCCTGGAGTACACCCGTTCCCTGCCCGTGCCCGACGTGTACGAGGCGCTCCGGGACGCCGAGCCCCTGGGTGACGCAATCTCCTTCCGCTTCCCGGCCAGTGTGCGAAGGAGGTACGAACGACTACGCCGTCTGCCCACCGGGCTGGCGGTGGTGGGCGACGCGCTGTGTACCTTCAACCCCGTCTACGGCCAGGGCATGACCATGGCTGCGCTCCAGGCGCGGGTCCTCAGGGACCAGATCGGTGACGGGACCGAGTTCTCGCCCCGTTCCTACTTCAGGGCCGCCTCTCGGGCCCTGGAACCGGCCTGGTCGATCGCGGTCGGCGGAGACCTGGCCTTCCCCGAGGTCCAGGGCCGACGGACACCCCTGATCCGGTTCGTCAACGCCTACCTGGACCGCCTACGCCACGCGGCACACGACGATCCGAGGCTGGCCGAGGCCTTTCTCAGGGTGATCGGCCTGGTCGACGCACCCGAGCGGCTTCTCGCCCCCGGCGTCGCCCTGCGCGTCCTGCGGGGCACCTACGGAGGTTCCGGGGAACGTGCCGGGGCCCGGACGGGTGTCTCCAGGGCTGGATGAACCACGGGGGAGCGGACACCACCACTCCCCGCGACCGACGTCACCCCAATCACTCCACTCCACTGGGAGAAGCATGCGCTCCATGTATCGCATCGCGACAGTGGCACTGGCCCTCGCACTGATGGGTGCGGTCGGTGTCATGACCATCCGACCCTCACTGGGCGAGTCCGACCAGTCCGATCGCGCGGCCCCGTTCGCCTTCGAGACGCTCGCCCTCAACTCCGAACCACCGGACGCCCGGTTCGAGCGGGACGTGGCACCCGACCTCGAACACTTCAAGGGGTGGATCTCCGCGGTGGGTGCGGGCGCCACCCTGCTGGACCTTCGCGGCCTCGGCAAGTCCGGGGACGTCTGCCTGGTCGACCCCCGGGACGACAGCGTCACCCTGCGCAACGCGCCCGGGAGCGGCGAGGACGACTACCCGGTCGTCGAACTCCTGCCGGAGGGCCTGCCCTACGACGACACCATGGCCCCCATGGGCTGTGTCCCCGCTGACCTGGACGAGGACGGAGACCTCGACGTCATCGTCTACTACTGGGGCCGCTCCCCGGTCCTGTTCATGAACACGGCCGGTCCGGAGGCCGTCCCCTCGGCGGAGAACTTCACCGCGCACGAGCTGGTGGAACCGATGCAGGTCTGGAACACGACCTCGCTCAACGTCGCGGACGTGGACGGCTCCGGCAGCCTCGACATCCTGGTCGGCAACTACTTCCCCGACGGCGCGCGCGTGCTGGACCCCGACGCGGACGACGAGACGCGCATGGAGATGCAGCAGAGCATGGGCCTGGCCACCAACGGTGGTCGCAACCGGTTGCTGCTCACCGAACCCACCGGAGAGGCGGACGCGCCGCCCTCGATCTCCGACGCGAGCACCGCGATCCCGGAGCAGGCGACGACCGCCTGGACCCTGGCGATCGGCTTCCAGGACCTCACCGGGAACGGAGTCCCCGACGTCTACCTGGGCAACGACTTCGGCAACGACAGCCTTCTCGTCAACCACTCGACCCCCGGTGACGTGCGGCTGGAACTGCTCAAGGGCGACCGGGACATGACCACGCCCAAGTCGCAGGTCATGGGGAACGGGTCGTTCAAGGGCATGGGCGTGGCCTTCACCTACGAGGACGACGCCGAACTGCCGATGATCGTGGTCAGCAACATCACCAGCCCCTACGCGCTGCACGAGAGCAACTTCGCGTTCGTTCCCGACGGTGACGGGGCGGACCTCCTCGACGGCAGCGTCCCCTACAGCGAGAGCAGCGAACAACTGGGGCTGGCCCGCAGCGGCTGGTCGTGGGACGTCAAGGCGGGTGACTTCGACAACGACGGCACCGACGAGCTCTTCCAGGCCACCGGCTTCCTCAAGGGGGAGACCAAGCGCTGGCCGGAGCTCCAGGAGATCGCCATGGGCAACGACCAGCTGCTCAAGCACCCCGCCTTCTGGCCCAACTTCGCCGAGGGCGACGACATCTCCGGGTACGAGACCAACCCGTTCTGGGTCCGCGGCGACGACGGCACCTACGCGGACCTCGCCGAGGCCGTGGGGATCTCCGAGTACGACGTCACGCGGGCCTTCGCCTTCGGTGACGTGAACGGCGACGGCCTGCTGGACGTGGTGGTCGCCAACCAGTGGGAGGACTCACGGTTGCTGTTGAACCAGGCCCCCGACGCCTCTCCCGGCGTGGTGCTGCGGCTCGTGCGTCCTGGGGCGGGTGGCGACGACGCCCTCACCCCGGCGTTGGGAGCCTCCGTGAGCGTGCGGGCGGACGGCCACCCCGCTCAGACCCGGGAGCTCCACCCCGCCAACGGGCACGTGGGGGTCTCCGACTCCATCGTCCACCTGGCCGCGCCCTCGGGGGACCTGCCGGTCACCGTCTCCTGGCGGGACGGCGGGGGCGACACGCACAGCACCGAACTGACAGTGGAACCGGGGACCCACACGGTCCTTCTCGACGACGACGGAACGGCGGAGATCCGATGACGGTCACCAGATCCGACGGCGACGCGGCCACCGAGCCCGCGGCGGCCTCCCAGGGGACCGCCACGGACGAGGGCCCCCGGAGCGCGGCTCCCCCCGGTGTGGACCGGCGGCTGAAGGCCCTGCGGATGTTCGCCACCTCCATCACCGTGTTCACCGTGGTGGGACACATCTTCCTCGGCTTCGAGCAGTCCCCCGTCACACCCATCGTGGCGGTCCTGTTCGGATACGCGCTCGACATGGTCCTGGAGACCATGGACGCCCGGGCCGAGGGGCGGGAGCCCGGTTACGCGGGCGGTCTCGGGAGGATGGTCGACTACCTGCTGCCCACCCACATCGCGGGTCTGGCCTGCGCGATGCTCCTGTGGGGCAACACCTCGCTCTGGCCGTACCTGTTCGCGGTCGCCGTCGCGGTGAGCAGCAAGTACCTGTTTCGGCTCCGGGTCGCGGGCCGCAAGCGGCACTTCCTGAACCCCTCCAACTTCGGGATCGCGGTGACGCTGATCATCTTCCCGTGGGTGGGGATCGCGCCGCCGTACCACTTCACCAACAACACCTACGGCACCGTGGACTGGCTGATCCCGCTGGGGATCCTCATGGCCGGCACCATGCTCAACGTCAACCTGACCAAACGATGGCCCCTGATCCTCGCCTGGGTGGGCGGGTTCGCCCTCCAGGCGGTACTGCGCTGGCTCGTCCTCGACCACATGCTCCTGGCCGCGCTGATGCCGATGACCGGCGTCGCCTTCATCCTGTTCACCAACTACATGATCACGGACCCGGGAACCACGCCCTCGAAGCCGCGCAACCAGATGGTGTTCGGGTTCACCACGGCGATGGTCTACGGCCTCCTCGTCAGCTTCAACATCGTGTTCGGTCTCTTCTTCGCACTGGTCATCACCTGCGTGCTCCGTGGTCTCGTCCTGGTCGGCTCCCCACTCCTGACCGCGAGACGGACGGAACCCCACCCCAGGGAGTCCACATGAACGACCACCCGCCCACGACCACTCCCACGACCTCTGATCCCGCCGAGCAGCCCCCGACCGCACCGGCCCCCGCGCGGCGCTCCGTGCTGGCCGACCGGTACCACCGGAGCATGGACGTGCTGAACGTCGACCGGCACCGGTTGTGCCTCCAGCTGTACCTGGTCATCGTCATCGCCCACTGGGCCGAGCACATCGTCCAGGCCGTCCAGATCTACGTGTTCGACTGGCCGATCGAGGAGGCCCGGGGCGTCCTGGGCATCCCCTTCCCCTGGCTGGTCACCTCCGAGTGGATGCACTACGGATACGCGCTGATCATGCTCATCGGGCTCCTGCTCCTGCTGCCCGGATTCACCGGCAGGTCGAGGACCTGGTGGACGATCTCGCTCCTCATCCAGGTCTGGCACCACTTCGAGCACCTGATCCTGCTCGTCCAGGCCACCAACGGAGTCAACCTCGGCGGGGGCGACGCTCCCAGCAGCCTCATCCAGTTGCTGATCCCGAGGGTGGAGCTGCACCTGTTCTACAACACGATCGTGTTCGTCCCGATGGTCGTGGCGATGTACCTGCACGCACGGCCGAACGCGGTCGAGCGGGAGACGACGCAGTGCGCGTGCGCCGGTGAGCCGTCCAGGTCGGACCGGTGATCGCGGGGCGGCGCCGGATCTCGGCGTTCGACGTGGTCCTGCTGTTGGTCGCCGCCCTGATCGTCTACATGGGGGCCTCCAACGTCGATCGCAGCCTGCGCGCCGCCCGGGCGGACGGGGCCCCCGGCACCTTCAGTGCCACCAGGCTGGACTGTGTCCAGCATCCGGGGCACGAGTCCTGCAACTGTTTCGGAACCTACGCGCCCGATTCGGGTGACCCGGTCCGTTCCGACGTCTACCTCTACGGAGGGAACCGGGAGACCTGTCAGGTGGGCGGGGAGACCGCGGCCGTGGACGTGGGCTCCGCCACCCGGGTGTACGGGCCGGACGGGTCGAACGAGTGGATCATGACCGCTGGTCTGATCCTGTTCGGTCTGGGGCTCGGCGGCTGGAGCCTCCGGTCGTGGTGGGTCCGCCCGAGACCGGTGGACTGAGGCCGAACCCGTGAAGGAGGGAGCGGGCTCCCGTGAGGACCCGCTCCCTCCGCCGTGCGTTCGTTCAGCAGGGGCGCGGTCCCATGGCCCCGTGGCGGACACCGGGGCCGGGGGTCAGGGGGTGGTGTCGACTCCGTCGGCCGGTTCCTCCGAGGTGTGGCCGGACCTCCCGACGAGCTCGGCGTAGCGGTCGCTCACCGCGCGGATCCCCTGTTCGAGGGCGTGGAGGTCCTCGATGCTCAGCCCCAGGAGCACGCTGTCGTGGAACTCCGGACGTTCCATCACCAGGCGGCGGGCGAGCGCGGAGCCGTCGGCGGTGGCGTGGACGCGGCGGACGCGGTGGTCGTCCGGGTCCTCGGAGCGTGTGGCCATGCCCTGGGACACGAGCCGGTCGACCAGGCCCGACATGGTGGCCATCGACACGCCGAAGGACTCGGCCAGGCCCCGTCCGGTCGCCCCCTCGCGTGTGGTGACCAGGACCATCAGGACCTTGAGCTGCTGGATCGTCAGATCCATGGCGAGCAGGTGCTGGACCTGCGCGGGAAGCGAGGCCCGCTCCATGTCGGCGGTCAGGGTCCTGATCTCGCGCACGACGCGTGTGCGTTCTCCCTGCTCCGTGGCGTCTGGTCCCATGCGAACAGGATAGCTCCGCCCGTCGGGCACGTGGTTGACGCAAATACTTAGCCTGATGCTAACCTTTTTCCCCGGAGGTGCGCCGCCTCCCGTGGACCCGCGTGCCTGTCCGGCGCGGGTCACGTCCCCCGTTCCGGTCGCCCCCGCCGGTTCGGCGCCCGCGCCCCCGCGAACCACACCGGCGAGAAGTTGGGAAGCCCCATGGGCACAGCACCAGACACGCGCACGGCGATCGAGGCCGACGAGGCGGAACTCGACATCCAGGGTCTGCGGGCTCGCTACGCGAGGGAACGGGAACGCCGGGTCCGGCCCGACCGCGCGTCCCAGTACCGATCCGCCTCGGGCGCCTTCGGCTACTACGCGAAGGACCCCTACACGCCCCGCACGGAGCGCGAACCGCTCACCGACACCGTGGAGGTGCTGGTGGTCGGCGGCGGTTTCGGCGGCCTCGTGACCGGGGCGCGGCTGCGTCAGGCCGGGGTCGAGTCGATCAGGATGATGGACGAGGCCGGTGACTTCGGCGGCACCTGGTACTGGAACCGCTATCCGGGCATCCACTGCGACATCGAGTCCTACTCCTACATGCCCCTGCTGGAGGAGGTCGGCCACGTGCCCCGGTGGCGCTACGCCCCGGGGGAGGAGATCCGTCAGCACGCCGTCGCCGTGGCCGAGACCTTCGACCTCTACCGCGACGCCGTGTTCCAGACCAGGGTCACCGCCCTCACGTGGGACGAGCGGACCGACGAGTGGGTGGTCGAGACGGACCGGGGCGACCGGATCCGCGCCCGGTTCGTCATCACCTCCTCCGGGACCCTCACCCAGCCCAAGCTCCCCGGCATCCCCGGGATCGAGACCTTCCGCGGGCACACCTTCCACACCAGCCGCTGGGACTACGAGTACACCGGCGGCGACCAGAACGGCGGCCTCACCGGCCTCTCCGACAAGCGCGTGGCGGTCGTCGGCACCGGGGCCACCGGTGTGCAGGTGATCCCGCACCTGGGCCGCGACGCGGAGCACCTCTACGTGTTCCAGCGGACGCCCTCCTCGGTGGACGTCCGCGACAACCGTCCCACCGACCCCGCGTGGGCCGCCTCCCTGAAGCCGGGCTGGCAGCGGGAGCGCATGGAGAACTTCCTCGCTCTCGTCTCCGGTGAGCCGGTGGACACGGACCTGACCCGGGACGGCTGGACCTCGACGGCGCGCCTGCAACGGAAGCTGACCACCGGCGCGCTCGACACCAGCGTGCCCCCGGAGGAGCGCGAACGGATCGAGGAGCTGGCGGACGCCCAGAAGATGAACCAGATCCGGGCGCGCGTGGACCAGGTCGTGGATGACCCCGAGACGGCGGAGCTGCTCAAACCCTGGTACCGCTACATGTGCAAGCGGCCCTGCTTCAGCGACCACTACCTCCAGACCTTCAACCGGTCCGACGTCACGCTCGTCGACACCGCCGACCACGGCGGGATCACCCGCATGACCGAGGACGCGATCGTCGTGGGCGACGTCGAGTACCCGGTGGACTGCGTCGTCTTCGCGACCGGCTTCGACGTCGGCGTCTCCGGAGTGGTGTCGGGGACCCTCCCGGTCCGGGGCCGTGGCGGGCGCACGCTGCTCGAGTCCTGGAGCCGGGGCCCGAGGACCCTGCACGGCTTCTACAGCGACGGCTTCCCCAACCTCCTCCACCTGGGGCCCCTCCAGAACGCCACGTCGGTGAACTTCGCGCACGTCCTGCTGGAACAGGCCGGACACATCGCCTCGGTCATCGCGGAGGGGCTCAGGACCGGCGCCCGCGTGGTCGAGCCGCGCCCGGACGCGGTGGACGACTGGGCGCGTGTCATCCGCGAGAACGCCCTCGACACCGTCGACTTCCAACGCGAGTGCACCCCCGGCTACTACAACCGTGAGGGCGCCGGCGACGCCGGCGGACAGTCCTACGGCCCCGGACCGGTGGCCTTCCACCGGCTGCTCCAGGATTGGCGGCGGGACCGGGTGCACGAGGTCCTGGTCCACGACCGCGAGGACGGGGGATCACGGTGAACCCGCCCTCCGCCACGGAACCCACGACCGGGACGGAACACGGGGAATCGCACCGGCGCGGGACCCCGTCCGCCACCGCCACCGGGCTCCTGACCGCCCTCCTCCTGGTCGCCGCGACCACGGCCTGCGGTCGGGTGGCGGCTCCCGAGGGGGAGCTGACCGCCTCCCTGCTGGTCCAGGTGACCTCGGTCCACGAGGAGACCGGGATGACCCTGTTGGAGGGGCCCACCTTCGCCCCGGACGGCGGACTCCTCGTCGTCGACGTCACCGCTCAGGCCGGGGAACCCAAGGTGCTGAGGGTGGACACCGAGTCGCGGGAGGTGACGCCCGTCCTCACCAACGAGACCAGCGTGTACACCTCCGCGCAGTTCAGTCCGCACGACGAGCGCCTGTACCTGACCGATCTCGTCGGCGGGAGGATCGACAGCGGCACGCCGGAGGGCGGGGACCCGGTCACGTTCTTCTCGGGCGAGGTCGACGGGACGCCGATGCTCCCCGACGACCTCGCGTTCGACGAGGACGGGCACCTGTTCGTCAGCGACACCACGGGGCACGCGGACCCCGTCTGGGATCCCCAGGGCAGGGTCGTGCGGATCGACCGGGACACGGCCGAGGCCACGGTCCTGGCCGACGAGCTCCCGGCCCCGAACGGCATCTCCTTCAACGAGGACTTCACCGGCCTGTGGGTCAGCCAGTACGCCGCGAACCGTGTGGACTTCCTGGCGCTCAACGGGGACCGGACCGGGGTGGAGACGGCGCACACGGGCCTCCACTTCGACGGCGGCACGAGCCGGGTCGACTCCAACGCCGTCGACGCGGAGGGCAACGTCTACCAGGGTGTCCACGGGCAGCCGAGCATCCACGTCCACGGCTCCACGGGCGAGCACCTGGCGACAGTGAGCGTTCCCGCCGAGGACGCCGAGGGACTGGACACCGCCACCAACCTGGCCATCGCCCCGGGAACGACGGACGGTTACATGACCGTCAGCGGGAGGGACGGCGGCTTCGTCTACACCTTCGAGGCGCTGGGGGAGGGGATCCGCCAGTCCAACGGGGGATGACCGCGTTCACCGGTGCTCGTGCCCGTTCTGCTGGTGTCTCCGCTGTACCCGCGCCACGCCTGGCTGAGGGGCGGCCGTCGGATCCCATGAGCAGGATCGAGTGGGCATGCGGCCCAGCGCTCTCCCCTGGAGCGCTGGGCCTGGTCATGACTGCCCCTCGTCACCCACCGGAATGCCGGAACGTAGTTGGGTGATGCTCTCGGTGACGATGTCCGCGAGACTGCTCGACTCGTCACCGAGGGCCCACACCTCGATGGAGGTGCGCACGGCCAGACCCGCCGCTTCGGCCAGCAGCCGGGAGGGCAGATCGTCGTCGCCGGTGCGCTCGTGGATCGCCTCGGCGAGGAGTCTCTTGACGCGTTCGATCGCGGTCAGGTGCTGGGCGAGGATGGTCGGGTTCTCCTTGGTGGCCCGCAGCAGAACGACGACGTCGGCGTGCCTGCCGAACATGGCGGACATCTCCACGGGGAGCACGTGGGTCAGGCTGTCCCACACCGGTTCGTCGACCGGGCGGGCACGCAACCCCTCGGCCAGGGACTCCATCCGCGGGATCACCACCTCGATGATCGCCTCCTCGCGGCAGGAGAAGTAGTTGCGAAAGGTGTTGCCGGAGACGCCGACGCGTGCGGCGACGCTTTCGGGTGTCACGGCCGCCAGGCCCTCCGTCGCCAGCAACTCCCATGCGGCGCGGGCGAGTGCCGCGCGCGTCCGCCGCTTCTTCGACTCTCGAAGGCCCGGTCGTGGCGTCATGATCCCCTCTCCGATTAATGTTGTGAGATTTACAAATATTCATAAGCTGCAAGAAAGATGCCGCAGAGGCCGGTAAGCAGCCTCGCCCGGACACTGCTCAGCCTCGCACCGGTCAGGGACGCGTTCCTCCCACCGGGCCTTGGCGGGCCACTCCACACGGCGCGGCACGACAGACCGGACCCGACCGCTCCGGGGTTCGATGAGGGAGAAGAACATGAGCAACCACCGAACACCGCTCACCGCTGACAGCACGATCGGTGCATGGCTGGACCGACCCGAAGGCAGAGCGGTCCTGTCCGGGCTCCTCACCGAGTTCGGGGTCGGTGAGGAGTCCTTCGCGCCCATCCGGAACCTTCCGCTCCAGCACCTCGTCGACCTCAGCCAGGGAGCCCTGGGACAGGACGTGATCGACGGCCTCGTTCGGCGGGTCAACGACGGGGCCATCCCGGAGAGGACCGCGTCGTCGCGCTGGCGTGAGCGCGTCGTGCCCGGACGGTTCGTCGACCGCACCGTCATCGTCACCGGTGCCGGATCGGGTATCGGCCGCGCGACCGCGTCACGCGTAGCCCGCGAGGGCGGACGTGTCATCGCCGTGGACATCTCCGCCGCAGGGTTGGAGAGTCTGACCGAAGAGCTGGCCGGCAGCGACATCGTCCCGGTCGGCGCCGACCTCACCGTGGCGCGCGACATCGACCGCATCCTGGATCAGGCCGGGCCGCGTATCGACGGGCTGGCCAACGTCGCGGGCATCGGTGACGACTTCTCCCCGATCCACGAGGTCTCCGACCAGACCTGGGAGCGGGTCTTCGCCGTCAACGTCGGCGGACTGTTCCGGCTCACCAGGGCCGTGGTCCCGGCGATGCTGGAGGCAGGTCGAGGCTCGATCGTCAACGTGGCCTCGGAGGCTGCGCTCAAGGGCTCCACCTCCGGGGTCGCCTACACCGCCTCCAAACACGCCGTCGTGGGGATCACCCGCAGCTCGGCGTTCATGTACGGACCCCACGGCATCCGCGTCAACGCCGTGGCGCCCGGCGGAGTCGCCACCGGCATGGCCGGTCCAGCGGGTGCCTCGGAGTTCGGGCAGGGGAGACTCGGTGACTTCATGGCCCTCATCCCGCCGATCGCCCTGCCCGCGCAGCTCGCGGCGTCGATCTCGTTCCTGCTCAGCGACGACGGCGTCAACGTCAACGGGGCCGTGTTGCCCTCCGACGGCGGCTGGTCCGTGCAGTAGCCCGGAGGAAGGGGAGCCGTGGCGTATCCCGTCCCGCCAGTCCGACGGGGATGACCGCGTTCACCGGACTCCCTCACGTGGTCCGGGCCGGGGAGAGCGCGTCGCGCAGTCGCTGCAACCCGTCCCGGGCCCGGATGGCCGTGGCCGGGTGGCGCCGGGCGATCTCCGAGACGAGGGAGTCCGACAGCGCGCAGGCGGCGGTGATCTCCGACGCCGGGGATCCCGCCGTGCTCGGGAGGGGCAGGTACAACACCTCGGGGGAGCGCGGCGACGGGGGCGCCTGGGAGACGAGCACGACCCGCGCGACCCGGGGCGCGGCCTCCGCGATCAGGTTGTCGATGTCGTTGAACAGGACCCGGGGCGCGACGACGATCACCGCGTCCTCGCTCTCCAGGGAGTGGACCTCGTCCGCGAGCGTGTGGCCGCTGCCGGACGCGGCGCGGGACCTCAGGCCGATCCTCCGGAGGCCGAGACTGAGGTACTCGGCGACGTGGGATCCGGTGCCCAGCCCGTAGACGACGGTCCGCCGCGACGATTCGACGAGGCCGACCGTCTCCTCGAACTCCGCCTTCGGGAACGACTCGCTGAACTCCAGCAGGACCTGTGCGGAGGCGGCCAGGACGGCGCGGGCGGTGCCGTGGGAGGAGACCTCCTCGCCGTGCCCCTCCAGGGACTTCAGCCGGTCCCGGATCGTGGCCCCCAGACTCCGGCCCGCCCCCACCTGGCTCGCACACGCCTGCTTGAACTCCTTGACCCCCGAGAAGCCCAGCTTGTGTGCCGTCCGCGTCACCGTCGCCTCACTCGTTCCCGCCATGTCCGCGATCGCGACGGCGGTGCTCGTCGCGAAGCGGAGCGGGTCCTGTTCGGCCAGCGCGACCACGTTGCGTTCGCTGCGGGTCAGATCGTTCCGGCCCTGGGTGGCGCGGTCTTCCATGGGGGCCACTTCGTCCTCTCGCTCTCGCTGTTCGACGCGGTTCCGAACCGGGTGTTCGTGGCGTGTCCGGTTCGGCGCGGCGCACGGGAAGGCCAGCCAACCACGTCGCCCGTCGATCCTCGCAGCCGCACGGGTCCGTGCTGAGCCTCGGAACGACGCACGCTTCGGGATCACGCCCGGCACGCAGAGCACGGGCACCCCCGTGACCGGGGCTCCGCGGCGCACTGGGCTCACTGCTGTTCCCACCGGCCCGCCCAGCGCGGGCGACGGCTTCGTCTGGTTCGCCCGTTCCCGCGCACCCTCCAGTGAAAGTTTTCCAACATATTGACGACATGTGTAGGTTCTCCTACGGTGGCCCGCATCACATCGTGTGAACAGCGACGAAGGGCGGGCACATGATCGCGGAGTACGTCATCGTCGGAGGCGGCGCCTACGGCTGTGCCGTGGCCTACCACCTCGCCTCCCAGGGGCGTTCGGTGGTGGTCCTGGAAGCGGTCGGGGTCGGCGGCGGCGCGTCCGGCGGCCCTGGCAAGCGTGGGGTGCGCGGCAACCGACGCGACCTTAGGGAGTTGCCGCTCCTACGCGAGGCACACCGGCTCTGGCCCCGACTGGCCGACGAACTCGGCGCCGAGACCGGCTACGTCCGGAGCGGCTCGGTCTCCCTCATCGAGGAGGAGGTGGTGGGCGGCAGGGGCGGAGTCGTCGCCGCCGAGGCCCACGCGCACACGCAGACGCGGTTCGGGATTCCCACCGAGGTCTGGGACGGTGCCAGGGTGCGGGAGGTGATCCCCGGACTCTCCGGGAACGTGCGCGCGGCACTCCACGTGCCCGGGGACGGGGTCGCCGCCCAGTACCGGACCACCCTCGCCTACGCCGACGCCGCCAGGAGGTCGGGTGCCGTCATCCACGAGGGCGCGAAGGTGGTCGAGCTGCGGTCCCGACAGGCGGGTCGGCACGCCCGCGTGGTCACGGAGGACGGCAGGGCCGTCGAGGCCGAGCGGGCCGTCCTCCTGGCCGCGAACTCCTCGGTCCCGGGACTGGTCCGGGAGAACTTCGGCCACGTCGTCCCCGCGTGGACCGTCTACCCGCAGGTCGTCCTCCTGCGGCCCGAACACGCCGTGACCCTGCCCCTCCTGGTGGGCCACGACAGCCGACTCATCTCCGTCAAGTCCCTGGACGGCGGCCTGATCCAGCTCAGCGGCGGCTGGAGGGGGCGGTTCGACCCCGACACCGGCAGGGGCGAGCCGGTGGAGGCGAACGTGCGGGGGAACATCGCCCAGCTGGAGGCCCTGCTCCCCGCCGCCGGTGAACTGACGCGGGTCTCCGTGCACGTGGCCAGTCCCGAGACCGCGACGGTCGACCAGATCCCCTTCGTCGACGCGGTTCCGGGCGCCGAGGGCTTCTACCTGGCCACGGGGTGGACGGGGCACGGCTGGGCCCTGCTCCCCGCCGCCTCCCGGGACATCGCGCACCTCCTCCTCCACGGGACGGCCCCCTCGACCCTGGCCCCCTTCTCCCTCAGCCGCATCCCCTAAGGACCGTTCCCATGCCGGAGCTCATCGAGTTCGACTCCAACGCGCTCAACTCACTCCTCCTCTCGGGCGCCAGCCTGGGGGTCTTCCTCCTCCTCGGCCTGCTCGTCAGGGCGCTCGTCCCCCTGACCCGGAGGCTGTTCCTCCCCGCGGCCCTGATCGGGGGCTTCCTCGGTCTCGTCTGCGGACAGTACGTCCTGGACATCGTCCCGGCCGGAATGTCGGCGACGTGGTCGTCCCTGGCCGGGGTGCTCATCGCGGTCGTGTTCGCCCCGATGCTCCTGGGGCAGAGGCTCCCGCCGTTCAGGGAGGCGGCCAGGGAGGCGGGCGCGCAGATCTGGATGTCGTACTTCAGCACCTTCGTCCAGGTCGCCGTTCCCGCGCTCCTGGTCTTCGCGGTCCTGGGGCCGCTGTTCGGGACCGATCCGCTCTTCTCGACCATCTTCGAGGCGTCCTGGTCAGGCGGGCACGGGACCGCCGCGGGGATGGACGAGACGTGGACCGCCCTGGGCTGGCCCGACGGCACCCCGCTCGCACTCTTCGCCGCCACGGTCGGGCTGGTGTACGGCGTCGTCATGGGCACCGTTCTCCTCAACATCGCCGCCAAGCGCGGCCACCTCTCCCACGAGGCGACCGCGCGACAGGTCGAGCAGGCCGACATCCTGGAGGAGGCCGACCAGAACCAGGCGACGACCGGGAGACTCCACGCCTCGGCCCTGAGCAACCTCGCCTTCCACGGTTCTCTCATCGCCCTGGCGATCCTGATCGGCTCCCTGTTCAAGCACGTCATCGACCAGGTCGTCTCCGGGGTGCCGCTCTTCCCCCTGGCGATGATCGGCGGCCTCCTCGTCCAACTGGCCATCAGCCGGACCCGCTTCCGGGTGCTCGTCGACAAACCGACGCTCAACGCCATCGCGGGGGTCGCACTGGACTTCCTGGTCGTCGCGGCCATCGCGTCTCTGGCCGTTCCGATCATGCTGGCGAACTGGATCCCGTTGACCATCGTCATGCTCGCGATGGCGGGGGTGAGCGTCCTCATCTACTTCCACGTGGGACCCAGGATCTTCCGCGAGGACTGGGCGGAGAACTCCATCGCCCAGTTCGGGGCCCAGACGGGTGTCGTCGCGATCGGCCTGATGCTGCTCAGAGCGGCGGATCCGCAGATGAGGTCCAACGCCTACCGGGCCTTCGCGCTGCGCTCCCCCTTCGTCAGCCCCTTCATCGGCGGAGGGCTGATCACGGCCTCCTTCCCGCTCATCGCCGTGCGGTACGGGAACCTCTGGCTCGGCGTGGGCTGCCTGGTGCTGTGTGCGGTCATGCTGGCGGTCGCCCGACCGTTGGGGCTGTGGAACGCACTTCCACGAGCTCGCCAGGGGGTCTGAGGTCCTTCTGCCGGACACCGTCCTGGTGGTCGTGCTCGCGGAGCCAGCGCACGAGGGACACGGCCACCAGGCTCAGGACGATGATGAGCGGGAACGCCGTCACGACCGACAGGGTCTGCAACGCGTCGGTGCCCCCGGCGGACATCACCGAGACCGACACGGCCGCGAGGACGAGGGCCCAGAGCACGCGGTTGAACCGTGAGGGCTCCACTTCGTTGGGAAGGTCACGGGAGGTCGCCGACCCCATGATGTAGGAGGCGGAGTCCAGCGTCGTGGCCAGGAAGATCAGCAACAGCACCAGGAACAGCGGGGTGATGATCCAGCTGAGCGGGAAGGCCTCCAGCGTGGCGAAGATGGCCTGGACCGCGCCCTCGGACTCCAGGGTGTCCACGATCGGCGCCTGCCCCCGCAGGTCGAAGGCCATGCTGGAGTTGCCGAGCAGCGCGAACGACAGCCAGCAGCCCAGGCTGCCGAAGCCGCACATGCCGATGATGATCTGCCGGACGGTGCGGCCCTTGGAGATCTTCGCGCAGAACATGCCCACGAACGGTCCGTAGGAGATCCACCAGCCCCAGTAGAAGACGGTCCAGACCTCCTGGAAACCGGACCCGCCGACGGGATCGGTGTAGGTGCTCATCCGGACGATGTTCTGGGCGAGCAGCCCGACGCTGTTGGTGAAGGTGTCGATCACGAAGACCGTCGGTCCGACCGCCAGGACCAGGAGTCCCAGAGCGGCGGCCAGGTAGAGGTTGAGGTTGGCGAGGCGCTTCAGGCCTCGGTGCAGGCCCAGCGCGACACTGCCCGCGAACAGAAGGGTCCACAGGCCGATGACGACGGTGTTGAGGGCGGCGCCCGGCTCGACACCGAACATGCGGGACGCGCCCTCCGCGATGGTGGGCACGGCCAGGGCGAGGGAGGTCCCCGCGGCCCCGATCATCCCGAGGATGAAGAGGACGTCGATGACGCGCCCGGGCCAGCGGTCGACGCGGTCGCCGAGCACGCCTCGGCAGGCCTCGCTGAGGCGGAGACGGCGGATCCGGCGCACGTGGTAGGCGTAGGCGAGGGCGAGGGTCGGGACGCAGAAGACCGCCCAGGCCGTGGGACCCCAGTGGAAGAGGGGGTAGGTGGCCGACCACTCGGCCGCCTCGGTTCCGCGCGGTTCGAGTTGGAACGGGGGAGCGGAGTGGTAGTGGGCCCACTCGATGATGCCCCAGTACATGAGGCCGCCGCCGATCGCGGCGGTGAAGATCATCGCGAGCCAGGTGGGGGTGGAGAACTCGGGGCGGTCGTCGGGGCCGCCCATCCTGATGCGGCCGTAGCGGCTGAAGACGAGCCAGACGAGCAGGACCGCGAGCCCGGCGACGAACCACATGTACACCCAGCCCAGGTCGGACTGGAGCCAGGAGAGGACGTCGCCGAGCAGGCGTTCGCCGGTCGTCGGCGCGATCACGAACGGCGCGCTGAAGCCGACGACCATGATCAGCGCGGGCCAGAAGACGGTGTTGTCGATGTTCCAGCGGATGACTCGGGTCACCTCCGGGTTCGAGGGCACGGGCCATCCAGTTACTACTGTGTTGCGCTTGACTAATCAACCAGTCGGAATCGCATCTGGGGCCTCCGAGTGGGCCCTCATGGGCTTCGGGGCGCATGAGAACCCTTATGCCCAGGCGCTTCTCGCTATCAGAGAAGCTCGGTCCGATGCCTACGTAACGAAGTGACAACCTCACGCCGTTGCGAAAATCGCCACTCCGGGTGCACACTGGTGGAGTTCGTCCCGGAGGGTCCCGGTCGTCACGCCGGACGGGAGGGGTGCTTCGCGGAGGAGAACTGTCCCGTGGCGACGAGGACCACCACGAGCACGAGCGGGACGATCCACCCGCTCCAGCCCAGGATCGTCGCCTGCGTGGTGTCGACGTGCTCGCCCGCCGTCGTGAAGAGGAGGAAGGTCCCACCCGCCCCGTTGAACGCGGCGTGCGCCAGGGCCGCGGGCCACACGGATGCCGACCGGAGTCGCAGCCAGCCGAAGACCGCGCCGACGAGGACGCACATGGTGACCATCGCGGTCAGGCCGAGCCAGCCCGGCGCGTCGGGGTAGTTGTATCCGAGGAGGATGAGCGGGGCGTGCCACAGGCCCCAGATCACGCCCGAGACCAGCAGGGCCGGGAGCGTTCCCAGCGGCATCAGCTTCGGGAGCAGCCACCCTCGCCACCCGAGCTCCTCGCCCAGCGCGGGGATGAGGTTGACGAACGCCGCCAGGGGGAGCACGGCGAGCTGGACGAGGATGAGCGCGCCGAGCGGGATCGGGATCTCGACCCCTCCCGCCTGCTCGTCCAGGACCTGCTGGAATCCGGAGAGGTTCGCGAAGTCCGCCGGGTACACCCCCAGCAGCGCACCGATCGGCAGCGCCACCAGGACCAGCGCGATGGACACGAGGATCCCCAGCACGCCGTAGCCGAGCACCCTCCGGACCGGTCTCAGCGGCCACAGCCCGAGGGTCCAGGCCTTCTGCTCCGGCCGCTCCACGAAGAACACCACGACGAGCGCGGCGATCGCGGGGGTCATCATCGTGGCGGTGG
This sequence comes from Nocardiopsis eucommiae, assembly GCF_965344335.1. Lineage (NCBI taxonomy): Bacteria > Bacillati > Actinomycetota > Actinomycetes > Streptosporangiales > Nocardiopsidaceae > Nocardiopsis > Nocardiopsis eucommiae. The sequence continues at coordinate 254,951 of NZ_CBDRIY010000001.1, forward strand.
CCACCACGGTGAACCAGGGGCTGGCGAGTCCGTCCCCGAACCAGAGCGGGAGTGCGAGAAGCCAGGCGAGGGCGAACGCGAGAGCGGTGAACACGCCGATGGCGCGCAGGTTCCGGCTGGTCATGCGGGGGCCGCCCCGTTCCGTGGGGGAGGTGCCCGGAGGTCTGACGGTCACGACTTCTGCCCTTCGAGGATGTGCAGCCCGGCGATGGTGTGGTCGTCGCGGAACGAGATCCGCGCCGTGTAGTCGCCCGCCTCGAACGCGAGCGGCGTGTTCGTGATCGTCAGGTCACCGGCCCGGGCGACCTCCGGCGCCCCGCGTCCCTCGAAGGCTCCGGACAGGCCGACGAGCTGCGCCCACGCGGCCGCGAGCGCGTCCTCCGACAGGCCGTCGCGCATGGTCGGATCCAACCGCTCGGTGACACGTGCCCAGTGCCCCGCGGCGAGGTCCGCGATCACCGAGGCCGCCAGTTCGGCGACGCCGGGGAGTGGCGTGGTGTTCATGGGTTCTCCAGTCCTGGGATCGATCGGTTTGCCGTAGCGCTGGAACGCCGCCTGCCTGCTCACGCCGAGCGCGTCCCCGATGACCTGCCAGGTGGCGCCGTTCTGGCGTGCCTGCTGCACGACGGCACGCACGACGTCGTCGGCCGCCGTCTGCATGCCCACGGCACGCGCGATCGAGTCGGCCCAGTCGTCGTCCTTGGCCAGGACGCGTGAGGCGAGGAAGGCGTCCATGCGTGCCTTCAGGGCCCGCAGCGCATTCGTCAATTGTTCGTGCACATGTAAAGCATAGCTTTACAAACAGGCCGTGCGTCAAGTGGACGAGCGCAACAGGGGCCCGGGCAGGCGTCCTCGGCCACGCCGGGCCGGGGATGAGGTGCGTTCAGGAGAAGGTCACACCGGCGATGGTCCAGCGTGTGCTGGGGGTGACCGATGATCGGCGGACGCGATGTGGGGGCGCTCTACCTGCTGGGAGCGGCCACACCACCGTGGGAACGACGAAAGCGGGCTCCCGTGGGAACCCGCTTTCGCGTGATGTGGGCGATACAGGACTCGAACCTGTGACCCCTACCGTGTCGAGGTAGTGCTCTAGCCAACTGAGCTAATCGCCCCAGTGAGACTGGGAGGTGGAGACGGGATTTGAACCCGTGTAGACGGCTTTGCAGGCCGCTGCCTCGCCTCTCGGCCACTCCACCGAGTACACGTGAGGCGATCTCTCGCCCCGCGTCTCCTCCGAGCGGACGACGGGATTCGAACCCGCGACCCTCACCTTGGCAAGGTGATGCTCTACCAGCTGAGCCACGTCCGCGTGCTGCCCGGCTCGGCCCCCGTTTCCGTTGGCCTCGCCTTGCTGCTGGTACAGACTTTACCGGAGATTCGACAGACGGCAAATCAGAGCTCGGCGGGGTCGTGCGGCGCTCCCCTGGGTGGGTGCGCGGGGCGGGTAGCGTCCGCGTCAGGAGTTCCGGGCGGATCCGGGGCACATCGGGCAGCGGAGTGGACGGAGCGGCATGGACATCCCCGTGGCGGACGGCGCGGCGTGTGGAGGGCACGGAGGTGCCGTCCCCTGGGCGAGGGCGCGTGAGCGTGCGCGCGAGCTCGGGGCGCGGTCGGGCACGCCCGCGCGAGACCTCCCTCTGGGCCGGGCCCTGGGCGGTGTGCTCGCTGACGACCTGCGGGCGCTGGTGGGCCTGCCCGCCTTCGACGCGTCGGCGATGGACGGCTTCGCGGTGGCGGGTGAGGGACCGTGGCGCCTGGTGGGCGCGCAGTTGGCCGGCGCTCCCGTGGCGGGGCTCTCCCTGGGGCGGGGCGAGGCGGTGGAGATCGCGACGGGCGCCCGCGCGCCGAAGGGCACCGAGTCGGTCCTGCCCTACGAGCACGCCGAGGTGGCGGACGGCTGGGTGCGCGGGGAGGCTCTCCCCGGACGGCACGTGCGGTGGTCGGGCGAGGAGACGGTGCCGGGGGAGCGGGTGCTGGAAGCGGGCACCGAGGTGACCCCGGCGGTGCTGGGGTTGGCGGCGAGCCTGGGCCACGACGGTCTCGGTGTGCGTCTGCCCACAGTCTCCGTGCTGGTCACCGGGGACGAGCTCGCCACGAACGGCCTGCCGGGGGACGGTGTGGTGCGTGACGCGATCGGCCCCCTGCTGCCCGGGGTCCTCGCCTGGGCCGGGGCCCACCTGGATCGCGTGCGGATGCTGGGGGACGGTTTCGGGGACCTGGGTGAGGCGTTGATCACGGCCGGGACCGACGTGGTGGTGGTCTGCGGTTCCTCCTCGAAGGGACCCGCCGACCACCTGCGCGGGGTGCTCCGGGAACTGGACGCGGAGGTGGTCGTGGACGGGGTGGCCTGCCGCCCCGGGCACCCGCAGCTACTCGCCCACCGGGACGGCACCGTGTTCGTGGGCCTGCCCGGGAACCCGAACGCGGCACTCGTGGCGTCGCTCACCCTGTTGGTCCCGCTGTTGTGCGCGATGTCCGGCCGCCCCGACCCGACGGCTGGTCTGGCGAGGACGACTCTGGGCGCGGACGTGCGGTCCCGACCCGACGACACACGCCTGGTCGCGGTGCGTGTGGGGGAGGGGTACGCGGAGCCGGTGGGTCACGACCGTCCGGGCAGTCTGCGCGGGGCCGCCCTGGCCGACGCCTACGCCGTGGTTCCGCCGGGGTGGGTGGGCGGCGAGGTCGAGCTCCTGCGCCTGCCCTGACCCTCTGGGCCGACCGTGTCCGCGAACCGGGACACGGGTCGGCCCCCGAGGGACGTCCCTCGGGGGCCGAACTCGTGACGGTCGTTACCTCGCGGACTCGTTGGCCTCGACGACCTCGACGGCATGGTCGGACCCGGCGGTGACGGGGGCCTCGGAGGCCTCCCGCCGGTCCGTCCCGTGGTCCGTCCCGTGGTCCGTCCCGTGGTCCGGGGCGTCGACCGCCGGGTTGCCGTGGCCGCGCAGCAGGAACCAGGCCTGGGCCGCGGCGGCGAGCACGATCACCACGGCGATGGCCGAGGTCAGGTGCATGCCGTCGGTGAACGCCAGCCGGGCCGAGTCCATCAGCGCGTCACCGGCCGCCCCGCCCAGGTCGGAGGCGGTGTTGGCGGCACCGCCCAGGGTCTCCCGGGCGGCCTCGGTCGCGGATTCGGGCACCCCGTCCACCTCGGTGAGGTGGCCACGGTAGAACGCGGTCAGCACACTGCCCAGCACCGCGACGCCCAGGGCGCCACCCATCTCGTAGGCGGTCTCGGAGATCGCGGACGCGGCGCCCGCGCGCTTGGGCGGGGCGGCCGACATGATCGCGCCGTTGGTGAGCGTCTCCGCGAAGCCGGTGCCCAGCGAGATCAGCACGAAGGCCGTGACCACGAGCGCCACACCACGGGTCACGTCGTCGGCCGGGGTGAGCACCAGCGCGCCGAACCCGGCCGCCGTCACCAGCAGGGACACCCCGATCACGGTGGACAGGCTCAGGTGGCGCGCCACCCGAGCCGCGACCAGACCGGCGATGATCGACAGCAGCAGCCCCGGCACCAGCACGATCCCGGCGCGCATCGGTGAGATGCCGAGCACCAGCTGGAGGTACTGCGTGAGGAAGAACAACGACCCGACCAGGGAGAACACGATCATCAGGTTGGTGACCACCGCCACGCTGAACACGCGCGAACGGAACAGGTACACGTCGATCAGCGGGTCCTTGAGCGTGCGCTGTCGGCGCACGAACAGGTAGCCCAGGGTCAGACCGAACGCCAGCGAGAGGATCGGCAGCACGTCGAGGCCGCCGGTCGCGATCTTCTTGATGCCGAACACGATGGGCAGCATGGCGCCCAGCGACAGCACGACGCTCAGCAGGTCGATCCGGCCGGAGTCCGGGTTGCGGGACTCACGGACCAGCAGCGGCACCAGGATCAGGATCAGCGCCATCACGGGCAGGTTGATCAGGAAGACCGAACCCCAGAAGAAGTGCTCCAGGAGCCAGCCGCCCAGGATCGGGCCGAGCGCGGCGCCGCCGGAGAACCCGGACGCCCAGATCGCGATGGCGAGCAGGCGCTGGCGCGGGTCCAGGAAGATGTTGCGCAGCAGGGAGAGCGTCGAGGGCATCAGCGAGGCACCCGCGACGCCCAGCAGGGCGCGGGCGATGATCAGCGTCTCGGCGTTGGGCGCGAAGGCGGCCAGCAGGGACGCGGCGCCGAAGGCCGCGGAACCGATCATGAGCAGGCGTCGTCGCCCGATCCGGTCACCGAGCGAACCCATGGTGATCAGCAGTCCGGCCAGGATGAAGCCGTAGATGTCGATGATCCACAGCAGCTGTCCGGAGCTGGGGCGCAGCGCCTCGCTCAGGGCCGGGACCGCGAAGCCGAGCACGGTCATGTCGACCGAGATCAGCACCACGGGCAGGACCAGGACGGCGAGTGCGGCCCACTCGCGCGGGCCCGCGAGCGCGGGTGGGGACGTGTTGCCCCCGTGCGTGTGGGTGGCGCCGTTTCCGGCCTTGGCGGAACTCATCTTTCCCTCGTCATCGCTTGTGGGTTGCGCGCCTCTCGGAGTGAGGGCGCGGGCCCGGTGGGGAGTCGGTGCCGACCGGGCTGTGCGGACGGGAAGTCTGGTCGACCGGGGTGCGGCACGGTGGTGCGGGCACGATCCGGGACTCTTCAACCGTCCAGCCGGTACAGTACCGTCCAGCCGGTACAGTGTCAATCGTGAGTACATCGAACACGCGGGATCGCATCCTCGACGCCTTACAGGACATCCTGATCGCCGAAGGTTATTCCTCGGTGACCCTGGAGGCGGTCGCACGCGCCGCCGAAGTGTCCAAGGGCGGGCTGCTCTACCACTTCCCCTCCAAGTCGGCCATGATGGTCGGCCTCATGGAGCGCGTCCGCGCGCTGGCGGAGGAGGAGTTCCGCGAGGCGGTCGAGAGCGACGAGGGCGTGGTCCGCTACTTCCTGCGCACGTCGCTGCCGCAGACCACGGTGGAGGGCGAGCTGTACTGGGCGGTCATCGCGGCCCTGCGCAGCAAGGAGGACATCCCCCCGGAGGCGGGCGTCCTCGTGAAGGAGCTGTTCACCCGCTGGGGTGAGCTCCTGCACGCCGAACTCACGGACCCGGTGCTGGCCGAGACCATCCGCCTCGCCGGGGACGGCATGTACATGTCCTCGATCGCCGGGCTGGGGAGCCCCGACCCGGAGCTGACCCAGCAGGTGATCGACCGCCTGGTCGAGGCCTCGGACCGGGTGCTCAGGGACCGTTGAGCCCCGCCGTTGGCCCGTGGGGTCCCAGGCGGTCCTCGAAGACCTGGACCTCCTTGTCCCCGACGGGCGCGCGCACGGTAGGGGTGAACCCCTGCCGCTCGTAGTAGCGGATGAGTGAGCCGTCGCCGCCCGACCAGCAGTCCACCCGGACCAGGGAGATCCCGCGTTCGCGGGCCTGGCTCCGGGCGTGGTCGAGGAGCTGGCCGCCGACGTCGCGACCGGCGAACCGCCGGTCGGTCAGGAGCAGGCGCACGTAGACCTCCCGTTCGTCGACGGGTGGCGCGTAGTCGAGGGCGGTCTCGCTGATGACCAGGGCCCCTGCCGTGGCCCCGTTGATCTCGGCGATCCAGAGGCCGTCCGAGGCGAGCCCGCGGACCCTCTCGACCCTCTCGGGGATCTCCGACCAGGGGCGGGTGCCCCACTGGTCGGCGGAGCCGCGCTCGGTGAGCCAGACGACGGCCTCGTCGAAGAGCCGCAGGAGTTCGTCGGTGTCGTCCGTGCCGCCTCGACGCAGTCGCATGGGGCTGGCTCCTTGGTGCTTGGTGTTCCCGGGGTCGGGGCACCCTACTGGTCGGGGCCCTCGCGCGGCATCCGGTTTTCCGGGTTCCCGACCGGCCGTCGGGCTCGCGGGGCCGACGCCGGTGGGAGCGGCGAGGATCACCGGAGTTCCGGGGACCCGCTGGGTGTCGGGCCCGTGGGAAGCGGGCCTCATCGTCATGCGGATGGCATCATGAGTCACCCTGGAGGGCACCGTCAGTTGTCTCTGGAAGGTGACAGTGTGGTGCTGTTCACGTGTCCTCGAACGTGGTTTACTTCCCAGTAACTTCGTTGCCGTCACCGGGCGCCGGGTTCCACGGGTGCCTGCCCAACTGGCGAGGTGAAGTGTGCACTACCGCGAGATGTGGGGCGTGCCGTGTCGACCGGGAGGCTTCTCTTGGCAAGACTGTTCACACCTCACCGGAGCGTCCACGGGGTGAGAACACGCCGACGGGAAAGCGGGGAGCTGATGCACAGGCTCACCAACAGGGTACGACCGTACGCCTGGGGAGCACGCGCTGCCATTCCTCGTCTGCTGGGCACCGACCCCGACGGCACCCCCCAGGCCGAGCTCTGGCTGGGCGCGCACCACGGCGCCCCCAGCACCGCGCACTGCGACGACGGGGACAGACCCCTCCCCGAGCTCATCTCCGAGGACCCGCACCGCGTTCTCGGCCACCGGACCGCCGAACGCTTCGGCGCCCGCCTGCCCTACCTCCTGAAGTTCCTCGCGGCCGAGGCCCCGCTCTCGCTCCAGGTCCACCCCGACGCCGAACGGGCCCGTTCCGGCTTCGAGGCCGAGGAGCGCGCGGGGATCCCGCTCGACGCCCCCCACCGCAACTACCGCGACCCCCACCACAAGCCGGAGCTCCTCCTCGCGCTGGAGCCGTTCGAGGCCCTGTGCGGGTTCCGTGAACCCGCCGCCACCGTGGCCGACCTCATCGGGCTCGACAACGACCTGGCCACCGAGCTCCGGGAGGACCTGTCCCACGCCGACACCCAGTCGGCGCTCCGTGCCGCCCTCACCCGTCTGTTGACCCTCCCCTCGCCGGACCGGTGCCGGATGATCGAGGAGTTCGTCCGGGAGTGGTCGGGCGGCGGACGCGGCCCCCACGCGGAGATCGTCACCGACCTGGCCACCCGCTATCCCGGTGATCCGGGCGCGGTCGCCGCGCTGCTGCTCAACAGGGTCACGCTCTGGCCCGGGCAGGCGCTCTTCCTCCCGGCGGGCAACATGCACGCCTACCTCCAGGGAACCGCGGTGGAGGTGATGGCCAGCTCCGACAACGTGCTCCGGGCCGGTCTGACCGCCAAGCACGTGGACGCCCCCGAGCTCCTCGACGTGGTGGACTTCTCGGTCCTGCCCATCCCGTACGCCCAGCCGGGCTTCCTGGACGGCCGTCGGGAGTTCCGCCCGGCCGCTCCGGAGTTCGCGCTCCACGAGATCGGCCCGGGGCGGATCACCGCTCACCTGCCGGGCGACGGACCCACGGTGGTCCTGGCGCTGCACGGGACCGTGGACCTGGTCGCCGAGGTCGGTGAGGGGGTCACCCTCGGCCGGGGGGAGTCCGTGTTCGTCCAGGCCGACAGCGGCCCGATCAAGGTGGAGGGGCACGGACACGTCGTCGCCGCCACCGTCGGGGACCACGGGCGCACGCGGGTGTGACCTCGGGTCCTCCCGAGTGCGGGCCGGAAATCCCCTGGCGCGCGGGACGAGAGCCGAGCATGCTGGCGTCCATGACGTCCTCGGGACCGGCCTCGCATCTCCGGATTCCCGGATCGTGGACCCCGACCTCCGCCCCCTTTGGCGCACTCTGTCCGGGCCATCGGTCACCACCGATAGCCTGGGCCCCTCTGTTCACGTCTTCAACCGAGGGGGACCCCACCATGGCGCTTGAGCGTCCCGAGATCGACTTCATCGAGGGCCCGCCGCCCGCGGACCTCCAGGTCACCGACCTCACCGTCGGCGAGGGCGACCAGGCCGGGCACGGCAACACCGTCAGCCTGCAGTACGTCGGCGTCTCGCACTCCACCGGCGAGGAGTTCGACGCCAGCTGGAACCGCGGCGAGCCCCTCACCTTCAAGCTGGGCGCCCGCCAGGTCATCCCCGGCTGGGACCAGGGCGTCCTGGGCATGCGCGTGGGCGGCCGCCGTCAGCTGGTCATCCCGCCGCACCTGGCCTACGGGGACCGCGGCGCCGGCGCCCTCATCAAGCCGGGGGAGACCCTGGTGTTCGTCGTCGACCTGGTCGACGTCAAGGGCAAGTAGGACCGTTCGTCCCGCCGCCCGGGCCGGGGTACGCCCAGCCGGGCGGCGGGCGCACGCTTCGGGGTCCGTGCCGCGCTCCCACACGCGGCACGGACCCCTTCGCGTCCCCACCGCTACCTGAGCGTCGCGCCCACCTTCACATGGCCCTTGAGCAGGTCCCGGGCGATGGTGCGGCGCTGGATCTCGTCGGTGCCCTCGAAGATGCGCAGGAGCCGCAGGTCGCGGTAGAAGCGCTCGACGGGCAGCTCCCGGGTGTAGCCCATGCCGCCGTGGATCTGCATGACGCGGTCGACGATCTCGTTGGCCTTCACACCGCCGAACAGCTTCGCGATCGACTGCGCGTGCCGTGAGTCCAGCCCCTGAGCGACCTGCCAGGCCGCGTGGAGCACCAGCAGCCGCAGCGCCTCGATCTCGGTCTGGGAGTCGGCGATCATCCACTGGATGGCCTGCCGGTCGGCGATGGGAGCGCCGAAGGTCTCCCGCGTCCTGGCGTACTCGATGCCCATGTCGAGCAGGCGCTCGCAGCCGCCCAGCGCGCGGGCGGGCAGCAGGTAGCGGCCCCGTCCGATCCACTTCATGGCGAGGGCGAAGCCCCGGCCCTCCTCCCCGAGGACGTTCTCGTGGGGGACGCGCACGTCCTGGAAGACCAGGGAGGCGGGGCGGCGCTCGCCCATGGTGTCGATGGGCTCGGAGGTCCAGCCCATGTCACGGTCGACGAGGAAGCAGGTCACACCGCCGTCGGCGCCCCTCTCGGGGTCGGTGACGGCGAAGACCAGGGCGAAGTCGGCCTCCTCGCCGCCGGTGATGAAGGTCTTCTCGCCGTTGATCACCCACTCGTCGCCGTCACGGACCGCCCGTGTGCGGATGGCCTTGGCGTCGGACCCCGCTCCGGGTTCGGTGATGGCGAAGCAGGAACGGCGCTCGCCCTCGATCGTCGGGACCAGGTACGTGCGCTTCTGCTCCTCGTTGGCGTGGAAGAGGATGTTGTCGGCCTCGCCGCCGAACTTGAAGGTGAGGAAGGTCCGGCCGAGTTCAGTCTCGATGAGGGCCTCGGTGACGGCGTCGAGGCCCATGCCGCCGTACTCCTCGGGGGTGGAGACGCCCCAGAAGTCGGACCCGCGGGCGAGCGCGCGCAGCCGGGTTCGCTCCTCGTGGTTCAGGCCGGGCGGGTGGCCCTCGCGTTCTCGGCGCAGCACGTCGTTCTCCAGCGGCATCAGCTCCCGCTCGACGAAGGTCCGCACCCAGCTCTGGATGGCGCGCTGTTCTTCGCTCAGTGAGAAATCGATCACGGCTGCTCCCAGATAACCTAACGGTGTTCGGTTATGTGAGGGTACGCCGTGCCCGTCAACGCACGCAAGGGGTCGGGACGTGGCCGGGACCGTCGCGTCCGACGGGAGGCGGGGCGTCGCCGTGCGATGATCAGCGCTGACGCCGGACGGCCCGGCGCGGAGGAGAACAGCGCGGAAGGGGAGCCCCGCCGTGGCCAGACCCAAGACACCGATCCTGAGCAAACCGGCCATCCGGACGGCCGCGCTCACGCTCATCGACCGGGACGGACTGGAGCAGCTGTCCATGCGCAAGCTCGCCCAGGAGCTCGCCGTCCAGGCCGCCTCGCTGTACAGCCACTACCGGACCAAGGAGGAACTCCTCAGCGAGGTCGCGGAGGAGGCCACCACACACATCGACGTGTCCGCCTTCGGTGGCGGCGACTGGCGCGAGGGCCTGGCCGTGTGGGCCCGTTCCTACCGCGCGGCGCTCGCCCAGCACCCCAACCTGCTCCCGGTGATCGCCGCCGGGCCGGGCCGCCGTGAGGAGGCGCTGCGCAGGGCCGACGCCGTCCACGGCGGGCTCGTGGGCGCGGGCTGGCCGCCCCGCTACGCGACGATGATCGGCGCCTCCACCAAGTACCTGGTGGTGGGCGCGGCGACACACTCCTTCGCGGGCGGATTCGACGACGACGTGTGGGTCTACCAGGACCGCTACCCGAACCTGTCCCAGGCCCACCGGCTGGCCGAGGTCGCCGCCGAGATCGACGAGGACAGCTTCGAACTGGCGTTGACCGCCTTCCTCGACGGTCTGGTCCCGGTCTACGAGAGGGTCCGAGCCCGGCCCGGAGCGTGAGCCCCGGTCAGCCGCGGGCCGGCCCTGGGATCAACGGGGTGTCGCGGTGGAGTCGATCCACTCGCACAGCAGGTCCAGTCCGGCCTCGGCGCGGCCCAGGTCGCCGGTGGTGAGGTAGTCGGCCTCCAGTCCGGCGAAGGAGGCGTTGAGCAGGGTGGCGAGGCTGAGGGCACGGTCTGGCGACGAACCGCGCAGGGTCAGGCAGGAGGCCACGAACTCCGCCCGTCCGCGCAGGAACCCGGCGCTGGACGCGGGCAGGCGCCCTGCCGAGGCCAGCCCCTCGATCTCCCTGATCAGCCGGGTCATGGGGAGTTCCGGGCCGAGGTTGCGCCGCCAGGAGGCGCGGACGATGTCGGAGACCGGGACGGCCGCGTCCTCCCACCCCTTGGTGGCCAGCAGCGACTGGTGCTGGCGTTCGTCCAGCCGGGCCAGGACCGCTGAGAGCAGGTCCTCGCGGTCGGTGAAGTGGTGGGTGAGCACGCGGGTGCTCTGCCCCAGACCCTGGGCGAGTCCGCGCAGCGTGAACCCGCTGATCCCGGTGTCCGCGAGCTGTTCGATCACGGCGTCCAGGACCTCGCGTCTCCTTGCGGGGTCGGCCTTCCGAGCCATCTGTACCTCCTGCTGGTCCTCGCGGTCCCAACTCTGGCACAGGCGCCGGGTGGCCGACACGGCGTGCGGGGCGCCCCGTCGCACGGAGCGCCCCGGGCGGTTCGGACGGGTGCGGGCTTCGGAGAGTACTGATCCGGGAGCCGGACGGGAGCCGGAACGCACCGGCTCGGGTGGGCTCAGGCTCGGGCGAAGGCGTTCACGCCGGTGAGCTCGGCCGACCACGCCCACAGCCGCTCGGCCTGCTCCGGGTCCCGGGCGTGGGCGGCCACCCCGCCCTCACCCTGAGTGGGATCGGCCGACTCCGGGAGCTCCGCGATGTCGCAGTTCTCGCAGTACAGCCCGCCCAGGCCCGCGAGCCGGGGGGAGGTGGCCGCCCACACCTGGGTGGCGGCGCCCTGCTCGGGGGACTTGAGGGTGGGGTCGATGACGTCGCCCTGCTCGTTGATCCACCCCTGGTCGACCCTCTCCTGTGTGGTGAGGTGCCGCTGGAGCGGGGTGAGGATCGCCCCCGGATGCAGGGAGAAGGACCGTACCCCGTGCTCGCGACCGAGCCGGTCCAGGTGCGCGGCGAAGAGGACGTTGGCGGTCTTGGACTGCCCGTAGGCCAGCCAGCGGTCGTAGCCCTCCGCGAACCACGGGTCCTGCCAGCGGATACCGGAGGCGTGGTGTGCGCCAGAGGAGACCGCGACCACCCGGGCGCCGTCGTCGAGCCGGGGCCACAGGTGGTTGACCAGGGCGAAGTGGCCCAGGTGGTTGACGGCGAACTGGGCCTCCCAACCGGGGCCCACCTCGGTGTGCGGGCAGGCCATGATCCCGGCGCTGGTGATCACCAGGTCGACGCGGTCGTACGGGAAGGAGTCGGCGAAGCCGCGCACACTGTCGAGGTCGGCCAGGTCCAGCGCGGCGGTCTCGGCTCCCGGGATCCCGGACAGCGCCTGCTCGGCCCGTGCGGGCCTGCGGGCCGGGACCACCACGCGGGCGCCCGCCGCCGCGAGGGCCCGTGTGGTCTCCAGGCCGATGCCCGAGTAGCCGCCGGTCACCAGGGCGACCCGCCCGGTGAGGTCGACGCCGTCGAGGACGTCCGTCGCGGTGCTGCGCATACCGAAGCCGGAGCCGATCCTGCTCTGTTTCGTGGTCATGCGGCTCACGCTAGGACCTGGAGCGCGCACCAGGTCAAGCTCCAGGAGCGACGCGTCGGTCGCTCGGGTCCGGCGTCGGGCGCGGAAACCGGGGTGGGGCCCGCGGCGCGGAGGGAGTCTCGACGGGGGTACGCCGGTGGTGGCCCGAGGCCGCCACCGGCGCCGCTCTTCCGTGTGTGTCCCGTGAGCGCTCGGGTCCACCGGAGGTCTCCGTCGCCCGTCGCTCCCCGCCCTTGGGACGGAGGGGAACGGTCAGGAGCCGGTGGGTTTGGTGTCCACGTTGGTGGACAGCGCCCCGCGCTCCAGCTGGTCCAACAGCCCTCCGCCGGAACGGGGCACGGCCTGGGCCGCCACGTCCTTGCCGTACCGGATGCGGGTGAAGGTCTCCGGCAGCCGCTTCTCCAGACGGAGGTGGGCGGTTCGGCCCAGCAGCCAGGCGGCCAGGGACCCGTTGGCCAGGGCCACCGGAACGGCCAGCCAGGGCACGCCCTGGACACCGGCCCACACGAGGGCCCCGATCGTGGGGGACGACAACACCGGCATGGCGAACAGGGTGATCCACACCTGGAGCTGGTTGTCGCCCGCGTCGTTGGCGTCCACGCGCAGGTGCGGGTCCACACCCGGGGTGACGGCCACCACCGACAACAGGATCGACAGTCCGGCGGCCACCCCCAGGAACACCACCAGGCTCGACACCACGTACGGGACCGCCCAACCGGCCCCGGAGGCGACCACGGCCAGCACGCTCAGCACGGCCGTGGACGGGCCCGCGAGCAGGGCGAACGCGATCTGTCTGCCCCGCACGTCGGCGCGGAGCGTGTCGCGCCCCTGGCCGACCACGGTCAGCCACAGGGCGGTGCCGTCGTGCCCGTACATGTTGGCGCCGCCCATGCCGATGACCAGCAGGGCCATCACCCCGGCGAAGGGCGCGACCTCCGGGAGCTGGCCGATCAGTCCGATCACGCCGATGATCAGGCCCGTCCACAGGGCGGCACGCAGTTCCAGGCCGCGCCACGGGTCCCGCCACCACTGGCGCAGCTCCTTGCCGACCACCGCGCCCAGGGGGGTGTCCGGCAGGAGGGAACGACCGCCGAGCAGCACCCGTGAACCCAGTGGCCGCGACCGTCTCCGCACACCGCGGGGGGCCACGCTCGGAGCCAACAGCCGCACGGTGACCAGAACCGTCACCAGGGTGAGCGCGCCGAGCGCCCCCAGCCAGCCGAAGGCGGCGCCCCACGAACCCGCCGCGGCCGCGTCCACCGCCAGCACCGGCCAGGAGGTGGGCACCGCGGACACCACGGTCAGGACCGTCCCCTGGAGCCCCTCCCGGGACAGGCTCGACACGGCCGAGAACGCCGGTTGGACCGCCATCCACCCGAAGAAGAGCCCGGCCACGATCAGGCCCCACTGCAGGGAGGCGATCTCCATCCCGATCCGGCTGTGCATGGCCACGCCCAACGCGCGGAACACCAGGCGTGACAGCGACACCATGAACACCAGCAGCGCCATCATGCCGAGCAGCCCCAGGAACAGCGTGGCCGGATCCGAGGCCCACGCGTGCCAGGCGACCGTCGCCGTGGCCACGAGGGTGAGCAGGGGGCCCAGACCGACGAACGCCGTCACCAGCAGCCCGGCACCCACCCGGTCCCGGTCCAGCGGAAGCAGGGTGAAGTACTGCGCCCGCAGCACCCCCACCCCGTTGGTGATGGTGGGGCCGAGCACCCAGCCGCTCGCCCAGACCGCCAGGGCCAGCATGAGCAGGCCCGACCGGACCTGGTCGGAGGAGGCCGCGACCGCCAGGTACCAGGTCAGCCCGACCCCCAGGGCGATCATCACCAAGGAGAAGAACCGTGTGCCGACGGAGCCGTGCCGCCCCAGAGTGAACTTGAGGCGGATCAGGAGTTCAACCACGCCAGGTCCCCCTCTCCGACCTCGCGCGCGCCGACCAGACGGACGAAGGTGTCCTCCAGAGTGGCGTCCGCCCCCCGGACCTCGACGAGTGCGCCGTCCGCCAGCACCCGTCCCTCGGCGATGATCGCCACCCGGTCGGTGAGCTGCTCCACCAGGGCCATCACGTGGCTGGAGATCACCACGGTGCCGCCGCCGTCGGTGAACCGGCGCAGGATCGCGGTCAGCACCCGGGCCGACACCGGGTCCACCGCCTCGTACGGCTCGTCCAGGACCAGCACCTCCGGGGCGTGCAGCAGCGCCGTGGCCAGACCGATCTTCTTGCGCATCCCGGTGGAGTACTCCGCGACCAGCACGCCGTCGCGCTCCGCGCCGTCCAGTTCGAGGACCTGGAGGAGTTCCCCGGCACGGGTCCGGGTGACGTCGCGGTCCAGACCGCGCAGCCGTCCCCAGTAGTCGAGGAGTTCGCCCCCGGTGAGCCGCTCCGGCAGGGAGAGGCCGTCGGGGAGCACACCCAGACGGCTCTTGGCCTCGATCGGGTCCCGCCACACGTCCACGCCGAGGACCCGGGCGGTGCCGGAGTCCGGGCGGAGCAGCCCCACCGCCATCGACAGCGAGGTGGTCTTCCCCGCGCCGTTGGGACCGACCAGACCCATCGTGGCGCCGCGCGGCACAGCCAGGCTCACGCGGTCGGCGGCGCGCGTCCCGTTGAAGTCCTTGGTGAGTCCGTCCAGCTCGAGTGCTGGTGTGTCAGGGCTAGTCATGGTCCCCATACTCCGGGAGCACCGCCCGGACCGCATCGGCCGACCGGACACGACGGCTGGCCGGGTGACCAGGACGGCCAGCCGTCACCTGGCCTGGTGATCGAGGCGCCGGACGGCCGGGGCGCTCTAGGCTGGAATCCAGGCCGGACGTGACGGGGGGAGGGACACATGGAGACGCGTCGCCGAGGCCGCCGCGACCTCGTGGTGGACGTCCTCCTCGTGGTGTTCGCGGTCGTCTTCGGGCTCCTGGGCTACGCCTCCTACGCCACGGACCTGCATCCGACCGACCGCGTGCCCGCCTGGGTCCTCTGGCTCGACCTGGCCTGCCTCCCGCCCGCCTGCGCCGCGCTCTGGTGGCGTCGATCCCACCCGCTGGCCGTGGCCCTGGTCGTCGTCCTGCTCGCCTCGTTCTCCACCTCGGTGATCGGCGCGCTGACCGTCTCCATCATCGGTCTGGCCGTCTACCGGCCCCTGCCGCAGGCGGCGCTGGGGGCCTTCCTGGCCGTGGTCCTCGGTCTGCCCTGGGCCGTGCTGGTGCCCGGATCCACCGGCGACTCCGTCCTCACCGCGATCGGCATCCTCGTGCTGATGAGCGCCTACCTGGCGTGGGGAGCGGCCATCCGCTCCCGCAGGCGACTGGTCGAGCGGCTGCGGGAGGACGTGCGGCGCGAACGCGAACTGCGGGAGGAACGGCTGGCCGCCGCTCGGGTGGACGAGCGCCGCAGGATAGCGCGCGAGATGCACGACGTGGTCGCCCACCGCATGTCCCTGCTGTCCGTGCACGCCGGGGCGCTGGCCTACCGGACCGAGCGGGCGGAGTCCGGCGAGGCCGCGCCGCTCAGGGCGTCGGAGGTGGGGACGGCGGTCCGGGTGATCCGCGACAACGCGCACCGCGTGCTGGACGAACTCAGCGAGATCCTCACGGTGCTGCGTTCGGGTGATCTCTCCGGGGAGGACGAGGAGACCCGCCAACCCCGGCTCGCGGACGTGACACGGCTGGTGACGGAGGCGGTCGACGCGGGGGAGAAGGTCTCCTACACCTCGGACCTGCCCGAAGGGGCCGAGCCGCGCCAACAGGTGCGGCGCACCGCCTACAGGGTGGTTCAGGAGGGGCTGACCAACACCCGGAAGCACGCGCCGGGCGCGAAGGTGGCGGTCACGGTGACCGGTTCCCCCGGCCGTGAACTCGTGATCGTGGTCAGCAACGTGCTGCCGATCGGCAGGGCCGCCAGCGAGATCCCCGGAGCAGGGGCGGGGCTGGCGGGTCTGGCAGAGCGCGTGCACCTGGACGGAGGGCGTCTGAGGCACGGCCCCTCCCGGGGGCGGTTCCAGCTGACCGCCGTGCTGCCCTGGCCGATCGACCAGCCCGCCGGTGCCGCCGGGGAACACGGCCGAGAGGTGCGATAGTGGAGGACGTGAACACTCCGGTCCGGGTCCTGCTCGTGGACGACGACGCCCTGGTACGCGCCGGTCTGCGCCTGATGCTCTCCGGAGGCGGAGACATCGAGGTCGTGGGCGAGGCCGACGACGGCTCCCAGGTGGCGGCCGCCGTGGCCGAGCACCGCCCGGACGTGGTCCTCATGGACGTGCGTATGCCGGAAGTCGACGGCATCGCCGCCACCGCGCGGCTGAGATCGGGGCCGGTCGGGGGAGCGGGCCCGGCTCCGGGGCCGCAGGTACTCGTGCTCACCACCTTCGACGCCGACACCACCGTGGTGCGGGCCCTGCGCGCGGGAGCCGCCGGGTACCTGCTCAAGCACACCGACCCGGCGCGGATCGTCGAGGCGGTGCGCCGTGCCGCCCTGGGCGAACCGGTGCTGTCGCCGAGCGTTGCCCGCGCGCTGATGGACCGCGTGGCCGGGGCCGACCCCGTGGAGCGTACTGAGGTGCCCACCCGCCGCGACCGCGCCCGTGCCCGGTTGGCCCTGCTCACCGCACGGGAGCGGGACGTGGCCGAGGCGGTGACCGAGGGGCTGTCCAACACGGAGATCGCTGATCGGCTCCACATGTCCATGGGCACGGTCAAGGCGCACGTGTCCAGCGCGTTGACCAAGCTGGACCTGTCGGGTCGGATCCAGCTGGCCCTGCTCACGCACGACGCCCGCGACCCGGAGGACTGAGGCACGGTCCTCCGGGCCCGTTCGGTCAGGGGCCCGTCCGGCCGGGGGTCAGGCCGCGGCGGCGGTGGCCATGGCGGC
The DNA here is from genome assembly GCF_965344335.1 of Nocardiopsis eucommiae. NCBI lineage: Bacteria > Bacillati > Actinomycetota > Actinomycetes > Streptosporangiales > Nocardiopsidaceae > Nocardiopsis > Nocardiopsis eucommiae. The sequence continues at coordinate 271,731 of NZ_CBDRIY010000001.1, forward strand.
GGCGAGCGCGTCGCACTCCTGCTCCTCGGGGAGCGGCTGCCCGGCGGCGAGGCGGGCCATGAGCATCCCGGAGAGCAGGTCGGCCACCAGGCGGGCTCGGCCGGTCCCGGAGAGCTCGCCCCGCTCCACCGCACGCTCCAGGAGCGCGGTGACCAGCTCCAGACGCCGGTCGAGCAGGGTGCGGATGATGACCGCCCCCGCCTGTTCCCGGAGCGCGGCCACGAGGGCGTGCCGGGCCAGGGCCTGCGTGGCGGGCTCCGCGAACACGCCGTGGACGGCGCGCACGGCGAGCGTCAGGTCGCCGAGGAGCGTACCCGTGTCGGGGACCTCGATCCGGTCGATGGTGATCTGCTCGGCGGCGGCCAGGATCAGTTCCTGCTTGGTGGCGTAGCGGCGGAACACGCTGGTGCGCCCCACCCCGGCGTGCCGGGCGACCTCGTCGAAGGTCAGGTCGAAGCCGCGCTCCGGGAGCAGTTCCGCCGTGGCCCTCCGGATGGCCTCGTCCACGGCGGGGTCGGGGCGACGGCCACCTCGTCCCTTGCGCATTCCCTCTCCCGAGCTCTTGACAGTGGTTGGGGTACTCGTAGTATCGGTACTAAGAGTTCCGGTATTGAGAGTACCGTTGAATCGCCGTAAGGAGAAGCGGCATGAGCGTCATCGTCGTCGGAGCCGGACCCACCGGCCTCATGCTCGCGGGGGACCTCGCGGAGGCCGGGACGGACGTCACCCTCCTGGAGAAGCGCGCCGAGGAGTCCAACCTGACCCGCGCCTTCGCCCTGCACGCCCGCACCCTCGAACTCTTCGACATGCGCGGGATCGCGGACGAGATCGTCGACCAGGGCTTCGAGGTCTCGCGTGTCCGCGTCACCATGGGCGGTCGGGAGGTGGCGCTGGACCTGCGCCACCCGGAGAGCCGGTTCAGGTACGTGCTCACCGTCGCCCAGGCGCGCACCGAGGCGCTCCTCCAACGCCGCGCCGAACGCCTCGGGGTCCGGATCAGGAGGGGCGCCGAGGTCGTCGCTCTCGACCAGGACGAGGACGGGGTCACGCTCACCGTCCGCTCCCGGACCGGCTCGCACACCGAGCGCGCCGCCTACGTGGTGGGCACGGACGGGGCGCACAGCGCCGTCCGTTCGCTGCTCGGGGTGGGGTTCAGCGGACGCAGCTACGACACGCACATCCTGCTGGCCGACGTCCGCCCGGAACGGGAACTGCCCCCAGCGATCAATCCCTACGTCGGCCCGGACGGGCTCGCGCTGCTGCCGCCCTACGGGGACGGCTGGTACCGGGCCATCGTCTGGGACCGGAGCCTTGAGGACGTGCCACTGGACCAGCCCGTCAGCAGGGAGGAGCTCAACGACTCCCTGGGGCGGATCACCGACGGAGAGGTCAGCGTCGCGGAGATGAGCTGGTCCACGCGCTTCCTCAGCGAACGCCGTCAGGCGGACCACTACCGGGTCGGACGGGTCCTGCTCGCCGGGGACGCGGCGCACGTGCACTCCCCGATGGGTGCCATGGGGATGAACACCGGTATCCAGGACGCCGCCAACCTGGCCTGGAAGCTGGTCGCGCAGGAGCGGGGGTGGGCGCCCGACTGGCTGCTCGACACCTACGAGGACGAACGCCATCCGGTGGGCCGCCAGACCCTGCGCGTCACCGACTTCATCCAGCGCATGGCGGTGGCCCCCGGGCTGGTCCGCGCGATCCGTCCCCACGTGGTCCCCCGCCTGGTCCGGGTCGGCCGGGTGTCCGCTGCGATGCGCCGACTGGTCTCCGGTCTCAGCGTGCGCTACCGCCGGCCGGATCAGGTGATGGACTCCGCCTCGGTGGGGCGGCGTGTGGACGACCTCCCGCTGGTGCACGAGGGGGAGACCACGCGGCTGTACGAGCTGGTGGACCCGACCCGGTTCACCCTGTTGGACACCACCAGGGTGGGAGCCTCGGCCGAGGCCGCGAGGCCCTGGGCCGACCGGGTGCGCGCCCTGCGGGTCGTCGGCGACCTGCCCGAGGGGGCGGACGCACTCCTCGTCCGCCCCGACGGCCACGTCGCCTGGAGCGCCGAACGGCCCTCCGCCGAGCAGGTCCGCGCGGCCCTCACCGCGTGGACCGGTACCGCCTGAGCGTCAGGCGGGGGCCTCCGGATCCGGCGCCACGCGGCGCGACATCCGTAGGAACGAGAACCACTGCGCCGCCACCAGGAACGCCGTGGCGCCCGCGTTGGCGCCCCACAGAGCGGTCAGACCGCCGTGCTCCACGAGCGGCACCGAGGCCAGCACCAGCGTGCCGTAACCGAGGGCGAACGCGTACATGGCGGGCCGGGTGTCCTTGAGCCCCAGCAGTCCCGAGTTGGGCGCCGACTGGAGGGCGTCGAAGGCACCCACCAGACACAGCAGCGGAACGAGTGCGACCACCCCGGCGTGTACCCCGGGATCGTCGGTGAACAGCCAGACCAGCGGCCCCGCCGCCCACCAGAGCAGTGCCCCGCTGACCAGCATCACCGGGAGCGACACCAGGTAGCTCGCCAGGACCGTGCGCACCACCAGGGCCCGGTCGCGGGCCCCGGCCGCCCGCACGGTGAACGGGACGGTGGCCTGGCCCACGCCGACGAAGGAGATGAAGGCCATTCCCACGAGCACCACGGCGACCTGGTGGACGGCGGCCTCCTCGGGGCCGATCCGGGCGACCACCACGGCCAGGACACTCAGTGACCCGGATTTGATCAGCAGGGTGGAACCCGTGGGGAGTCCGACCCTCGCCATCCGGCTGATCCCCGCCCACCGGGGCGCGCCGAACCCGATCGGGTGCCCCCGCAGGATCGTCCCGCGCCTGACCACCGCGAAGTTCAGGCCCACGGTGACCACGTTCATCGCGAGCATGGAGGCCCCCGCGCCGAACAGCCCCAGGGCCGGGAGGGGCCCCGGTCCGAGGACCAGGGTCGGGGTCGCCACCAGCGAGAAGGCCACGGAGACCAGGGAGAGCGCCAGCACCGCCCTGGTGTGCCCCAACCCGACCAGCAGCACGGTGGTCGCGTTCTTGACCGCCGCCAGCACCACGTATCCGGCCATGAGCAGCGGGTAGAGGCCCAGCACGGCCACGGTGGGTTCGGCCACCCCGACCAGCCGCGCGCCCACGGGGACGGCGAGGATCAGCAGTCCGCCCACGATCCCCAGGAACAGGCTGAGCCACAGGCTGTCCCGGAGCACCGGGGCCAGGGCCCGGGGGTCGTCCTCGTTCTCGGTGAAGAAGGGCATGGAGCCCCGCAGGGTGCCGTGCACGACCATGATCATCGGGTTGAACACGGCGATCACCAGCGCGTACGCGGCCAGCTCCACGGTCCCGGTGTTGCCCAGGACCGCCGCGGTGACCGCGCTCCCGATGAGGGTGGACAGCATGGAGAGGTAGAGCGGGAGAGCCTTGCCCGCGATCCGCCGGGCGATCGGCCCCGCGCGCTGGGGAGGGTCCGCCGGAGTGGAGGGGGGCTCCGGAACACGGGTCCGGTCGGTGCGTGCTGACATGCGTGGGGAGGACTCCTCCGGGGGTTGGGCGTCGACGGCGGCGAGGTCGTAGCATCTGGCTTGACAGCGTGTCCGATGACGAGGGGACGGTTCTCATGGCCGAAAAGCGCGTGGTGTGGGCGAAGAAGCTGCCGGAGGTCTACAAGAAGCTCGACGAGATCGACCTGGTCATCGCGGACCATCTGGACGTCAAGCTGCTCGAACTGATCAAACTCCGGGCCTCCGTCCTCAACGGCTGTGCGTTCTGCGTGGACCTTCATACCCAGAAGGCGCTCAAGGAGGGCGAGTCCCAGCAGCGGCTCTTCCTCGTTTCCACCTGGTACGAGGCCGGTGAGCGGTTCACCGAGCGCGAGCGTGCGGCCCTCGCCCTCACCGACGAGATGACCGAACTCGGCGGCACCGGGGTCTCCGACGAGGCCTACGAGTCCGCCGCCGAGTTCTTCGACGAGACCGAGCTCGCCGCGCTGATGTCCGCCATCGCCATGATCAACCTCTACAACCGGCTCGCGGTCACCAGCCAGCTGCACCCCAAGGAGCGTTAGGGTTCCGCGCGCCCCCGCCGGGCCACACCTCCGGCGGGGACGCGGCGCGACGGGGGCGGGGGCGTCACCGTGCGGGAAGCCGTACGGTCACAGGGCCTCCTTCGGCGCGGGGCAGTGCTCGGCGCCGAACTCCAGGGCGTCCAGGGTCAGGTCGACCACGGCCGACCGGTGCTCCTCCAGGGCGGCGACGTCGACCAGGGCGCGCAGGGCACCCGGTACCAGCGTGGCCAGCGCGCCCTCCACCGTCGCCTGGGTCCGTCTGTCGCGCAGCCCGCCGACCACCCCGGGCCACCGGCCCTCCAGCACCGCGCCGTTGGCCACCGCCGTGCGCCAGACCGCGCCCAGGTGGGGCTCCGGTACCAGCCGCCGCACCGGGCCCCGCCCCGCACCGGCCGCCAGGGCCGCCTCCGTCCGTTCCTCGTCGACTCCCCAGGCGGCCAGCGCGCGGGCCAGCGGCACGTGGGACTCGGGCACGTCGTGCTGGAGATCGATGAGAGAGGTCTCCCCGTTGGTCCAGTTCAGGTGGGGGAGCAGGCACGGCGGCTCCAGGACCGAGGTCACGGCATCGGCCACGGGCTCGGCGGCGAAGCACACCGAACGGCGTGCCCCCTGCTCCGAGTTCCCGACCAGGCTGGGCAGCTCCTCGTGTTCCACCGGGGTGGGCACCGCCACCAGCGCACGGGTCCCGGTACGTCGGACGAAGCGGAGCACCGCCCGGTCGTCGGGTTCCCCGTCCCCACCCTCGTCGGCCAGGAACCGGGCCAGCGCCACGGAGAGCGCGGAGGGCAGCGCCAACGCCACGGTGGGCACGTAGGGGTTGACCACCGGAACCACCCCGGCCCCGGTGAACACCGCCCATCGGGCCAGGGCCGCCGTGCGCGACCCCCACTCGACGAAGAACGAGACGGCGGCCTCCGGGTGGGCGGCCAGGGTGTGTTCCACGGTTCCCGCGAAGCCCTCGGCCAGTCGGACGTCGTCCTGGAGGACCAGGTGGTGGGTGGTGTCGTCGTGCCGCGCGGCGGCCCCGAAGGCGACCCGGGCGCTGCGGAGCGCGGTGGGCGGGCCGTCCGGCTCGGGATCCGGGGCCAGACCGGTGAGGGGCAGGCCGGTGCGCCGGGCGACCCCTCTCGCGGACTCGGCGCGGGAGGGGTGGGTCATCACGGCGGCGGACACGTGAACGCGGGGGTGGGGGGTGCGCATGCCCTCCATCCTAGGTTCCGGGGGCGGGAGAACCCGGTGGTCCACAGGACCTTCCGGCGGGCGGAGACTCCCCGGATCCAAACTTCTAATTTCCTACCTGTATAGTTTGGTTTGTTCGTCGATCCCTCCTCGAAAGACGCCACACATGTGCCCCCACCGGCCCTCCTCTCCGGCCCGCGTACCTCGCGCCACCCGTCCCCGCGCGTTGCGGGGGCTCCCGGGGCTCCCCGGATGAGCGTCCTCGCGCCGGACCGCCCGTCAGCCGAGGCCCCAGCGCCGGAGAGCGGCGGGATCGCACCGGCGGTGCGGTCGTTCGGGCTCCGGGCGCTCTCCGTGGGCGGATTCCTGCTGGTGTGGTGGGCCGTCGCCCGGGCCGAGGTCTGGCCGCCGGTCATCCTGCCCGGGCCGGGAGCGGTCTGGGACCAGGCCGCGGCCACCAGCGCCCAGGGCTACAGCGGTCACACCCTCCAGGAACACCTGGGGGTCAGCCTGCGCCGCATCCTCGTGGGCAGCGTCCTCGGGACGGTCGGCGGAGTGCTGCTCGGGCTGGTCATCGGGCTGGTCCCGGTGGCCCGCGCCGTGCTCGGCCCCTTCGTCACGTTCGTCCGCACCCTGCCGCCGCTGGCCTACCTCAGCCTGCTCGTCATCTGGTTCGGTATCGGGGAGGAGCCCAAGATCTGGCTCCTCGTCATCGCCTCGCTGCCCCCGGTCGCCGTGGCCACCGCCGACGCCGTGCGCGGCGTGGCACCGGACCACCTGAACGCCGCACGGTCGCTGGGCGCGCGCCCCTGGCACCTTCCCGTCTGGATCGTCCTGCCGCACTCGTTGCCGGAGATCATGACCGGAGTCCGCATCGCCGTGGGCGTCGCCTACACCTCGGTGGTGGCCGCCGAGACCGTCAACGGCGTCCCCGGGATCGGCGGGATGATCCGCGAGGCCCAGCGCTACAACCAGACCGACGTCGTCATCCTCGGTCTGATCGTCATCGGCCTGTCCGGCCTCCTCCTCGACTGGCTCCTCCAGACCCTGGACCGCACCGTCGCGCCGTGGCGGGGCAGGGAATGAGACCGCCACGAGCCACCGGTCCCCGAACGTCCCCCGCACCCCCGACGGAGCACCCATGACCCCGAGACACACCGTGCGCGCCGCCTCGGCCGGAGCGGCCCTGGCCCTGATCCTCTCCGGCTGCTCCGGTACCCCCGAGGACCCGGCCGACGGGGTCCCCGGTCAGCTGCGCATCGGCTACCAGTCGATCCCCAACGGCGACCTCGTGGTCAAGCACCACGCCTGGCTGGAGGAGGCCCTGCCCGACACCGAGATCGTCTGGAACCGCTTCGACTCCGGCGGCGACGTCAACACCGCCTTCCTGGCCGGGGAGCTCGACATCGCCCTGGCGGGCAGCGCCCCCGTCACCCGGGGCCTGTCCCAGCCGCTCGGTATCGACTACCAGGTGCCGTGGATCCACGACGTCATCGGTGACAACGAGGCCCTGGCCGTGACCGAGGGCATCGACGAGGTCGCCGACCTGGCGGGACGCACCGTCGCGGTGCCCTTCGCCAGCACCACGCACTACCACCTGATCGCCGCCCTGGACGAGGCCGGACTGGGCACCGACGACGTCCAACTCCTCGACCTCGAACCCCCGGACATCCAGGCGGCCTGGCAGCGCGGGGACCTCGACGCGGCCTTCGTCTGGTACCCGGTCCTCGGCCAGCTCTACGAACAGGGCGCCAGCCCCCTGGTGACCAGCGGCGAACTGGCGGAACGCGGCAACGTCACCGCCGACCTGGCGGTGGTCTCCACCGGATTCGCCGAGGACCACCCCGACGCCCTGGCCACGTGGGTCGAGCAGCAGGACCGCGCGGTCTCCCTCCTCAGGGAGGACCGGGAGGAGGCCCTGGCGGCCATCGCGGCCGAGCTCAACCTGGAACCGGAGGAGGCGGCCGAGCAGGTCGACCAACTGGTCTTCCTGAGCGCGGAGGAACAGGCCTCCGGCGACTTCCTGGGGACCGCCGACGCCCCCGGTGCCCTGGCCGAGCACCTGAGGCTCACCGCCGAGTTCCTGGCGGAGCAGGGCGAGATCGACGCCGCGCCCGACACCACGGCCTTCGAGAACGCGCTCGCCCCCGCTGGAGCCGAACATGCCGCACGCCCCTGAACCCGCCCTGGAACTGACCGGGGTGGGACACGACTACCGCAGGGACGGACGGCGGGGAGCCACCGTGCCCGCGTTGGACGGCATCGACCTGAGCCTGGACGCGGGGGAGCACCTCGTGGTGGTGGGCCCCTCCGGCTCCGGAAAGAGCACCCTGCTGCGGCTGGTCGCCGGGTTCCACCGCCCCACCCGGGGCACGGTCTCCGTCAACGGCCGTCCGGTCCGGGGCCCCGGACCGGACCGGGGCGTGGTCTTCCAGCGGCCCACGCTGTTCCCGTGGATGACCGTGCGAGGGAACGTCGAGTTCGGGCTCCGCATGGCGGGTCTGGCCAGGGCGGAGCGGCGGGCCCTCGCGGAACACCAGCTCGCCCTGGTGGGGCTGGCCGACGCCGCGCACCTGCGCACCTACGAGCTGTCCGGGGGCATGCGCCAGCGGGTGGCCATCGCCCGGGCCCTGGCCCCCGACCCGGGGATCGTGCTCATGGACGAGCCGTTCGGCGCACTGGACGCCCTGACCCGTGAGCGCATGCAGGAGGAGGTGCGCTCCCTGTGGCTCCTCACCGGCAAGACGCTGCTGTCCATCACCCACGACGTCGGGGAGGCGGTCCGCCTGGGCACGCGGATCGTGGTGCTGAGCGCGCGGCCGGGGCGGATCGTGCTCGACGAGGTGTCGGACCTGCCCAGGGCCGGAGAACCGGGTACGCACCCGGACTTCACGGCGACCCGGGACCGGATCGCGCACGCCGTACGTGCCGCGGCCCGCTGACACGGCCGTGCCCCCGCCCCGAACCCCTGGGGCGGGAGCGGTGGAAGGGGCCGTGGATCACCCGGTCGACTGCTGACGACCCTGTTCCGGGGACGAGGTCGGCCGGGGCGCGGCGTGCGGCCGTTCGTGGGCGGCGCGGTACCCGGCCCGGTAGCTGGCGTCCCGGGAACGCTCGGACTCCTCGTCGCCGACCGCGATCGGCCATCCGGCGGTCAGCCCGTAGATCACCAGGATGTCGATGGCGATGACCACCACCGACCACAGCGGCATCGCGATCAGGAACGCGAGCTGGGCGACGGCGTTCAGGGCCGCCAGGACGATGGAGAAGGCCCGCGCCCAGGTGCTGCCGGACAGGACCGCCAGACCGGCGACGACCAGCACCGCGCCCCAGAGACCGAGCAGGACACCCCAGGCGCCGTACTCCAGGATGAGCATCTGGGTCTCGGTGGCGACGAAGAACTCCGGGGTGAACATCGCCGCGAGGCCCTGGATCACGTTGATGACTCCGGTCACGATGAGCAGCGTGGCGACGAAGAACTGCCAACCGTTGGCCTGTGTCCGCATGGGTGCTCCTCTGCCGGTCGCCCAGGAGTCTCTGACGGGGGCGACCTCTCTGGTGTCGCGAGCAGGCGGATACCAGCTCCACCCCTTCATCATCGGCCACGGCGCGTAAGGGGCACGGAACCCGTTGCTCCGGATCGGGCAAAGCCGGGGCGCCTGGGTCGGAGTGGCGGCGATCGAGGTCAGTATTTACGTAACAACGTAGAATCGTGTAGCGTGGGCGCGTGCCAGAACCAACCCCGGACCCCGCCTCCCCTGCCTCCCGCGCCGGTACGGAGGAGCGTCTCGCCGCCCTGGAGGCTCGGGTCGCCGAGCTGGAGCGGGCCGACCGCTCGTACACCGCGACCACCGAGACGAACTACGCCGAGCGCTTCTTCGTCCTGGAGGCCCTCAAGGAACGCACCGCCGACGAAGGGGCGGTCGTCTTCGCGGGCGTCGTCCCCGTCGAGGGCGCGTCGGAGCCGGTCCAGTGGCAGTACGGGAGCTCCGTCGAGGCCATCGAGAACCTCGACTGGTCCGCCCTGGCCGGGAACCTGGACGCCCTCGGCCACCCCGTCCGGCTCAGCATCCTGCACGCGGTCCACTCCGGGGTCACCACCGTCGCCGGGCTCAAGGAGCGGGAGGAGTTCGGCACCAGCGGCCAGATCTACCACCACGTCAACCTGCTGGTCGCCGCGGGCTGGCTGGCCACGCGCAGGCGCGGCCACTATGCCATACCGCCGGAGCGGCTGGTCCCGCTGATGGTGGTCCTCACCGCCTCGCGCGGCTGAGACACGGAACGAGGACGAGGGGGACAGGTGCGGAGCGGTACACGGACCGGAGCGACCGTGGCGGTCGTGGCCGCCGTCGTCCTGGCCGTCGGGTTCGCCGTGCGGCCCGTTGCCCCGTCCCTCTCCTCGGAGGTCACCGGCGACGCCGAGCTGGCGCAACGCGCCCGACCCCTGCTGGAGGACGGCCCCCGTGCGACCGCGGCCGTCGTGGAGGTCGACGGCGACCGTGTCAGGGAGGCCTACTTCGGCGCGGACGGGACGACCCTCTACGAGATCGGGTCCGTCTCCAAGGCCCTGACCGGGCTGCTGCTGGCCGACGCGATCGAGCGCGGCGAGGTGGACCCGGACACCGAACTCGGAACCCTGCTGGACCTGGAGGGCGCGCCCGCCGCGACGGTCACCCTGAGCGAGCTCTCCTCGCACCGGTCCGGGCTCCCCAGGAACCCTCCGGGGGTGCTGACCTCGGTCACCATGCTCCTGGACAACCTCCGCAACCGCGACCCCTACACGGGTGACGTCCGGGACCTCGTGGGGAGCGCCGCCGAAGCCGACCTCACGGACCGGGGCCGGTTCGCCTACTCCAACCTCGGCGCCGCGCTGCTCGGCCAGGCCCTCGCGGTCTCCGCCGGAACCGACTACGAGACCGTCCTCCACCAGCGCCTCCTCGCCCCACTCGGCATGGAGCGCACGGTGGTTCCCGCCACCCCGGAGGACGTGCCCGCCGAGGCGGCCGTCGGGCACGGCACCAACGGTCGCCCCTTCGCCCCCTCGGCCAACGCCGCCTGGGCCCCCATGGGTGGCGTGCACTCCACCGGCGGCGACATGGGGCTCCTCGCGCGGGCCCTGGTGGGGGGAGGGGCGCCGGGTGTCGAGGCCCTGGAGCCCCGCTGGGACGACGGGCGGGGAGACGGGGTCGGCCTGGGCTGGTTCGTCACCGACCACGACGGCACCGAGGTCACCTGGCACAACGGCATGACCGGTGGATTCGCGGCCATGGTCGCTCTGGACCGTGAGGGCGGGCGTGCCGTGGTCGTGCTGGCGGACGGCCCCGTGGGCGTGGACTCCGTCGCCCTCGACCTGCTCTTGGAGGGGGAGTGAACGACACCCTGGTCGCCCTCGTCGTGTGGGCGGTGCTGACCCTGTTCGCCGCCTCACTGACCTGGGAGATGGTGCGGTCCGCGCGCACTGGAGAGGGTGCGCGGGCCTTCCCCGATCGCGGCGGCGTGGTCCGGCGGTCCGCAGGCGTGGTCCTGTTGACCGCGTACATCCTGCTCGCGGTGGGGTGGCTGCACCTCCCTGCGGCCCTGTGGTGGGTCAACGCGGCCCTGGCCGCGACCGCCCTGGGAGCGGGCGCGGCGCGCTGGCGGACCCTGCCGTGGAGCGCGGCCGAGGGCGGGGCGCGCGCTCGTTGGATCGGAGCCGTGTTCACCGTGGGCCTGACCGTCGCCCTGGTCCTCCTCCTGGCCCTCTGAGCGGCCGGGACCCGTCACGCCCCCTTGGTCCCACCAAGAACCCATCGACACGTGGGACGACCATTCTCGGCCGTTCGTGTGGACCAGGGGCGCCGAGGAGATCCTCGAACCCGTCGCCGCATCATCTTCGCCGCATCAACGGCGCGGAACACCCAGGGGCCGCGGCGGCATCCGTGGTGCTCGCCGTGCGATCACACGAAGTCCGGGCGGGGGTTCGAGCCGGTCGCCATAATGCCTCCGCGTCTTTCCGGGTATTCGCAGACCCTTGACAATATGGCAACAACACGCAGAATCAGTCAATACCAAATCAGATAACGGAGGGAATCGGGCATGTACGGGGCCGAGCGTCGACAACTGTTGGCGCAGAAGGCACGCCGAGACGGGCGCATCGACGTCTCGTCGGCGTCGGAGGAACTGACCGTGGCACCGGAGACCATTCGGCGCGACCTCGGGGTCCTCGAACGCCAAGGGCTGGTGCGCCGGGTCTACGGCGGCGCCGTCTCCGTCGAACGCCTGGACTTCGAACCCAGCGTCCCCCTGCGCGACCGCACCAACGAGAGCGAGAAGGAGCGCATCGCCCGCGCCGCGGTCGCCCAACTCCCCCAACGGGGCACCGTCCTCATCGACGGAGGCACCACCACCGCTCGCCTGGCCGGCCTCCTGCCCGAAGGCGCGGAACTCACCGTTGTCACCAACTCCCTGCCCGCCGCCCACCAGATCGTGGGCCGACGAGGCTGCCAGCTCCACTTCCTTGGCGGGCGCGTCCGCGCCACCACACTGGCCTCCGTGGGCCCCTGGTCGCAGGACGTCCTCGACGGACTCACCGTCGACGTGGGATTCTTCGGCGCCAACGGGTTCTCCACCGAACGCGGCTGCACCACCCCCGACCCCGCCGAAGCCACGGTCAAGGCCGCCATGGTCCGCGCCTGCCGGCGCCGGGTCCTGCTCGCCGACCACAGCAAGTACGGCGACGACCAGTTCAGCCGATTCGCACACCTGAACGAGATGGACGTGGTGGTGACCGACGAGGGCCTGGATGAAGAGGCCCGCGGAGCCCTCGTCGACGCGGAGACCGAAGTGGTGATCGCGTGATCGCCACCGTCACGCCCAACCCCGGACGTGCCCGTACGACAGGCTGGCCCGCCACCGGGGGGAGCACTCCCAACGGTGGCCCCGCGATTCGCGCACCCCCACCCCCGTGCGCGTCACCGCAGTCGACAGCTCACTCACCCCCCAGGAGCGACACCATGACCGAACTCGTCACCACCGAACTGGTCGACCTCGACCTGGCTCCGACCGACCGGCGTGCCGCGGTGCGCTCCCTGGCCGAACGCCTGCGCGTGGCCGGCAGGGTGACCGACCTCGAGCGGTTCCTCGCCGACGTGGAGGACCGCGAGGCACAGATGTCCACCGGCCTGCCCGGCGGTATCGGGATCCCGCACTGCCGATCGGAGGCCGTCACGGTGCCCACCCTCGCCATCGGCCGCAGCGCTCAGGGAGTGGATTTCGGAGCCGACGACGGACCCGCTCGCCTGATCTTCCTCATCGCGGCTCCGGAGGGCGGTGCCGCCGACCACCTGACCGTGCTGGCCGCCCTGGCACGCCGACTCATGCGCGCGGAGTTCACGAAGACCCTCCTGAACGCCACCGACCCGGCCGCCGTGGCGGCGTACGTGGGTGCGGAGGTGGCTTCGTGAAGATCGTCGCCGTCACCTCCTGCCCCACCGGCATCGCGCACACCTACATGGCGGCCGAGGCACTCGAACAGGCCGGGCGGGACGCCGGGCACGACGTCTCTGTCGAGACCCAGGGGTCCGCGGGGACCTCGGCTCTGGCCGACGAACAGATCGCGGCGGCCGACGCCGTGATCTTCGCCGCCGACGTCGGGGTCCGGGGGCGCGAACGCTTCGATGGCAAACCCAGAGTCGAGACCACGGTCAAACAGGCGGTCAAGGACGCGGCCGGGCTCGTCCGGCAGGCTGTCGAGGCCGCCGAACAGCAGCGGGCCGAACCCGCCCCCGGCAGGGTCGGCGCGTCCGCTTCCGCGAAGGCCGGAACCGCGGCCGGGGCGGCTGGGGCCGACCCCGGGACAACCGCGCCGACCGCTCCGGACGACGGCGTGCCCCGGCCCGAAACCAAGGTCACCGGCGGTGGCAGCTTCGGAAGCAACCTCAAACAGTGGCTGATGACCGGCGTCAGCTACATCATCCCGTTCGTGGCCGCCGGCGGGCTGCTCATGGCGCTCAGCTTCGCCCTGGGCGGATACGACATCACCGACGCCCCGCCGGTCACCGAACACTTCGACGCCCTCAGCCTCACCAGCTGGGCCGCTCTGGCGAACCAGGCGGGCGCGCTGTCGATGGACTTCCTCGTGCCCGTCCTGGCCGGTTTCATCGCGTACGCCATGGCCGACCGGGCCGCACTGGCCCCCGGGTTCGTGGGCGGGGCCGTGGCCGTGGAAGTGGAGGCCGGTTTCCTGGGCGGTCTGCTCGCGGGCCTGCTTGCCGGGGCCGTCGTCGCCGCGCTGCGTCGGGTGCCCGTGCCCCGCGCCGTGGCCGGGGTGATGCCGGTCCTGGTGCTGCCGCTCGTCGGCGTGGTCGTGGTCGGAACCCTGATGTTCGTGGTCGTGGGCGAACCCATCGCCGTGGCCATGCAGGCGATCACCGACTGGCTCAACGGCCTGAGCGGGGCCAACGCGATCCTGCTGGGCGGGATCGTCGGCGCGATGATGGCCGTGGACATGGGCGGTCCCGTCAACAAGGTCGCCTACACCTTCGCCGTCGGCGGGCTCACCACGGGCAGCGAGACCGCGTTCGCGATCATGGCCGCCGCCATGGCCGCGGGAATGACCCCGCCCATCGCCCTGGCGCTGGCCACCAAGATCAGACGGGACCTGTTCAGCCCGGCCGAACACTCCAGCGCACGTCCGGCCTGGCTGCTCGGAGCCTCCTTCATCACCGAGGGCGTGATCCCTTTCGCCGCCGTCGATCCCCTGCGGGTCATCCCCTCCATCGTCCTGGGATCGGCCACCGCGGGCGCCTTGGCGATCGGTTTCGGCAGCACCCTCATGGCACCGCACGGGGGCGTCTTCGTCCTGCCCCTGGTCGGAGGGCCGCTGCTGTACCTGGTCGCCATCCTCATCGGGATCGCGGTCTCCACCTCCGCCGTACTGCTGGCCAAGAGCATCGGCCGCCGCCAACCCGCCTCGGCCGGGGCCACCGCCACGGCGGCCGCCTGACCCCGAGCGGTCGTGATCGTCGATCTCGACCCGGGTCCGATTCGTGTGCGGTAATCGACCATAGTCACGAAGCCCACCTTTCTTGGCAAACACGGCAATGCGGGAAGGTTCATCAAGGTGGAATAGCCCGATTGGTCCTTTCTGGGTCTTCGGCCTGTCAGAGGGGCCCGCTTGTGGAAAACTCCGCGCGCCCAATCGGGGGTGGACTAACGTGACATCCGTCCGCCGCCCCGGTTTCGCCGGGGTGAAATCCACTGCACGTGACACGGGCGGGTGCGACGGCAACGAATCCGCCACCCGCACGGAAAGCCGCGAGGAAACCATTCATGGCAGTACACCTGTCCGACCGGAAACGCCCTCTCCCGCGCCCCGGCCAACAGGCACTCGTCGCCCTCCTGGCTGCCTCCGCCCTGACCGCCCCCGCATGGTCCTGGACGGTGATCGAGAGCCCCGAACCGGCCCGACCGGTCATCGCCCTCGTCGGCGGTCTGGCCGCACTGCTGCTGTGCGCCGCCGTGGCCACCGCCGTCTACCACGCGGCCGTGGCGCGCGTCGCCCTCGCCCACGGCGCCAGGGTCAGCTCGGGTGCGCGCACCCTGGAGGAGGAGACGGCGCGGGTCGTGGACGCCCTCCTGCCCGCCCTCGCCCACGCCGCCCGTGAGGGCAGGCCCCTCCCACGCGTGCTCGCCGACCACCCCCGGCCCACCCACCCCACCGTCGACCGTCTCGCCCACGCCGTCACCACCCGGCTCGCCGAGGCCGAGCGCAGCGCCACCGAGGCACGCGCGGCGCGCACGGAGATCGAGAACGAGGTCACCGACCTCGCTGACACCACCCTGCCGTTCATCGTGCACCGCGTCCGCGAGGACCGCACCATCGCGGAGGAGGTCCTCGCCGGGGAGCTCCGCGAGGTCCACCCGGCCGTGGCCCACCTGCGCACCCGCCTGGTCGAGGAGCTCGTGGTCTCCGAGCGCCGGAGCGCCACAGCGCTGATCTCGGCTGCCAACATCGGCGGGCGGATCCAGGCCCACCTCACCACCCTGCTCGCCCAGCTCCGCGACCTGCAGTTCCGTTACGGCGACCGCTCGGACGTCTTCAACGACCTCCTGCTGGTCGACCACAACGTCTCCCGTACCGGCCGCCTCGCGGACGCGTTCGTGACCCTCGCGCGAGGCCGCTCCGGGCGCCGATGGAACCGTCCCATCGGTATGGAGAGCATCCTGCGCGGAGCCCAGGGCCGCATCACCGCCTACCGCCGGGTCCGCCTGCACTACACCCACAGGTCGGCGGTGGTCGGCTACGCGGCGGAGGGGGTCATCCAGGTGCTCGCGGAGCTCATGGACAACGCCGCCAACTTCTCCGCGAACGGCACCGACGTCAACGTCTACGCGCAGGAGGAGGACAGCGGGGTCACCGTCACCGTCGAGGACAGCGGCCGGGGACTGCGCCAGCGCGAGCGCCGGGCGGCCGAGGACTACGTCGACCGACCCCGCACCCTGGCCACCCTCCCCGGCCTGCGCATGGGGCTGGCCGTGGTGGGAGCCCTGGCGGACAAGTACGGCCTCCAGGTGAGCTTCCGGCCCTCGGCACGGGGAGGCACCGGAGTGGTCGTGCTCATCCCGCCCCACCTCGTCACCGCGTACGAGGTGCCGTTGCCTCCCCGGCTCCAGAGGGAGAGGGAGGAGGAACTCGCGAGGGAGGAGGAGCGGGCCGAGCTCGCGCGGTGGCCCGAGCCCGGGGAACGGACCTCCGTGAACGGAACGCCCGGTTCCGGGGACCGCGCCGCCGACGTCCTGGCCGGGGACACCGTGGCCGACACCCCGGCACTCGGCACGACCGCGTCCACTGCGCCGGCGGCCGAGCCCCCCGTGTCCGGGACCGGGTCGGCCGCGCGCGCCTGGACCGGATCCGCGCCGACCCCCTCCCGCCCGCCGTTGGCCCGACGGACCACCGGCCGCCGCGAGGCGCCACGGGTCGACCCCCTCTCGGACGCCGCCGACACCCCCCGCACCGGGAGCGACCGGGGAACCGGGCCCGCCGCCGGACCCGGGGAGGACACCGGGCCCGAGCCCGGCTTCGACATGCCGCAGCGGTTCCGTGGCCTCACCCTGGCCCAGGCGGTCCGGGAGAACCCGGAGCAGCTCTTCCCCACGCTGCGCCGGGACTTCGACCCCGAGACACGCAGAGAGCTGCCCACCAGGCTCGCCGCCTTCCGTGACGACGATGACGACGATCAGGAGAACGGCCCGGGCACCCTCTGGGAGGACGGTCGATGAGCACCGACCCCGCCCCGTACCACGACACCCCGAACGAAGAGGAACGGAGGGAGGGGCACCCGGCGTCACGGCGTCGGGACGACCGCCCCGCGATCCCATGACGACCATGGACGCCAGCCTCGACTGGCTGTTGGAGGACCTGCGACACCGGACACCGGGCATCCGCCACGTCCTGGTGCTGTCCAGGGACGGGCTCAGGATGTGCCACACCCGGGAACTGGACGTGGACCGCGCGGACCAGCTCGCCGCCATCTCGGCCGGTGTCCAGAGCCTGTCCCTGAGCGCCTCCGCCGAGTTCGGTGACGGCACCGGATCGGGCCAGGCCATGCTGGAGTACGGCGGTGGGCTCCTGCTCATCATCGGCGCGGGCCAGGGTGCCCATCTGGCCGTCATCGCCGGATTCGAGGCGAAGGTGGGACTGGTCGCCCGCCACATGAACGAGCTCGTCGACCGGATCGGCGCGCACCTCACCGCCGGTCCCCGACGCAGGCCCCACGAGGCGGGCCCGTCCCGATGAACGCCGCCTCGCGCCGCGGTGCCCCCGCCCAGGGCGCCCCCTCCGGCCCCGAGGCGCCGGACCGCTTCTACACGGTCACCTCGGGGCGCGCCGACGACCCGGCCATGGACGCCGTCACCCTCGTGGTGGCCGAGTCCGGTCCCGCGCCCGACATGCAGTCCGAGCACGCCAGCATCCTCCGGCTGTGCACCCGGCCCACCGCCGTGGTGGAGCTCTCGGCGGAGCTCAGGGCACCGGTGAGCGTCGTCAAGGTGCTCCTCACCGACCTGCTCGACACCGGCGCCGTGGCCGCTCGGCACCCCGTACCCGTACGGTCCCTCCCCTCGCGAGGGGGACCCAGGCACGACCCCGAGACCCTGAAGCAGGTGCTCCTTGCCCTTCAACGGCTCTGACCCACACGGACGGACGACCACCACGCCGCTGACCCCGCCGCCCCCGATGACGGCGGACGCGACCGCCCCGACCCGCCCGCCACTGGCCAGAACCGCCAGCCAGGCGCTGAAGATCGTCATCGTCGGCGGCTTCGGCGTGGGGAAGACGACCCTGGTCGGCTCGGTCAGCGAGATGCGCCCCCTGAGCACCGAGGAGGTCATGACGCAGGCCAGCGACGGGGTCGACGACCTCAGCGCGGTCCGTGACAAGCGCACCACGACGGCCGCCTTCGACTTCGGGCGGATCACCATCGACGACACCCGGGTCCTCTACCTCTTCGGCGCCCCCGGGCAGAAACGCTTCTGGTTCCTCTGGGAACAGATCTTCACCGGCAGCCTCGGCGCGGTCGTCCTCGTCGACACGGACCGGGTGCAGGACTCCTGGTACGCCATCGACCGGCTCGAACACCACCACACCCCGTTCGTCGTCGCGGTCAACCGGTTCGGGCCGGGGCCGAACCTGCACGACGTGCGCAACGCCCTGGACCTGTCCAACGACGTCCCCCTGCTGGAGTGCGACGCCCGCCGCCGCGAGTCCAGCCGCGACGTCCTGGTCACCCTCGTCCGCCATCTGTTCCGGCACCGCCCGCCCGTGTCCGCACCGGAGAGGTCATCGTGAACGACAACGTGGGAGCCCCGGGGGCGCTCGTGCCCCCGACCCGGGGACCAGCGCCCCTGTCGCCCGACCACGAGCACGCCATGCGCTTCTACGGACCCGACATCGCCTGTGACCCGGTGGCCCTCTACGAGGAGATGCGCCGCCACTACGGTCCGGTCGCCCCCATCCTCCTCGACGGCGACATCCCCGCGTGGTTCGTCCTCGGCTACCGGGAGCTGCACCACGTCTCCGACCGGCCCGAGTGGTTCGCCCGTGACTGCCGCCGCTGGAACATGTGGGACCACATCGACGACGCCTGGCCGTTGATGCCGTACGTGATGTGGACCCCCTCGGTGATGTTCGCGGAGGGAGCCGAACACCAGCGGCGCGCCGGAGCGATCGGTGACGCCCTCGACGCCACGGACCGCGCCGACCTTCGCACGCTGTGCGAACAGGTCTCGGACGGCCTGATCGACCACTTCGCCGGGGACGGCGAGGCCGACCTCGTCAGCCAGTACGCGCACCACATCCCCGCCGGGGTGATCGCCCGGCTGTACGGGCTGCCGCGGCAGGAGGTCCCCGACCTGGTACGCGACATCCTGGTCTCCCTGGACGTCAGCGCCGACGCCGGTCAGGCCCACCAGCGGGTCCAGGAGCGGATGCGGCGGCTCGTCAGCGAGCGCAGGGCCCACCCGCGCGACGACATCCCCTCACGGCTCCTGCTGCACCCGGCGGGGCTCACCGACGACGAGGTGGTGATCGACCTGCTGGTGATCATGTCGGCGGCGCAGGCGCCCACCGGCAACTGGATCGGGAACACCCTGCGGCTGATGCTGATGGACGACCACTTCTCCCTCACGCTCCAGGGCGGACGCAGCAGCTCCGGTGAGGCGCTCAACGAGGTGCTGTGGAAGAACACCCCCACGCAGAACTTCATCGGCCGGTGGGCGGTGCAGGCCTGTGATCTGGGCGGTCGCCGGATCAGGCGCGGCGACCTGCTGGTGCTCGGCATGGCCGCCGCCAACGCGGACCCCCGGCTCAACACGGGTGACCTGGGGATCTTCGGCAGCAATCGGGCCCAGATGTCGTTCGGGCACGGGGAACACGGTTGCCCGTTCCCCGCGCCCGAGGTGGCGGAGGTGATCGCCCGCACCGCCGTGGAGACCCTCCTGGACCGGTTGCCGGACGTGCGGCTGAGGGTGTCCCCGGACCAGCTGCGGTGGCGTCCGTCCGTGTGGATGCGCGGACTCTACGAGCTCCCCGCGCGGTACAGCCCCATCGTCGGTCGCGGGCGGCGCCGCCTGGGATAGCCACGCGTCCCGGACGGCGCCGCCCCGCCGGTCCCGGACCCGGCGTCAGTCGACGCGCCCGGGGACCGGGGAGAACTCCAGGGGGAGTTCGCGCAGGCCCCGCGTGAACAGCCCCTCCTCCACCAGGGTGGCGCCCTCGGCGAGGCGCACGTCCGGCATGGCGTCGAGCAGGTCATTGACGGCCACCCGTACCTCGGCCTCCGCCAGCAGCGCGCCCACGCAGAAGTGGCGGCCGAGCGCGAAGGCCAGGTGTTCGGCGGCGGCCGAGAAGGACGTGGCCTCGGACAGCTCCGGCCGGGAGAGGTCGAAGCGGTCCGGGTCCGTGAACCGGTCGGGGTCCCGGTTGGCCGCTCCGATCAGACAGGTGACGGTGGCCCCGGCGGGCACCGTCCCGCCGCCGATCTCCACGTCACGGCTGGCCTGGCGCATGATCATCTGCACGGGAGGGGAGAGGCGCAGCGACTCCACGAAGGCGCGGGGGACGAGGGACCGGTCCTCGCGGACCGCCGCCAGCTGTCCCGGGTGGGTGACCAGGTGGGCGAACAGGCCGGACAGCGCCTTGTCCGTGGTCTCCCCGCCCGCGGCGAGCAGGAGACTACAGAAGGCCTTGACCTCCTCGTCGGTCATCCGGGTGCCGTCGACCTCGGCGTGGCAGAGGCGGGAGAGCAGGTCGTCACCGGGCCGTCTCCTGCGTTCGGCGATGATCGGGAGCAGGTACTCCGCGAACTCGTCCCTCGTGCGGAGCCCGTCCTCCGTGACGCCGGGGTCCTGGGTGAGGTTGCCGAGGAAGGCGATGATCGCGGTGTACCAGTCGTGGAAGCGGTCGTGGTGGCTCTGGTCCAGGCCGAGCATGTCCACGATGACGTTGATCGGGAACCGGGTCGCGTACTGGGAGACCAGGTCGACCCGGCCCTCGTCCCGGAAGGCGTCGACGAGGGCCCGGCTGTTGCGCTCGATCACCGGGAGGAAGCGTTCCCGGAGCTCCCGGCCGCGGAAGGCGGGGGCGACCAGCGCCCGTCTGGTCGCGTGGTCGCGACCGTCCAGCTGGAGGATGGTGCGTCCGTGCACCGGCTCCAGCTGCCAGCCGTAGTTGTCCGTGGAGAAGGCTCCCTCGCGGTCCTGGAAGACCCGTCGCACGTCCGCGTACCGGGAGAGGACGTAGCTGGAGGTGGGTGCGTGCCACAGCAGGGGCTCGTGTTCACGCAGCAGGGAGTAGGCGGCGTACGGGTCGTCGGAGAACTCGGGGGAGAGGAGGTCGGGGATGCTGTGCGTGCTGGTCACGTGGTCGGGCTCCCAACGGTCGTGCGGAGGTCCGGAGGAACCCTCACAGTAGGTAGGGGTTCCGGCACGATCCACCCCTGATCCGGTCCAGGCACGATTTCCGGGCGAAAAGGGAGGGAGGTCCGCCTTTCCGGAGTCCGAAACGCGCGCGAAGAGAGGGGATTCGGATGTCCGGGATGGGGTTGGCCGCGCCGTTCCGGGTGGCGCGGTGGTGGGGGCGGCCCGACCGGACCGTCGCCTCCACGTCGGTTTGGGGGTCAGGGTGCTAATTTGTCTGGATGGCACTGGGAGAGGCGGTTCTGGCGGCGTTGTTGGAGGGGGAGGCCTCCGGCTACGACCTGGCCAAACGGTTCGACGCCGGGGTCGCGAACTTCTGGTCCGCCACCCCGCAGCAGCTCTACCGCGAACTCGAACGCCTGGAGGGCGAGGGCTTGCTCAGCGCCCGGGTCGTACACCAGGAGCGCAGACCCGACAAGCGCCTGTTCACCGTCACCGAGACCGGACGCGAGGCGCTGCGCTCCTTCAGCCGACGGCCCGCCCGACCCACCGCCATCCGTGACGACCTGCTCGTCCGGCTCCAGGCCGTGGACGAGACCGACGTGGACGCGGTGATCAGCGCCGTCGAGGACCGCATGGAGCTGAGCCGCGCCAAACTCGAACGCTACGATCGCATCGCCGCCCGCATGCTCGACGGTCGGGACGAGGAACGCTACCTCCGCGAGGCCGAACGGGTCGGCCCCTACCTCACCCTCCAGCGCGGCCGCTCCCACGAGCAGGAGAACCTGCGCTGGGGAGCCAGCACCCTGGCCATCCTCGAACGCCGCCGAGCCGACCGGGCCCCGGGCCGGGGCGCCGGGGGCGGACCGGCCGCCACGCCCGGCTGACCGGACCCGGCGACCACGCCCGGTCAGCCCCGGGTCAGCACCTCCATGGTCCCCGCGCCGCCGTCGCGTGTGCCGCCCGGCCCGCGGGCACGTGTTCCAGCGCGGAGCGGTCCCCGGCCAGCCGGCGGCGGTGTCGGCTAGTTGAGGAGCCGCTGCCAGTCGGACGGCACCCGCTCGGCCGGGGCGGGAACCGGTTGGTTCAGGGGGTGCGAGGTCGGTGCGGCCAGCTCCGGCCCCTCGCCCATCTGCTGGGTGCGGAAGTCGTAGAACCACTCCTCGCCGGGCTCGAAGCTCTGGACGATCGGGTGGCCGGTGGCCTCGAAGTGGCGGCTGCCGTGCTGGGACGGGGAACTGTCGCAGCAGCCCACGTGCCCGCAGGCCGCGCATCGGCGCAGGTGCACCCACCACCCGTCCCCGGTGAGGCACTCCTGGCAGCCGGTGCCGCTGGGCGGCGTGGTCGGGTCGATCTCGTTGCTCATGTCGTCACGCTAACCACCGGAGGCGCCGCTGACCGTGAACAACGCGCGCCCGGTGACGGCCGGTCACAGCCGCGCCCGATACCCTCGTCGCCGGTCGCACCCGAACAACGGGCCCGCAGCCCCCGGGGCCCGCACTACCTGGAAGGCACTCCATGAGCGAGGAGCTGTCCGTACGCGTCGACGGTCACGTCGGTGTCCTGGAGATCCGCCGTCCGCCGAACAACCACTTCGACCTCGACGTCCTCACGGCGGTCGCGGACGCCGCCGAGGAGCTGGCGGCCGGTGACTGCCGGGCCCTCGTCCTCTGCTCGGAGGGCCGGAACTTCTGCGCGGGGGTGGACTTCGCCTCCGGCGGGGTCGGGGACTCGCCGGTCCGGACGCTCAGCGCCATCTACGGTCAGGGGTCGCGCCTGTACTCACTGCCGATCCCCGTGATCGCCGCCGTCCAGGGAGCCGCCGTGGGCGGCGGGCTCGGCCTGGCGTGCGCCGCCGACTTCCGGGTGGCCGCCGCCTCCTCCCGGTTCCACGCCAACTTCGGTCTGCTGGGACTCCACCAGGGGTTCGGCCTGAGCGTCAGCCTGCCCCGCATCGTGGGTGTGCAGAAGGCCGCCGACATGTTCTACACGGCCCGCCGGATCACCGGCACCGAGGCCCACGCCATCGGCCTGGCCGACGTCCTCGTGGACGAGGAGCACGTGCGTGAGGAGGCGGTGAGCCAGGCACACCGCATCGCCCGGTCCGCGCCGCTCGCGGTGCGTTCGATGAAGTCCACCCTGCGCGCGGACCTGCTCGCCGCGCTGCCCTCCGCCCTGGAACGGGAGATCATCGAGCAGACCCGGCTGTTCGACACCAGGGACAACGAGATCGGGGTCACCGCCTCCCTCGACCGCACCGCGCCCGTCTTCACCGGGGAGTGAGCCGCGCGGGGCCGCCGGACGGGCCCGCTCAGGGAACGATCGAGTCGACGTAGCCGCCGTCCACCCGGACGGCGGCGCCGGTCGTCGCGGAGGCCAACGGGGAGCTCAGGTAGGCCACCATGTTGGCGATCTCCTCGGGCTCGATCAGCCGCTGGAGCAGGGACATCGGCCGGTGCCGGACCATGAACTCGCGCTGGGCCTCCTCCCACGGCAGGTCACGGTCGACCAGCTCGTACACGAACTCCTCCACCCCTCCGGTGTGGGTGGGCCCGGCGATCACCGAGTTGACGGTCACCCCGGTGCCCGCCGCCTGCTTGGCGAAGCCCCGGGTGACCGCGAGCAGGGCGGTCTTCGAGGTCCCGTAGTGGATCATCTCCGCGGGGATCGCGAGCGCCGAGTCACTGGCGATGTTGAGCACGCGCCCCCAGCCGCGTTCCGTCATCCCGGGCAGGGTGGCGCGGATCAGTCGAACGGCGGAGAGCACGTTGGTCTCGAAGTAGCGCCGCCACTCGTCGTCGCTGATCTCCAGCGCCGGAGCGCTCCCGAACACGCCCAGGCTGTTGACCAGGACGTCCACCTCGGGCACGGCGGAGAGCACGTCGTCGGTGCCCCGATCGGTGGTGACGTCGCCGGGGGCGGCGACCAGGTCGCGGCCCGGGGCGCGGCCCCGCAGGGTGTCGATCGCCTCCGCCACCCGCTCCGGGCGGCGTCCGTTCACCGCGACCCGGGCGCCCGCGTCCGCGAGCACGGCCGCGACGGCCATGCCGATCCCCTGGGTCGAACCGGTGACCAGTGCGGTGGTGCCGGACAGATCGATGCGCATGCGAACACAGTAGAAGGACGGGGCGGACCTGGTCCGCCCCGTCCGGGGTGTGTCGTCGGGATCAGCCGAGAACCAGCCACAGAAGGCTGACGAGCAGGAAGCCCGACACGCCCAGCACCGTGGTGAGCACGGTCCACGTCCGCAGGCCGTCGGAGACCGACAGTCCCAGGTAGCGGGTCACCACCCAGAAACCGGAGTCGTTGACGTGCGACAGGCCGAGCGCCCCGAAGGCGATGGCGAGCGCGATGAGCGCCACCTGGATCGAGGAGTAGTCGCCGGTCAGCGCCATGTCGGCGAGCAGCCCCGAGGAGGTGAGGATCGCGACGGTCGCCGACCCCTGCGAGGCGCGCAGCGCCAGCGAGAGGACGAACCCGAGCAGAAGGATCGGCAGGCCGGTCCCGGCGAGGGTGTCGGCCAGCGCCTCGCCCACGCCGCTCTCGGTGAGCACGTTGGCGAACACGCCGCCCGCGCCGGTCACCAGGACGACGATGGCCACCGGGGGCAGCGCGGCCTCCATGACCTCACCGATGTGGGCGGTCGACCACCCGCGCCGCACCCCGAGCAGGAAGTACGCGAGGACCAGGGCCACCAGCAGCGCGAAGACCGGAGCGCCCACGAACGAGAGCACGGGCAGCAGCGGGTGGTCCTCGGGCAGGACCGTGGCCGAGGTGGTGCCGACCATGATGAACGCCAGCGGTGTGAGGATCAGTCCGAGGATGGTCCACACACTGGGCGGGGTCTCGGTGCGGGCGAGCGTCGTGGCGGAGCCGCCGGAACCCGCCTGCTCCGCGTCGCCCTCGTCCCCGCCGCCGAACGCCTCGAACTGCGCGCGGGTCGCCGCCAGCATGGGGATCTCGCGGCGGTTGAGCCACTTCGACACGAAGTGCGCGATCACGGCCAGCGGCGCGCAGACGATCAGGCCCAGGATCAGGATCCAGCCGATGTCGCCCTCAAGCAGCGCGGCGCCGCCGACGATGCCCGGATGCGGCGGTACGGAGACGTGCACCGCGAGCATGATCCCGGCGACCGGCAGGCCGAACTTGACCGGGTCCACCCCGGCCGCCTTCGCGAACCCGTAGATGATCGGCACGAGGATGATGAAGCCGACGTCGAAGAACACCGGGACGGCGAGGATCAGCGCGGCGCCGGTGAGGGCGGCCGCGACCCGCTTGGGCCCCAGCCAGCCGGTGAAGCGCCCGGCCAGGCTCTCGGCCCCGCCGGAGACCTCGATCATGCGACCGAGCATCGCGCCCAGGGCCACCAGCAGCGCCACCGAGCCCAGGGTCCCGCCCATACCGGCGGTGATGGTGGCGATGATGCCGAGCTGTTCGGGTGTGTCGCCGGTGGCGGGGACGGTGACCAGGGGCATGCCCGAGACCAGTCCGACGAGGATGCTCACCAGGAGCAGGGCCACGAACGCGTGGACCTTGAAACGGATGATCAGGACCAGCAGCAGGGCGATGCCGCCCGCCGCGATGCCCAGAAGGGTGAGGGCGCCCATGTGTCGCTACTCCTTGTCGGTGGGTTCGGGTGCCACGACGCGGATCACGGCGGAGTCGTCGGCGGAGCCCAGCCCCTGTCCCTGCCCCAGCAGGTACAGCTGCTCGGCGGTGGCCGCCAACGGTGTCGCCAGTCCGACGGAACGGCTCGCCGAGGCCACGATGCCCATGTCCTTGACGAAGATGTCGAGTCGGCTGAGCACCTCGGCGCCCTCCTCCTCGTAGGCCTGGAGCATGCGGGGACCGCGGTTGCCCAGCATGAACGATCCGGCCGCGCCCGCGCCCAGCGTCTCCAGCGTGGTCTCCGGATCCAGCCCCAGCGACCGGGCGAGGGCCAGCGCCTCGGCGGCGGCCGCGATGTGCACGCCGCACAGCAGCTGGTTGACGGTCTTGAACGCCTGGCCGTCTCCGGGACGGTCACCGATCACGCTCAGGGTGGAGGCCAGGCGCCGCAGCACCGGGTCGGCGGCCTCCCGCGCCTCGGGGGTGGCACCGACCACGATCAGCAGGTCGCCCTCCCCGGCGCGGACCGGGCCCCCACTGAGCGGGGCGTCCACCAGGAGCAGGCCGCGCGGGTCCAGTTCCTCGGCGGTCGCGGTGACCGTGTCCACCCCGACGGTACTGGTCAGGACCAGCACGGTGCCGGGAGTGAGGGCCTCGACGATGCCGTGTTCACCGAAGAGCACGTCGCGCAGCTGGGCACCGTCGCGCACCACCAGCACCACGGAGTCGACCCCGGCGACGGCGTCGGCGGCGCGCTCGAAGGGCACCACCCCGGCCTCGGCGGCCAGGTCGCGGCGGGCGGCGGCGATGTCACAGCCGTGGACGGTCATCGTCCCGGCCAGGCGGGTGGCCATCGGGAGACCCATGGCGCCGAGTCCGATGACGGCGACGCTCGAGACGGGGCTGGTGGTCATGGACGGACTCCGGTGTTCGGGGCTTCGGTGACGGGGGAGCCGACACCGGGGCGGGTGGACAGGGTGCTGAGGCGGTCGACGACCTCGGAGAGCGAGTCGTCGGCGCCGACGTTGCCGGCGAAGACGACGTAGGGAATGCCGGTGGCCGGACCGCCGACCGGCTCCCACAGGGAGACCAGGCCGGGCAGCATCGGGCCGCGCACCAGGGCGCGGTGGATGCCCAGTCCGAGCGAGGCGACGTCGCTGGAGGTGATCCCGCCCTTGGCGACCACGAAGCGCGGTGCGCGGCGGGCGAGGGTCTCGGACACGCAGCGCACGAGGGCCGCCGAGACGTCCCGGGCGATGGCCAGGCTGGTGGCCGGGTCGTCGCTCAGGCGCAGCAGTCGCGAGGTGTGCAGGATGACGTCGTGGTCGGCCAGACCAGCGACGATCGCGTCGACGGTGCGGGCCACGGCGGCCTCGCGGGCGGCCGGGTCGAGGACCTCGTCCACGGCGAGCTCGATCACCCGGGCCCCGGGGTGCCGGTCCACCAGCACGCCGAGCTGGCGGGTGGTGAGCGCGACGTGGGAGCCGACCACCACGAGCCCGCCGGGGGCGTCCGTGCTGGTCCGGATCTCGTCCTCGCCCAGGGGCGCGCGGGCCTCCAGACCGATGCGGGCGCGCACGAACGGCGGGCCGACCCGGTAGACGAACCTGTGGCCCCGGCGTTCGGCGGCGATCAGGGCCAGGGCGAGGACGCGCAGGTCCTCCTCCGACTCGGCGTCCACCACGACCGGCGCGGCGTCGTGCTGTTCGAGGAGGCGGGCGGTGACGGCGTCGGTGTCGCCGCCGCGCAGCAGGGCGAGGTCGATGACGGTGACCTCGCTGGCGGGGACGGCGCCCTCGGTCTTCTCCTCGACCCAGGCCCGGAGGTCGGAGTTGCGGTAGCCGAACGTGGCGTCGCGGGCGAACTCGGTCTCCGCGACGGGGGTGAACCCGGTGTCGGAGCGCGTGTAGTGGACACCGCCGACCGTGACGCGCCCGGCGTCGGGGAAGGCCGGGACGATGACGACCCCGTCGACGCCGGGGTCGCCCAGCTCCTGGAGGGTGGTGTCGATGACCCGGGGTTCGAGCGGGTAGTGGCCGCGCAGGGTGGAGTCGCCTCGGCTGGCGAAGACCAGCGGTCGGTCCCCGGCGGCGGCGCGGGCGTTGCGTACCACCTCGGCGTTGCGGGCCCCGGCCTCGGCCGGGTCCAGGCTGCGGGTGTTGGTGAGGACGTAGACGGCGAGCGTGTCCTGCGCGAAGGCCCACCGCAGGTCGTCGACGGACCAGCGGGTGAGCACGGGCAGGCCGTGCACCGACTGCGTGCCGGTCGGGTCGTCGTCGAGGACGACGATGACGGAACCGGCGGCGGTGGCCTCCCGCGCCACGGCGGACGCGGAGACGGGGCTCGGTGCCCCGGCGGAGGTGAGGACTGCGTGGGGATCGACCATGGAAACTCCCTTGTAAGACATCAGACATCTTATGTTAAACGGCGTGGTCGTCAACCGTGATGTCACAGGAGTTACCAGGTGGGGGCGGCAAGGAGCCCGAGCGCGGAGGGATCGCTCGGGCTGGTCAGCGGTGAGTGGCGGTGTGCGGGGTCGTTCGGGCCGTGGTGTGACCGGTGTGCGCGCCGGTCTCGCTCAGTGCCTCAGTGCCTCAGTCGGTCAGGCCGAAGACGTGCTCGCGCAGATCGCGGGAGGTCTGCGCCATGTGACTCTCCATCGCGAGCCGGGCGCTCTCGGGGTTCCCGGACCGGATCGCCTCCAGTACCCTGCCGTGCTCCTCGATCGCGTGGATCTGGATGGCCGGGATGGACGAGGTCTGGCGGCGCTTCTCGCGCATCACCCGCGACAACGGCTCGAACAGCACGGCCACGAACACGTTCCCGGTCGCTGACAGGATCACGTCGTGGAAGCGGATGTCGTGCTCCACGAACCCCGCGAGGTCACCCCGCGCGTGGGCGTCGCGCATACCCCGGAGGGCCTCCTCCAGTGCGGCGAGGTCGGCCTCGTCCCGGTGCTCGGCGGCCAGCGCGGCCGCACCGGTCTCGATCATCCGACGCACCTGGATGAGCTGGAGCGAGGCGGTGAGGTCGTCGCCCCCGCGCACCGTGGCGCGCAGCACCGCCTCCAGTCCGGTCCACTCCTCCACGGGACGCACCAGCGTGCCTCGTCCCCGCACCACCTCGACCACGTTCTGGGCCTGGAGCGTCCGGATCGCCTCACGCACGGTCAGGCGGCTGACGTCGAACTCCTGGCCCAGCTCGTTCTCGGAGGGCAGCCTGCCCCCGGAGGGCGGGGCGCCGTCGACGATGCGGTCCAGGAGCGACTGGGCGATCTCGTCGGCGAGCAGCGGCCTCGGCACGACACTTCCTCTCGGGCGGGGGAGACGGCGGGGTCGCGGTGCCGGCGGTGCGCGCCGACCCCCGTGCGCCCACGGGGCGCACGGCAAGCAACCCTATCGCCGCCGCCCGACCCCGGCTCCCGGCCTGGCGCGAGGTCGCGGGAGCCGGGGCGTTCTCAGGAGGGGGCGGTGCGGTCGGCTGGTCCGAAGGGGGATCTGCTCGTTCCCATGGAATGCCTTTCGCGTCGGAGTAGCGAGGTTGCCCCGGTCGGGCGCGGAATTCACGGCCCTTTCCGTTGTCGGTCGTCAGGGCATCATTGCTGGTGGAAGCGGTGGCTTCGGGGTCGCCATCCCGGTTCGGGGTACCCAACAGAGTGCGGTACGGGAAATCGAAAGAGCAAGCGCATTCCCCGAACTCGTCAGGGGGTGAGGCCATTCTGGGGGAGGAATGTCGGGAATTCTCCGCAAAGGGGTGGGAGGGAGTTCCGTTCGATCCCGGGTTTCGGTCCGGTCGGTGAGAGGGGAACGGTCACGTCGAACGGGGCGGTGCCAGCGAGTCCGTGAGCAGGACGGTCGTCGGCAGCCGTCGCCCCCTCGGCCGGTCGTCGCGGCCCCCGTCCACCATCGCGGTCAGCGCGTTCACCGCCGCGCGGCCCAGCTCGTCGGCGGGGGTGCGAACGGCGGTGATCGGCGGTCCCGGCAGGTCGGCCAGGGCGATGTCGTCGGCCGCCGCGACACTGATGTCCTCCGGCACCCGCACACCGAGGCGGCCGAACTCGAACATCACGCCCAGCAGGAGCAGGCTGTTGTAGACCAGCACCGCCGTGCAGCCGGAGTCGATGATCCCCCGCGCGGCGGCGACCCCCTCGGCGAACGCCGGGCGGACCGGACCGTGCACCCGTACCCGGAGGCCGGACCGGGCCGCGTGTTCGACCAGTTCCGCGCGCCGGTGCCGGTCCATCCACGAACTCGGCGGCCCCGCGAGGTAGGCGACCTCGCGGTGCCCGAGCTCCACCAGGCGGTCGTAGACCGCGCCCAGGCCGCCGGGGGTGTCGACCGTGAAGGAGGTCAGCCCGGGAACGCGGCGGTTGATCGCCACCACCGGCTTGCGTTCGTGCGCCTCCTTCAGATCGGCGGCCGAGCTCACGGGGGACTGCACGGCGAACCCGTCCACCTGGCCCTCCAACTCGTGCAGGGCCTCCGCCTCTCGGGTCGGGTCCCCGCCGGTGACGGCGATGATCACCCGGCGTCCGCTCTCGGCGGCGAGGTCCTGGGCGGCCGTGGCGGTGGTCGAGTAGAAGGGGTTGTCCAGGTCGGGGACGAGCATGGCGAAGAAGCCGCTGCGGCCGGTGGTGAGCGCCCGGGCGGCCGGGTTGGCGCGGAACCCCAGGCGATCGGCGGCGGCCCGCACCCGCACCAGGGTGGACGCGGCGACCATGGACGGCCGCGACATCGCCCGCGACACCGTGGACGCGGAGACGCCCGCCTCCCTGGCCACGTCGTCCAAGCTCGCCATTCCGACTCCTCGCAGGTCACGGTGCCCCCGGTCACAATCGTGGCCGTGGGCTTGGCTCGGTGCCCAGACAAAGGTTACGGTGTTGCAAGCGCTTGCAGAAGCGCTTGCAGGTGTCGTCGCAGATGAGACACCACAACAAACCCCGAAACACCCGCCGACAGCGACCGGGAGTGGAATTGTCCCGCCCGTCACCCACCGCAGAGGCCGCCCGAGTCGCTTCGCGCCGCCGTCTCCTCCCACGCCCTCCCGTCACGGTCCTGCTCGTCCCCGGGCTGGCCCTGATGCTCTTCGCCTTCTGCTATCCCGTGGTCGCCACCCTGGCCTGGCCGCCGGACGGCGACCCCGCCACGGTCGCGCGCGAGACCGGGAGCCTGCTCACCGACCCCTACCTGCTCCCGGTGATCGCCCGCACCGTCCGAGTCGCCGTCCTGACCACCGCGCTCTGCCTGCTCATGGGCTTCCCGGTGGCCTACCTCATCTCACGGGCACCCGGCCCCTGGCCCGGTCGGCTCCTCGCCCTGGCGATCTTCCCGCTCCTGCTCAACACCGTGGTACGGACCTACGGCTGGATCGTGGTCCTCGGCGGCAACGGCCTGATCAGCAAGGTCAGCGAGGCCGTGGGCCTGGGCCGGGTCCAGCTCCTCTACACCGAGACCGCGATCGTGCTCGGTCTGGTCCAGTTGTTCCTGCCCCTGATGATCCTGTCCGCCTACTCCAGCCTCTCCCAGCAGGACCACCGGCTGGAGGAGGCCGCCCGAGGCCTGGGCGCCTCACCCGGCCGTGCCTTCCGCGACGTGGTCTTCCCCCTGGCCCTGCCCGGGGCACTGGTCGGGTGCACCCTGGTCTTCGCGGGCGCGGTGACCGCCTTCACCACTCCCCAGCTGCTCGGCGGACCCCGCGAGCGGCTCCTGTCCACCCTGCTCTACAGCCGCGTCAACGTCAGCCTCGACTGGCCCTCCGCGAGTGCCATCGCCCTGGTGATGACCGCCCTGGTGCTGGTGGTCGGTGCGCTGTCCGGTCGGCTCGGCAAGATCGGGAGCACCACCTCATGATCCTGAGACGCCCGTTCCTCTCCCTGCTCGCGGCCGCCGCCTTCGTGCTGATGCTCGGCCCCGTGGTGATCCTGGTCGGGGTCGCCTTCACGGCCGGAAGCACCCTCGCCTTCCCGCCGGAGGGCCTCTCCCTGCGCTGGTTCTCCGCCGCGCTGGAGTACGGCCCCTTCGTCGACTCCTTCGGTACCAGCATGGTCGTCGCCGCGGTCTCGACCGTGATCGCGCTGGCCCTGGGAGTCCCCGCGACCCTGGCGCTGCACCGGGGCAACCCGCGCGGACGCCGGATCATGGAGAACCTGTTCTTCGCGCCGATCGTGGTCCCCGAGCTGGTCCTGGGCCTGGCCCTGTTCCAGCAGCTCATGGTCGGCATGCGGGTGACCGCGCTCGGCGCGTTGATCATCGGCCACACCGTCCTGCTGCTCCCGTACACCGTGCGGGTGGTCGGGGCCTCGCTGGCGCTGGCCGACGCGCGCCTGGAGGAGGCCGCTCGCGGGCTGGGCGCGGGTCCGGTCCGCACCTTCCTCACGGTGACCCTGCCGGTGATGGCGCCGGGCATCCTCTCGGCCACCATCCTCGCCTTCATCACCTCCCTCAACAACGTTCCGCTGTCCCTCCTGCTGACCGGCCCGGGCGTGGCCACCCTGCCGGTGGAGATGCTCAACTACGTCCAGTCCTCGTTCGACCCGGTGGTCGCGGCGGTCAGCGTGCTGCTCCTGGCGCTCAGCGTCGTGGTCGCGTTCACCACCGAACGCCTGGTCGGTTTCACGAAGGTCTTCGGCCGATGACCGGGAAGCCCGCCCTCCGGGAAGAAGGAGACACCCAGATGACACCCGTCGTCGAACTCGACCGCGTCAGCCACCTCTTCGGGGCGCGGGGCGGAAAGGGCGGCACCACCGCCGTCGCCGACCTGGACCTCACCGTGCGCCCGGGGGAGTTCACCACCCTGCTCGGGCCCAGCGGCTGCGGCAAGACCACCACTCTGCGGATGATCGCCGGGTTCCTCCAGCCCACCTCCGGGCGGATCCTCCTGGAAGGCGTGGACGCCACCCGTACCCCGCCGGAGAAGCGCAACATCGGCATGGTCTTCCAGTCCTACGCGCTCTTCCCGCACATGACCCTGCGCGACAACGTCGGCTACGGCCTGCGCACCCGCAAGGTGGCCTCCGCCGAGGCGAAGCGGCGCGCGGAGGAGGCACTCGACCTGGTCGGCCTCGTCCACCTGGCCGACCGCAAGCCGGCCGAGCTCTCCGGCGGCCAGCAGCAGCGCGTGGCCCTGGCCCGCGCCGTGGCCATCCGTCCCTCGGTGCTGCTCCTGGACGAGCCGCTGTCCAACCTGGACGCCCAGCTCCGGGTGCAGATGCGTCGCGAGCTCCTGCGGGTCCAGCGCGAGACCGGTCTGACCGCCGTTCTGGTCACCCACGACCAGGACGAGGCACTGGAGCTGTCCGACACGATGGTGATCCTCAACAACGGGCGCCTGGAGCAGCAGGGGTCGCCCCGGGACGTCTTCCCCCGTCCCGCCAACCGTTTCGTGGCCGAGTTCCTGGGCTACGACAACTTCCCGGAGGTACCCGGGCACGGACCGGTCACCGTCCGGCCCGAACACGTGCGGCTGCTCTCCGGCGACGTCCGCGAGGACGCCGGGGAGACCGGCCTCGACGGCACCGTCGCGGCGGTCACCTTCCAGGGCAGCAACTGCCTGGTCGAGACGGCCATCGACGGGGTCGAGGGTCCGGGGTCGGTCCTGCGGGTCCTGCACCCCGGCGACGACCTGCGCCCCGGTGACCCCGTCCGTATCGCCCTGCCCCACCGCCACCTGGTGGACCTGCCCGCCGACGAGGTGACGACCGGATGAACCGTCCCGCACGCGGAGCGCGGCGCACCGCCGCCCTCGCCGGGGTCCTGGCCCTGGCCACCGTCACGGCCTCCTGCGCGCCCGTCCGCGAGGACGACCCCGACACCCTGGTGGTGAGCACCTTCGCGTTCGCCACCGAGGAGTTCACCCAGGTCGTCGCGGAGCCCTTCGAGGCCGAGACCGGTATCCGGGTGGTCCTGGACACCGGGAACAACGCCGGGCGCCTCACCAAGCTGAGGATCAACTCCGAGCGACCCGACACCGACGTCGTGCTGATCTCCGACTACTACGCGCAGATCGGCAAGGACATGGGGCTGTTCGCCCCCGTCAGCGCCGACGACGTGCCCAACCTCGACGCCATCCAGCCCTGGGCCGTGGATCCCGACGGCTACGGCCCCGCCTACACCTTCCAGCTCCTCGGCCTGATGTACCGGACCGACCTGGTGGACGAGGCTCCCGAGTCCTGGGACGACCTCTGGGCGGAGCCCGAGGGCGGCTACGCGCTCCCCGACATCTCCGTGTCGGCGGGCCCGATGTTCGTCCTCGCCGCCGGGGAGCACTTCGGGTCCGGCCCCTCCGACGCCGACGCCGGGTTCGAGGCGCTGGCGGAGATCGGCCCCGACGCGCTCCAGTTCTACACCGGCTCCACCGAGCTCACCAGCCTCCTGGAACGCGGCGAGATCGCCATGGCACCCGGTCTGGACAACTTCGCCATGGGCTCGGTGGAGGCCGACCAGCCCGTCGGCTTCGCCGTGCCCGACGAGGGAAGGGTGATGACCGCCAACACCGTGCAGGTGGTGGAGGGAGCCCCCAACCCGGCCGGTGCGCTGGCCTTCACCGACTTCCTGCTGCGCCCCGAGATCCAGGAGGGCATGGCCGAGGCCCTCTACGACAAGCCCGTGGCGCTGGGAGCCGAACCCACCCCGCTCATGGAGCAGGTCTCCCGGGAGGCGGCCACGGACCCCGTCGCCAACGGGTACCACCAGGGTGACCTCGCACTGCTCGCGAACGAGCGGTCGGCCTGGCTCGACCGCTTCACCGAGGAGGTGGCCAGGTGAGCGGCCACCCCGTCAACGGAGGAGGACCGTTGCCCACACCCGTCGTGATCGACTGCGACCCCGGCGTCGACGACGCCGTCGCCCTGCTGCTCGCCCTGGCCTCACCGGACCTGGACGTGCGCGGGGTGACCACGGTCGCGGGCAACGTCTCACTCACCGACGTGAACCGCAACGCCGCCCACGTGCTGGACCTGGCCGGGGCGCCCGCCGACCTCCCGCTGGTCTCCGGACTCGCGGGGCCGATCGCCCGCACCTCCCGCATCCGGGACGAACCCATGCACGGCGCCGGGGGCCTGGGCGGACTGGTGCCGGACTCCCCGCCCCGGCCCCTGACCCCCGGCCACGCAGTGGACTGGCTGGCCGAACGGGCCCTGGAGTCCCCGGGCGAACTCACCCTCGTGGCGATCGGCCCGCTGTCCAACGTCGCCGCCATGCTCGCCCGCCACCCCGAGGCCGGACCCGCGCTCCGGGAGATCGTCGTCATGGGCGGGGCCGCCTTCGCCCAGGGCAACGTCACCCCGGCGGCGGAGTTCAACTTCCACGCCGATCCCGAGGCCGCCCGCTACGTGCTGGAGTCCGGCCTCCCGGTGCGGATCGTGGGCCTGGACGTCACCCGCGCCGCGCTGTACCCGCTCACCGAGGCCGAGTACCTGGCCACCCTGCCCGGCACCGCCGGGATCGCCGGGGACCTCCTGCGCGCCTACGCCCAGCGCTACCTCGACCGGTTCGGCGTCCCCGCCGTCCCCGTGCACGACGCCCTGGCCGTGGCCGCCGTCAGCCACCCCGACCTCGTCGGCTGGGAGGAGGGCACCGCGTCCGTGGAGTGCTCCGGCGAACTCACCCGGGGCGCCCTCGTCGCGGACCTGCGCACACCCGACCGCACGCGTCACGTACGCGTGGGACGTACCGTCGACGCCGACGCGTTCTCCGCCCTCCTCACCGAGGGCATCGCCCGCCACGCGCACCCCGCCTGAACCAGGCGGGCTCCCCGTCGCCCGAACGGGGGCGGACACCCCGCCCCGGACCAGACACCCGCACCCGGATCAGGCGGGCAGCCCACCCCCTGTACCAGGCACCCGCACCCGCCCACTCGAAGGGAACCCGACACCGATGTCCCACGCCCAGCTCAGCGCCGACCTGCTCATCCGAGGCGGGGAGGTCGTCTCCGTGCACACCGGCCAGGTGTGGCGGGCCGACGTCGCCGTGACCGGTGACCGCGTCCGCGCGGTGCTGCCCCCGGGGACCCCGGTGGAGGCCGCCCGGACCCTCGACGCCACCGGGCTCGTGGTCGCGCCCGGCTACGTGGACGCCCACATGCACATCGAGAGCTCGCTGCTGGCACCGGCCGAGTTCGCCCGGGTCACGCTGGCGCGCGGTACCACCACCGTGCTCGCGGACGCCCACGAGATCGTCAACGTGGCCGGACGCGACGGGCAGGCCTGGATGATCCAGCAGGGTCGGGACACCGCGCAGTCCATGCGCTGGGCGGTGCCCTCCTGCGTGCCCGCGCTGGACGGGTTCGAGACGGCGGGAGCGCGGCTCGACGACACCGACATCGCGGA
The DNA here is from genome assembly GCF_965344335.1 of Nocardiopsis eucommiae. Classification (NCBI taxonomy): domain Bacteria; kingdom Bacillati; phylum Actinomycetota; class Actinomycetes; order Streptosporangiales; family Nocardiopsidaceae; genus Nocardiopsis; species Nocardiopsis eucommiae. The sequence continues at coordinate 307,292 of NZ_CBDRIY010000001.1, forward strand.
GATGCTGGAGTGGGAGGGTGTCACCACCCTCGGTGAGGTGATGGACTACCGGGCGGTGGTCGACGGCGACCCGCGCATGCACGCCATCATCGACGCGGCCCGGCGCCGGGGCGTGCGCCTGGACGGGCACTGCCCCAACCTCTCCGGGGCCGAACTGGGCGAGTACCTGTGGGCCGGGATCGACTCCGACCACTGCAAGAACACCGCCGAGGTCGCCGTGGAGAAGGCCAGCCTGGGCATGCTCCTCATGCTCCAGGAGAAGTGCCTGACCCCGGAGGTCGTCCGGGCGCTCCTCGACCTGCCGCACCTGCCCGACTTCTGCCTGGTCACCGACGACATCGTGGTGGACGCCATCGTGACCACCGGCCACCTGGACCGGGTGGGCGCGGTGGCGCTGGAGCGCGGGCTGCCCCCGCTCGCGGTGCTCCGCGCTCTCACCCTCCAGCCCGCCCGCAGGCTCGGCCTGGACGACCGGGGGACCGTCACGCCCGGCAAGCGCGCCGACCTGGTGCTGCTGCGCTCGCTCACCGAACTCACCCCCGTCGTGACCCTCGCGGGCGGTGACGTGGTCGGCCGCGACGGCGCCCCGGTCGAGGGCCCCGGCTCCGCCCCCGAGCACCCGTTCGGCGGGACGGTCCGGATCAGTGCCCCCGAGGCCGCGACGGCGCGCTGGCGGGTGGACCTGCCCGACGGCGAGCACGCCTTCCGCGCCATGAGGGTCAACGGCGTGGACACCTACACCGAAGCGGACGAGGTGGTGCTCCCGGTCCGCGACGGGGTGGTGGACTGGCAGGGGAGGACCGCCGTGGTGGCGGTCTTCGAGCGCCACACCGGCAGGGGCGGGGTGACCTTCGCGCCGGTCGTCGGCCAGGACCTCGGGACGGGTGCCTTCGCCACCACCTACGCCCACGACAGCCACAACCTCACCGTCGTCGCCACGACCGAGGAGGCCCTGCTCACCGCAGCCGCCGACGTGGTGGCCTGGGGAGGCGGCATGCGGCTGGTCCGCGAGGACCGGGCCGGAGCCGGGCTGCCCCTGCCCATCGGCGGGGTCATGTCCGAGCGGCCCGCCGACGAGGTGGCCGAGGCCTCCCGGCGGCTCCGCGCCGAGCTCGCCGCCTGGGGCTGGGACAACCGCAACGCGTTCATGAGCCTGTCCACCCTCACCCTGGCGGTGTCCCCGAGCGTGAAGATCACCGACCGGGGACTGGTCCGCGTGGTGGCACGGGACTGGGAACCGGCGACCATTGCCAGAGTGACCCCCGCGACGTAGAACGAAGGGGCGACCGGCCGCATCCGGCGGCCGGGTCGCCCCTTCCCCGCAGGAGGCCGTCATCACACCCCCCGACTCCGGCTGTCCGTACCGGCTGCGCACCGACGGGACCACCTTCCACGAGGAGGTCGCGGACCTGCGCCAGCGTGAACCCGCCGTCCGTGTGGAACTCCCCGGGAACCTGGTCGCCTGGGCGATCACCCGACACGAACTCCTCCGCGAACTGCTGGGCGACCCGAGGGTCTCCCGGGACTTCCGCGCGCACTGGCCCGACCACGACCGGGTCGGGCACGACTGGCCGCTGTCCGCCCTGGTCTTCCTGGAGAGCTTCCTCAACCGCTACGGGGAGGAGCACCGGAGGCTGCGACGCAAGGTCACCCCCGCCTTCACCCCCGGTCGCATCCGCCGGATGGAGGACACCGTCCGCGAACGGGCCCGCGCGCTCGTCGCGGACATCGCCGCCGCCGCACCCGGCCGGGAGGTGGACCTCCGGGCGGCCTTGGCCCGCCCGCTCACCATGTGGGTGATCTGCGAACTCTTCGGGGTCCCCGAGGACCTGCGGGAGCGGCTCGGCACGGTGATGGACGCGGTGGTCGACACCACCGTCGAACCGGAGGAGGTCCTGGCCCAGCAGATGGAGCTGCTGACCTGCCTGGAGCTGCTCGCGGAGCACAAACGCGCCCACCCCGCCGAGGACCTCACCGGCGACCTGCTTCTCCCGAGCGACGGTGAGCCGCTGCCCCACGCGGACCTCATCGGCACGCTCCTCCTCATGATCGGCGCGGGGTACGAGACGACCGTCAACCTCATCGCCAACGCGGTGCACGCGTTGCTCGCCCACCCCGGGTACCGCGACCGTCTGGTCGCGGGGTCGCTGGCGGCCGAGGAGGTGGTGGAGGAGTCGCTGCGTCTGGACCCGCCCGCCAAGTACGTCCCGCTGCGCTACGCGGTCGAGGACATCGATCTCGAAGGGGTGCTGATCCGTAAGGGGGAGCCCATCCTGGTCGCCTTCGGAGCGCCCGGCCGGGACCCGGACCTGAACCCGGACCGCCCGGAGGCCTTCGACCCGGACCGGGCGTCGAAGGAGCACCTGGCCTTCGGCCACGGCGCGCACTTCTGCGTGGGAGCGCACCTGGGGCGGATGGAGGCCCGGGTGGCCCTGGAGGAGCTGTTCACGGCCCTGCCCGAGCTCGCCCTCTCCGAGGAGGGCCGGGAGCTGGACCGGATCCCGTCCTTCCTGATCAACGGCCCCCTGCGGGTCCCGGCCGTCCCCCACCCGACCGGCTGACCCGGCCACCTGAGGCGACGGGGGCAGCCGTAGACCGACGCGCGTCGAGGCGCGTCGAGGCCCCGCCCGGTTCGGCTGCCCCCGGTCGTGCCCCGCGTTCACCTGCACATGTGGCGCGTTCTCGCCCGGCCCGACACGTGGAGATTGGAGTCCCGTGTGCCGCGAACGCGGGTGTTGGTGTGATGTGGGCCGATCGGTGTTCTTGGATGTGCCGGTGCGGGCAATCGCCAGCCATGTCGAGCGATCCGCCCCTGTGCTGTACGTGTCGCGTCTACGCTCGTGTCACAGGCTCCGGTACGTCCGCTCGCCCCGGGCCCGGCCGTGCACGGCGGGTCCTCGCGGGAGGGCCCGAAGCATCCTCCTGTCAGACCTCAACCCCAAGGAGCACGGTGAACTCCACGCCATCCGGCCTCGTGTGCGTCTTCTGCGAGATCGTGGCGGGTGAGGCGCCCGCCCACCGGATCTGGGAGGACGAGACGCACCTGGCCTTCCTGTCGATCTTCCCGAACACCGAGGGGTTCTCCGTGGTGATCCCCAAGGCCCATCGCACCAGCTACGTGGTGGACCTGGACCCGCAGGAGTACACGGCCCTGCACCTGGCCGCACGCGAGGTCGCGCGCCGCCTGGACGCGACCTTCCCCGACGTGGCGCGCACCGGGATCATGTACGAGGGCTACGGGGTCGACCACGCGCACGCGAAGCTCTTCCCGATGCACGGGACCGTGGGCAACGCGGGGGAGGACTGGCGCGAGGTGGCTTCCCGCATCGACGGCTACTTCGAGAGGTACCAGGGGTACCTGTCGTCCCATGACCACCAGCGCGCCGATGACTCCTGGCTCGCCGACGTCGCCAAGCGTGTCAGGGACGCGCGCTCCTGACCCGCCAGAGATCACCTCCGCGTGAGCTGGTGATACTCCTCCGCGATGCGCACCAGATGCTCGACCGCCTCATCTCCGAAGCAGGCCAGTTTCTCCAGTTCACCGAAGAGTTCGACGTAGGTCGCGATGTCGGCGGCGCCGGTCAGGGTCGCCGTCGCTGTCTCGGTAGCCACGACGACAGCGTCTTCGTCGTACACGTCAAAGGCATGGCCAGGGAAGACATGTACAGGTTGCGTCCAAGGGATGATGCCAACCTCGGTATTTCCGCCCCGAGCCGCAATCGTGGCGATCTGTTCGATCTGCTTCGCCATGATCGACGCAGAACCCACATGCCATCGCAAGGCGCCTTCCGGCATAATCAACACATACCGGGTCGCGCCCGCTCTGAGAGCGCGGTGCCGCTCTTGCCGAGCCTCGATGGCAGCTTCGGCTTCATCTGCCGAAACCTTGTCTCGGGGGTCATCAAAGATGCAGCGTGTGTACTCACGAGTCTGCAACGCTCCCAGCACCAGCGCGGGTTCATATGAGCGCACCACGGCGGCGGCAGCTTCCAGCTGCGTCACCCTGCTCTGGAACTGGGACACTCCCCGGGCCATGATCACCCGTGCTGAGGCCTCCTCACGTAGGGATTCAGCCAAGAGCAGCAGCTTGGTGCGCTCGGTTTTGGGGATTTCGTAGACCCGGCAGAGCTCGACCACGTCATCCACAGAGGGCAAGAGCAGGGATCGTTCGATCTTGGAGATCTTGGACTGCGACATGCCCGCAGCCTGACCTGCTCGCACTCCGCTCAGCTTTGCGCGCCCACGGGCCTCTCTCAGGGCGCGAGCGAGCCGATCGCGGGCTTGTGGCCCGCGATCGGTCGAAGCTCTAGGGGAGCCTGTCATGCGGTCCGGTTTGCTCTCCACTCTTCGGGACGACGTGCCCACCACCGCTCGAACGGTTCGGCTGCGGCCAACGCGGCGTCCCTGGCCTTCTGGTAGAGCTCCACGTTATCGACCAGGTCGGCCCCGACAAACTCGCCGGTCTCGCTGTAGTGCATACGCAGCGGGTACTTGTCGTCAATCAGCCAGAAGTCGTGGTCAACCAGGACGGTGGGGAGATCACGTTCGGCCAGATCGAGGACATGGATTTCTTCTCCGGCCCCACTGTTGGGCACATACCCCCACTCACACTCGTAGCGGATGTAGTCGTTGAGTGGAGATCTGAGTACACGCACCCGGTGTTCCAGGATCCCGGCTTCCTTCTCCGCTCGCAGGACGTCCAGCCACTGGTTCTTGCGTTCCCAGTCGGGCTCTGGCTCTCCGGCCTTGAAACGGGCGAAGTCGTCTCCATCCGAGTCGACCTCATAGTGGTCCAACATCTCCAGTCGGAAGGCTGACTTGGTCAGGTGGTCATCGAAGAACTTCTCCATCTCAGCTTCCGTGAGCACGAGCCACCTCTTGGAGCAGAGCGAGAGGAATCTCCACGACACTCTCCCCATCGGGGATGTTGATCCCGGTGATGTCTTTGTCAGCAAGGATGTAGCCCTGCACGACGAGTGTTCCGCGGTCGGTGGCGTAGACGGTCGGGCAGGTGCGCCGATTGCCGCATTCACTGGCGATCCAGGTCAGCTTCACAGGTCCTCCAGGGGGTCGAGGTGATTCCATCATGACAGGAATACTCCTTTGCGTCACCCCCTTGTCGCACGCAGATGATTCCACTATTAATGGAATAGGTGGCGGATCGCCATCACGGATTCCCTCAAGGAGCAGCCCATGCGGGTTCCCGGAAGCGTCGTGTACAACAAGCACGAGGACAACTCGACTTCGGACGGGCACAAGCCCGACCGGCCGATCCCTCCGCCCACCCCCAACGACGGGGGCTCCGGCGGTGGCAAGCACGAGAGGGACGACAAGTAGTGCTTCTCCCACACGAAGAGCTGGTCGCCCGCCTCGTGCGGGTGGGCGACCTGCCCCCGCACCTGCGCCCCTCCTTCGAAAGGGTCGAGCGGCACCGGTTCCTCCCGGACCGGATCACCACCCCGGACGGGACCACCGTGGACCGTGCCCGGGACGAGGCCCGGTGGTTCGAGCTGGCCTATGCCGACATCCCGATCGTCACCCAGAGGGACGACGGGGCCGAGCATGGCCCCGGGTATCCGACCAGCTCCGCCTCCCAGCCCACGATCGTCGCGGACATGCTCCGGCGCCTGGACGTCCTCCCCGGCATGCGCGTGCTGGAGGTCGGGACCGGCACCGGGTACAACGCCGCCCTCCTTTCGCACCTGCTGGGTGACGACGAGGTGACCAGTGTCGAGGTGGACGCTGAGCTGGCCGAGACCGCCCGGGTTCGGCTGATGTCAGCCGGGTTCACGCCCCTGGTGGTCACCGGCGACGGGATGCAGGGCTGGCCAGCCCGCGCCCCCTACGACCGGGTGATCAGTACCGCCGCCGTCCAACGGGTGCCCTACCACTGGGTCGCCCAGTCCCGTCCGGGCGGGAGGATCCTCACTCCCTGGGGCAACGCTTTCCACAACGGGGTGCTGGCCGAACTCCGGGTCGGCCCGGACGGTACGGCGCACGGGCGCTTCGGAGGTGACGTGGCGTTCATGTGGGTGCGTGACCAGCGCGTGCCGAGGAGAGTGGTCGAGACCTACGTCCACCCTGAGACGCAGGAGTTCACGACCACGCGGACGGAGCTGTACCCGTACGAGCCGATCAGCGACTTCGGCGCGAGCTTCGCCATCGGGCTGCGGATGCCCACCGTGCTGAACCGGGTCGAGTCCAGTGAGTCCGACGGCCCTCGGTTCACGGTCCACCTGGTCGACCCCGACACCGGCTCGTGGGCGTCGTGGCACATCGACCCCGGCCAGCGGGGGACGGGGTACGAGGTCCGCCAGCACGGTCCGCGCGAGCTGTTCACCGAACTGGAGGCCGCCCACGCGTGGTGGCTGGGGGAGGGCCGCCCCGAGCACTCCCGGTTCGGTCTCACGGTCTCCGCCGATCACCAACGGGTCTGGCTGGACGAGGAGTCCCACCTGGTCGCCTCCGCGCCCTGAACCTGGGGCAGGAACCGGCGGCGCGGTTCCGTCAGCGACGCGGGAGGGCCCGGGGCGCGCACGCCCCGGGCCCTCCCACCGTCATGCTCACCAGGTCAGGAGAAGTCCTCGACGTTCTCCTCGGTGACGACCTCGACGGGGACCATCACGGTCTCCTCCAGGGCCTCGCCGTTCGCGGCGGCGATGGCGTTGCGCACCGCCGTCCTGCCGAGCTCGGCGGGCTGCTGGGCGATCGACGCGTGCAGCACGCCGTCCGCCACCGCCTCCAGGCCCTCGGGGGTGCCGTCGAAACCGATCACCACGGCCTCCTCGCCACGCGAGGACAGGGCCGCCGCCGCGCCCAGTGCCATCTCGTCGTTCTCCGCGAACACGCCGTCGATGTCCCCGTTGCCCTGCAGCATGTTGGTCATCACGTCGAGCCCCTTGGAGCGGTCGAAGTCGGCGGGCTGCTGGGCCACGACCTCGATGTCCGGGTACTCCGCGATCCCCTCCTCGAAACCGGCGCCGCGCTCACGGCTGGCGGAGGTGCCCGGGGTCCCCTGGAGGACCACGATCCGGCCCTCCTCACCGAGTGCCTCGGCCATGGTCCGGGCCGCCAGGCGTCCCCCCTCGACGTTGTCGGAGGCCACCAGGGTCGCCACCTCGGCGTCGGTGACCCCGCGGTCGGCCGCGATCACCGGGATGTCCGCGTTGTTGGCGCCCACCACCGGGGGACCGGCGGCGTCGGAGTCCACCGGGTTGATCACCATCGCGTCCACGCCGGTGCTGATGAAGTTCTGGATCTGGTCGGCCTGCTGGGAGGCGTCGTCCTGGGCGTCGGTGACCACCAGGTTCACGCCCGCCTCGTCGGCCTCGGCCTGGGCGCCGTCCCTCATCTGGATGAAGAACGGGTTGTTGAGCGTGGACACCGACATCCCCACGCGGGGACCGTCGGAGGAGGAGTTCGGGACGAGGAAGGACAGCGCGCCCACCACCACGGCCGTGGCCGCGGCGGCGATGACGAGCTGGATCCCGCGTCGGCCCCTGCTCACCGAAGCTCCGGCCCCGGTGCCGCCACCGGCACTGCCGGAGCGGCGGCGCAGCGTGTCGAACAGGACCGCGAGGGCGATGACCACACCGATCACGACCTGCTGCCAGAAGGCGGAGACCGACAGGAGGTTGAGCCCGTTGCGCAGCACCGCGAGGATGAGCGCGCCGATCAGCGTGCCGAAGGCGGTACCCACGCCACCGGCCAGGCTGGCGCCGCCGATGACGACTGCCGCGATGGCGTCCAGCTCGTACCCCTGCGCGGCCTGCGGCTGCGCGGAGGCCAGACGGGAGGCGAGGATGACACCCGCGACGGCGGCGAACAGGCCGGACAGGGCGTAGATGCCGAGCTTCTGACGCTTGACCCGGATGCCGGAGAGGCGCGCGGCCTCCTCGTTGCCGCCGATCGCGTACATCGCGCGCCCGGTGAAGGTCCGGCGCAGGATCACGGCGGTGATCAGGCCCATCACGACCATGATCAGCACGGGAACGGGCAGCCAACCGCCGATCGAACCGCCCAGGGCGGCCACGGAGTCGGGCAGGGCGATGGGGCTCCCCTCGGAGATCACCAGGGAGAGGCCGCGTCCCACGGAGAGCATCGCCAGCGTGGCGATGAACGGCGGGAGCTTGCCGTAGGCGATCAGCGCGCCGTTGACCAGACCGGCGGCGGTGCCCGTGGCGGCGGCCAGCGGCAGCGCCAACCAGACCGGCACTCCCTCGACCGTGGCCAGGAACGCCAGCACCGTCGCGGACAGCGCCGCGACCGAACCCACGGACAGGTCGATCCCGCCCGCGATGATCACGAAGGTCACGCCGAAGGCCAGGACCGCGATCACGGCCGCCTGGACACCCACGTTCAGCAGGTTCTGCGCCGTGAGGAAGTCGTCGGACAGCAGCGACATGACCACGACCAGGAGGGCCAGGGCGGTCAGCGCGCCGTTCTCCAGCAGGAAGCGCCGCACGGCGGGCCAGGCGCCGCCGCTCTTGTCAGTGTCAGTGGCCATGGGGGCCCTCCACTCCGTTCTGTTCCGTGTCGGTTCGGGGGGCGGCGGCCAGCGCCAGGGACATCACGGCGTCCTGCGTGGCGTCCTCGGCGGCCAGCTCCCCGGTGATGCGGCCCTGGGCCATGACGAGCACGCGGTCGCTCATCCCCAGCACCTCGGGGAGGTCGCTGGAGATCATCAGCACCGCGTGACCGGAGGCGGTCAGTTCGTTGACCAGGCGGTAGATCTCCACCTTGGCGCCCGCGTCCACACCGCGCGTGGGTTCGTCGAGGATCAGCACCCGGGAGTCGGCCAGCAGCCACTTGCCGATGACGACCTTCTGCTGGTTGCCGCCGGAGAGGGTGCGCACGTGCTGGTCGATGCCGGACATGCGGACCCCCAGCTCACCGGCGATCCGGCGCGCGGAGGCCCGCTGGCCGGAACGGTCCACGAACCCGGCCCGGCTGGTCGGACCGAGGGTGACCAGCCCGAGGTTCTCCTCCACGGAGGCGTCCAGGACCAGGCCCTGACCCTTGCGGTCCTCGGGGACCAGGCCGAGCCCGGCCCGCATGGCGGCGTTGACGTCGCCACCGGGCAGGGCCCGGCCGAGCACCTCGACCTCGCCGTCGTCGTAGGGGTCGGCACCGAACACCGAGCGTGCCACCTCGGTGCGGCCCGCGCCGACCAGTCCGGCGAGGCCGACCACCTCGCCCGCGTGCACGACGAGGTCCACGTCCCGGAACCGGCCGTGGCGGGTCAGACCGCGCACCCGCAGCAGGGGCTCCCCGGGTGCGGGGCGCTCGCGCGGGTACTGCTCGTCGATGCTGCGGCCCACCATCAGGCGCACGAGTTCGTCCTCGGGGGTGTCGGCGGCCACGTGCGCCACCGAACGGCCGTCCCGCAGGACCGTCACCCGGTCGGCGAGCGCGCCGATCTCCTCCAGGTGGTGGGTGATGAAGACGATCCCCACCCCCTCGTCGCGCAGGCGCCGGGCGATCTCGAAGAGCCGCTCGATCTCCCCGGTGGTGAGCACGGCCGTGGGCTCGTCCATGATCAGCACGCGGGCGTCCAGGCTCAGCGCCTTGGCGATCTCCACCATCTGGAGCTGGGCGATGCCCAGGCCGCGCACCTTGGCGCGGGGGGACACGTTCACGCCCACCCGGTCCAGTAGCAGCGCGGCGTCGTCTTCCATGCGCCGGTGGTCGATCAGACCGAACCGGCGGGGCTGACGGCCCAGGAAGATGTTCTCGGCCACCGTCACGTCCGGGACCAGGTTGAACTCCTGGTAGATGGTGGCGATCCCCAGTCGCGCGGCGTCCTGGGCGTCACGGATGACGACCTCCTCGCCGTCCACGAGGACGCGCCCCCGGTCGGGGCGGTGGGCCCCGGAGAGCACCTTGATGAGCGTGCTCTTCCCGGCCCCGTTCTCACCGAGGAGGGCGTGGACCTCGCCCCGGCGGAGGTCGAAGCCGACCTCGTCGAGGGCCACCACCCCCGGAAAGGCCTTGCGTACGCCCTCGATGCGCAGCAGTTCGTGCGGGCTACTCACGTGCGGCTCCTCCTGTCTGGGGTGGAGTGGCGGGCTCGCCGCAGGAGCGGCGGACGACCAGGTGGGCGGGGAGGACGGTCGAGGTGGCCGGTTCGCCCGCGATGAGCGCGGCCAGGGCCCGGACCGCGACCCGCCCGAGTTCGGCGGTGGGCTGGGCGATCGTGGTGATCGGCGGGTCGGTGTGGGAGAACCAGGGGATGTCGTCGAAGGCGGCGAGCCCGATGTCGTCGGGCACGCGCAGACCCCGCGCGGAGATCGCGTCGAGGGCGCCCAGCGCCATGAGGTTGTCGGTGGCGAAGACGACGTCGGGGGGGTCGGGCAGGTCGAGGAAGCGTTCAGTGGCCAGACGGCCGCTCTCGGCCTGGAAGTCACCGCGCCCCACGTACTCCTCGCGGAGGGGGAGGCCGTGCGCGGCCAGGGCCGCGCGGAAGGCGTCCAGCCGTTCGCGGCCGGTGGTCGTGGCGGCCGGGCCGGTGATGACGGCGATCCGGCGGCGGCCCAGGGCGTGCAGGTGGTCGACCAGATCGCGGATGGCGCCCCGGCCGTCGGCTCGCACCACAGGGGAGTCGGACCCGGCGATCCAGCGGTCCACGAAGACGACGGGGGTGGGCCCGGCGGCGGCTTCGAGGGTGCTGGGAGAGTGGCCGTCGGCGGGGGAGACCAGCAGCCCGTCGATGCGGCGTTCCAGCAGGTTGCGGACGTGGTGGTCCTCCAGGTCCGCGCGTTCGTCGGCATTGCCGATGATCACGCTGAAGCCCAGCGCGCGGGCCTCCTCCTCCACGGCCCTGGCGAGCTCGGTGAAGTAGGGGTTGAGGACGTCGCTGATTACCAGGCCGATGGTGCCGGTCCGGTCGGTGCGCAGGGAGCGTGCCACGACGTTGGGTCGGTAGCCCAGGGTGTCGACCGCCGCCAGCACCTTCTGTCGGGCGCCGTCGCTGACGGACGGGTGCCCGTTCAGGGCCCGGGAGACCGTGGCCACGGACAGCCCCGACGTGGCGGCGACATCCTTGATACTCACCACCGAGGACCACCGCCCCGGCCGGGTTCCGGCGCGCGGCGGCCAGGGCTGGCCGCCCGCGTGGAAACGTTTACATGTGCGATCACGTTGACATGATGCGTCATCGACACACGAATTCACAAATCGGATCGTTCGGGATGGGAGGGGAGGTCGGGCCGAGTCGGCGGACGTCCATAGGGGGACAGGGTGACGCAAGTCCGCCGATGTCCGCCCGCAGCGGGGATGTGGTCGCGCTCGACGCGCCCACGCACGTTGCGTGCCCCCTGACCAGCGGCGCCGTATTCTGACCGGGCCCGCCCTCGACCCCCCGCGACCGGCGTCACGAACCCTGGACGGAGTCCGGTGCGCCCCCCAGCAGCTCCGGGCGGTTTCCCAGTCGTCACGGAACGTGTCCGAACGTGATCCGAATACGGGTGGAGACCGCGGGCCACGGTGAAGACGACACAAGGAGTTGACCATGGCCGTCATCGGTACCGACCGCGATCTCGTCGCGCTCGTCAACACGTTCACAGTCGAACCCCGCGACCAGGAGAGGCTGGTGGAACTCCTGAACGAGGCGACGGAGGACGTCATGCGCCACTTCCCCGGGTTCGTCTCGGCCAACGTGCACGTCAGCCTCGACGGCACCAAGGTGTGCAACTACGCGCAGTGGGAGAGCGAGGAGCACTTCACCAAGGCGATCGAGCACCCGGACTCCCAGCCGCACTTCACCCAGTGCAGGGCGATCGCGACCTCCGTGTCCGCGCTGTACCGGCTGCGGTTCACCGAGGGCGGTTGATCCAGGGGCCTCCGGGCACAGGCCCGGAGGCCTCCGTTCGGGCGTCGTCCCCCGCCGGAGCCTCGCCCGTGCCGGGCGTTGCCTACGCGGAAGAGTGGCCCGTGCGGGGCCTCGCCCATGTCGGGCGTTGCCTACGCGGGAAGTGGCCCGTGCTGGGAGTTACCCATGTCGGGCGTTGCCTACGCGGGAAGTGTGGCCCGTGCCGGGCGTGGCCCGTGCCGGGTGGTCGCCCCCGCCGGGCGTCGCCCATCTGAGAAGTGATCCACGTGAGCGACGTTCCGGTCGGGCGTCGCGGCGGCCCGAGCTCGCACGGCGCGTGTTCCCCCCGGGTCGCGTCCTACCGCCCGCCCGCCCCCGAGGCCGCGTTGGTGCGGTCCTGGTTCGCGCTGATCTCGTCGTGGTGCTCCAGGGCCCAGTCGACCAGCGGCGCGACGATCTCCAGGAGGCCGCGGCTCAGTGGAGTGAGGGCGTACTCCACGCGGGGCGGTACCTCCGCGTGCGCGGTCCTCGTCACCAGTCCGTCCTCGTGCAGCCGCCGCAGCGTGAGGGTGAGCATGCGCTGGGAGATGCCGGGGATCGCGCGCTGGAGGTCCGTGTAGCGCCGGGGTCCGTCGCGCAGGGTGACGACCACGAGCATCGTCCACTTGTCACCGACGCGGTCCAGGACCTTCCTGACGGTGTCCGCGTGCTCGGTCGGCAGGTAGGAGCAGGGCCCCAGGAGCCGGTCGTCGGTCGGTCGGGCTGTGTCCACTGAGCACATCTCCCTTCGTGGCGAACACGGATGTGCCTTTTGTACACCCTTCCTTACCGGTCCATCATGGCGTTACGCACAAGTAGTAGGAATTGGAGCCAGCCCATGTCGAAAGTGATCGCCGTCCTCGGAGCCGGTACCGGCCTCGGCGTGTCCGTGGCCCGGCGCTTCGGGCGCGAGGGCTTCCGGGTCGCCCTGGTCGCGCGCCGCCGGGACCGTCTCGACGCGCTCGTCGAGAGCCTCGCGGGCGAGGGCGTCGAGGCGGCCGCCTTCTCGGCCGACCTGTCCGAGCCCGCCGAGGTGCCCGCGCTGGTCGCGGCCGTTCGCGACCGCTTCGACCGGATCGACGTGGTCGAGTACGGGCCGATCGGCGGCGCCATGCCCTTCACCCCGGCCGCCGAACTGGACGCGGCCACCCTGGAGGGACTCTCGCGCCTGCTGCTGCTCACCCCCGTGGAGGTCTTCCGGGCCGTGCTGCCGGAGATGACCGAGCGCGGGGACGGGGCCCTCCTGATGACCACCGGGTACTCGGCGGTTCGGCCGATGCCCCACCTCAGCGGTGTCGGTCCGGTGATGGCGGCCGCCCGCAACTACCTGTACTCCCTGAACGGTGAGCTCGACGGGACCGGCGTCTACGCGGGGACGCTGTCCGTCAGGGCCGGTATCGCCCGCAGCGAGATGATCGAGGGCCAGATGGGCGGGACGGCGGCTGGCTCCGCGCTGCTCGACGCGTTCCCGGTCGTCGATCCGGACGAACTCGCGGAGCACTACTGGGACATGTACACCGAACGGGGCGGGGTCGAGCGGATCCACCCCGAGGCGCCGGCCCCGGAGCTCCTCGTCGGGTAGCCGCCCGCCGTCGGAGGTCAACCGCCCGTCACGAGCATCCACGAGGTACGTCCTCAGGGCGTACCTCGTGGATCATTCCTCCCACCTGTCGCCCGCCACCACCCTCAACGGACGCCTTCGGCGCGATGTCCTCGCGTTTTCGCCACGCCGCGCCGATGAGGCTCGGGCAGCCGGAACCCGGCCGGGCCCCCGTGTGCGAGGCCGCGGAGCTCGCGAAGCAGCGCACAGTAGGGGAGAGTGCCGCTCGCATCGGTGGCGGCTCCACCATCACCGGCGAAAGCATCCACGGAAACCGCCCTAGTCGGAGCCTTGCTCCCCGGGAGCGGCGAGGATGTGCTCGGCCATGAGGCGCTCGGCCTCGGTCCCGTCTCCCTGCGCGAAGGCGCCGAGCATCCGCCCGTGCGCGTCGAGGTACAGGCTGACCCTGGCCGGGTCCTTCCACCGCGAGACGGTCTCCAGGATGGGGTTGTTGCGCCGGAGCGAGCGGACGTGCCCGCCCAGGAACGCGGGACCGCCGATGTCCGCGACCATCTGGTGGAACAGGCGGCTGTCCTGGGCCAGATCCTGTGATGCACCGGAGTCACGCGCGGCGACCATGCGGTCGTGCACCTCCGTGAGCTCGGCCAGCTGGGCGTCGGTGATCCGCTGGGCCGCCAGCCGCGCGCTCAGACCCTCGACCGCCGCGCGCAGCTGTCGGAGTTCCTCGGCCGCTTCGACGCCGAGCGCGGAGACGGTGGCGCCGTGGTGCGCGCGGTAGGTGACCAGGCCGTCGCTCTCCAGACGGCGCAGCGCCTCGCGCACGGGGGTGATGGAGACCCCGAGGCGGGTGGCGACCTCGTCCTGGTTCACGGAGGCACCGGGGGGATGGACCCCGTTCACGATCTCGTGTCGCAGCGTCTCGTGGACGTACTCGGCCTTGCTCGTCGGGGGACGACCGGTACGCGGAAGCCCCGCCGTCTCCCCGCTACCAGAGGCGGACAAGAGCGGACCTCCCCGTCGACGCGATGTTCATGGAACCAAGCTTAGGGGGCCGGTGCCGGTGTCCCGCAGGGGCTGACGGGACCTCAGGGGTGTGGTGGTTCACAAGGACCCCCTTGCGCCTACTTATATATCTTATAAGTTGTTTGTTATGAGATCACTGAGCAACCTGAAGGTCGTCGACGCGGCCACGCTCTTCGCCGGTCCGATGGCCGCCACCTACCTGGGCGACTTCGGGGCCGACGTCGTCAAGGTCGAGCACCCCCGTCGCGGCGACCCCGCCCGGGGCCACGGGCCCACCAAGGACGGGGTCGGGCTCTGGTGGAAGATGCTGGCCCGCAACAAGCGCACGACCACGCTCGACCTCTCCCAGCCCGAGGGGCAGGAGGTCGCGCTGCGTCTGCTGGACGAGGCCGACGTCCTCATCGAGAACTTCCGACCCGGCACCCTCGAACGCTGGAACCTCTCCCCTGAGACGCTCCTCGAACGCAACCCCCGGCTCATCATCGCCCGCGTCACCGGGTTCGGGCAGAAGGGGCCGATGGCCCACCGTCCCGGCTTCGGGACCCTCGCCGAGGCCATGAGCGGCTTCGCCTCCATGACCGGACAGCCGGACGGACCCCCCACGCTCCCGCCCCTGGCCCTGGCCGACGGGATCGCGGCGCTGGCCGTGGCCTACGCCGTCATGGTCGCCGTGCACAACCGGGAGGAGACCGGTAGGGGGCAGGTGATCGACCTGGCCATCATCGAGCCCATCCTCACGGTCCTCGGCCCCCAGCTCACCGCCTACCACGCGACCGGAGCGATCCCGGAGCGGACCGGCAACCGGTCCACCAGCAACGCCCCCCGCAACACCTACCGGACCCGGGACGGACGCTGGCTGGCGATCTCCACGAGCGCCCAGTCCATCGCCGAACGGGTGATGCGCCTGGTGGGGCGCGAGGACCTGGTGGACGAGCCCTGGTTCGCCTCCGGCCGCACCCGCTACGAGCACGCCGACGAACTCGACGAGGCCGTGGGTTCCTGGATCGCCGCGCGCGACGCGGACGAGGTGATCGAGGAGTTCGACCGGGCACAGGCGGCCATCGCGCCGATCTACGACGCGTCCGACATCGCCACCGACCCGCAGTACCGGGCCCTGGAGACGATCGTGCACGTGCCGGACGACGAGCTCGGGAGCGTGGCGATCCAGAACGTGCCCTTCCGGATGTCCGAGAGTCCCGGCGAGATCCGCTGGGTGGGACCGCCCAAGGGCCGCCACACCGACGAGGTGCTGGCGGAACTCGGCTACTCCGAGGCTGCCCGGTCCGGGCTGCGCGAAGCGGGGGTCATCTGATGAGCGCCGTCCAGGCGCCCCTGGTCACCTGGCTCTACGTGCCCGGCGACCGGCCCGAGCGCTTCTCCAAGGCGATCGCCTCCGGGGCGGACGCGGTGATCCTGGACCTGGAGGACGCCGTCCTGCCCTCGGCCAAGGACACGGCCCGGCGCCACGTACGGGACTTCCTCGACGCCCGCCACGCGGAGTCGGTCGACGACGGGGTACGGGTGCACGTCCGCGTCAACGCGCCGCACACCGAGTGGTTCGCGCTCGACGCCGCCGCCGTGGCGGCCGGGGGTGCGGACGGGGTGCGGGTGCCCAAGATCGAGTCGGCGGAGGACGTGGACCTCGTCGTCGGCGCCGTCGGTGAGGGCGTGCCCGTGGACTGCCTCCTGGAGTCCGCGCGGGGTGTGGAGAACGCCTCGGAGATCGCGGCACACCCCGCCGTGCGGTCGCTGGCCCTGGGTGAGGCGGACCTGACCGCCGAGCTGGGGCTCCGGGGGGACGAGGCCTTCTCCTGGCTGCGGACCCGCATCGTCGTCGCCTCGGCCGCCGCGGGGCTGGCGGCGCCGGGGATGGCGGCCTACATCGACGTCAGGGACACGGAGGGTCTGTACCGCTCCTGCCTGCGCGGGCGCGACACCGGACTCTTCGGCCGGTCCGCGATCCACCCCCGCCAGGTGCCGGTGATCCGCCGCGCCTTCACCCCCTCTGAGGAGGAGGTGTCCCGTGCCCGCCAGATCGCGGAGGCGGCCGAGGGCGCGTCCGCGGAGTCGGTCCGTGGGGGCGGCGCGATCGCCCTGGCCGACGGCCGCTTCATCGACGCGCCGGTGGTGACGGCGGCCCTGCGCACGCTCGCCCTGGCCCAGAGCATCGCCGAACGGGGGTCGGACTGAGGTCCGGCCCCCCACCCTGAGGCGGGCCGGTCCGTTCCCGTCCCGCCTCAGGGCCTCCGAGCCGCCCCGCCGGTCGAACGTGGCGGGGTGCCCGTCACGCGTGCCTGGGGCGTGCCCTGGGGCATGTGCGTGGTGTGACTGCTCCATTGCAGGTCAGGAGATTCCTGGCCAACGGTTGACGTTCGACGTAACCTGGGACACACTTCACACAGCGAACTTACACTTCACTGTTTGAAACGTTGTTTCGTCCAGGTGAAAAGTGTCGACACGTGGGCGAGGAGACCTCCCCACCGGGCCGACCGTTCGATTCCTCCGAGCGGTGCGCGCCACCGCCGGCGTACTCCGCGACGCCGTCCCCACATCACCGAGCTCGGGAGCCTCCCATGCCCTCTGCACTCTTGGCCCTGGCCGCCTTCATCGCGGTCATCATCGTCTGGAGCGCCGTCTTCAAGAGGAACATGGGCGAGGCCATGTTCCTCGGCTTCATCGCCACCTGCCTGTTCGCGGGAGGGGACTTCTTCGGAGCGATGGTCTCCGGTCTCGTGAACACCACCTCCAACGAGGTCATCTACGCCGCGCTGGCCTTCGTGTTCATGGCGTACATGATCGAGCGCACCGGCCTCATCAACAAGATCCTGGACATCCTCAACGCCGCCCTGGGGCGCCTGCGCGGCGGTCCCGCCTACGTGGACGTCGTGGCCTCCGGAGTGATGGGGGCGCTGTCGGGTTCCAACTCGGGCAACGTCGCCTCCACCGGTTCGGTCACCGGACCCTGGATGGTGCGCAACGGCTTCAGCCGGGCGCGCGCGGCCACGATCCTCGCGGGCAACGGCGGCATGGGCGCCGCCCTGCCGCCCAGCTCGTCCATGGTGATCATGCTCGGCTTCGCGGGCGCGGCGGTCTCGACCGGGGACATCTACCTCGCCCTGCTGGTCACGGGTCTGTACCAGGTCCTGCACCGGCTGGTGATGGCCTTCGTCTTCGTCCGGGTGGACGGCGTGCGAGTGGCCGAGGACCAGGCCCGGCTGCCGTTCGGCCGGGTGTGGCGCGCCGGTTGGCCCGCCACCCTCATCTACCTCGGGGCCCTCATCCCGATCGCGGTGACCACCGGTCCGCTCTCGGACTACCTGGGCTCGCCGGACCGCCTCGGGGACGCGCTCGGGGACATCTCGCTCATCACGTGGATCCCGATCCTGATCATCCTCATCGCCGCCATCGTCGGCCGCCGTGAGCTGCCGGGGAGCGCGCGCCAGTGGTACGACTTCGTGCTCGCGGCGATGCCGCGCCTGGGCACCATCGGGGCGCTGCTGATCTTCGCGATGGCCGCCAGCGGTGTGCTCGCGGACCTCGGCCTGGCCGAGGACGTCGAGCAGGTGCTGGGCTACTTCAACGCCGGGCCCTTCCTCATGGTGGCGCTGACCGTCCTCCTGGTCGCGATCGTCTCGATCCCGCTGACCTCCACCGCCGCGCTGACCGCCGTGGGCCAGGTGTCCTTCCTCAGCCTCGTCGCCGTCGGAGTGGATCCGGTGATCGCGCTGGTCGTGCCGCTGGTGGCCGCCTCCACCGAGGGGTCCTCCCCGCCCTCCGCGCCGATCTTCATCGCGTCGGGGATCGTGCAGGTCAAGGCGGAGAAGACCTTCGTGCCGCTGATCCTGTTCTACCTCGTGCCCATCATCCTCCTGGCCTGCCTCGTGGGCTGGGGCATCCTGCCCATCTTCGTCGTCTGATCCATCGCGGTCCCGGGCGGGCGGCACGGCCGCCCGCCCGAACAGAAAGGGGCACCTGATGTCCGAACGCAAACAGTCGCCGCGCCAGCTCGCGCTGAGCATCCTCCGGGTCCTCTTCGTCGCGACCTTCGCCGCGTTCTTCCTCGTCGCGATCCTCATGGTGCTGGGACAGCTGGTGGGGACCGTCCTGTCGCAGCCCGGGCTCGTCAGCGCGGCGTCCGACCACCTGCTGGTCCCCTCCGTGACCCTCGCGTCCACCTTCGGCGTCATCGCGTTCCTGGCCTCGTACCTCCAGAACGACGACGAGGAGACCCCGGCGGCCTGACCCTTCCGGTCTCCCGCCCTTCGGAGGCGGGGCCCGGCCCGAACCGGGCTGAGCCCCGCCTTCTCCTGTCGCTCAGGGTCACACGGCAAGCGCGAAGTGCCGCGAAAATTTCATGCATTGACAACAAGCTTCGCTAGGTGAAATGTTGGACTCGTCGCCGAACGCACCGGCGGCTCGCGCCCTCGAAAGGAATCCCATGACGGGACAGACCACACCCCTCCCCGAAGACCTGCACCGACGCCTGGGAGCGCTGCCCGCGGCCAACGTCGGTGACGTGCTCGACCGCCTGTACGTGGCCGAGGCCGCCATCTCGACCGTCTGGAAGGGCGCGAAGGTGGTGGGACCGGCCTTCACCGTGATGACCGCCGGGGGCGACAACAAGCTCATCCACGAGGCGATCGACACCGCCGCGCCCGGTGACGTGCTCGTGATCGACGGCCAGGCGGTCACGCACCGGGCCCTGCTCGGTGACCTCATGGGCAGGCGCGCCAAGGCCCGGGGGCTCGCCGGATTCGTCGTGGACGGCGCCATTCGCGACGCCGACGACCTCGGTGCCATCGGCTTCCCGACCTGGGCCCGGGCCGTCACCCCGGCCGGTCCCTACCGCAACGGCCCCGGCCTGCTCCAGGTCCCTGTCTCCGTGGGCCGCGTGGTGGTCAACCCCGGAGACGTGATCGTGGGTGACGACGACGGGGTCACCGTCATCCCCCGGCACCGTCTGGAGGAGATCGTCGCCGCCGCCGAGGGCAAGCACGCCAACGAGGAGGAGGCCCGGGCCAGGATCGCCGCCCTGTAGCATTTGCGGGACATCCAGCTCCACAGTCTGAGGGGTTCCGCAGTGGCCGCAGAGTCGTCGGGTCAGCCCACGGTACGCAGTGTGGAGCGTGCCCTTGACGTCCTGGAGGCCCTGGAACGCAGCGAGACCCCGCTGCGCCTGGTGGACCTGTGCCGCCTGGTGGACCTGCACCCGGCGACCGTGCTCCGGTCGCTGGCGGTACTCCAGCGCAGAGGTCTCGTGGTCGCGGAGAACCAGACCTACCGCCTGGGTGTGGCCGTGCTGCGCATGGCCCACGGGTTCCTGGTCAACGACCAGCTCACCCAGCAGGCCCGTCCCGTCATGCAGAGCCTGACCTCGGTCACCGGGCTGACCTCCTCCCTCTACGTGCGCAGCGGTTTCGAGCGCGTGCTCGCGGTGCGGGTCGACGGCAGCCCCCAGTTGCACTACCAGGTTCCGATCGGCCGCTGGTTCCCCCTCTACGTGGGGTCCGGCAAGGTCATCGCGGCCCACCTGCCCAAGGACGAGCGGGACGCCGTGGCGGCGATGTCGGAAGGCTGCACGAACGCCTCGGGGGAACTGCTCGACCCCGAGCGGGTGCGCCGGGAACTGGAGGACATCGACAGGGAGGGCCACAGCCTGACCATCGGTGAGCGCGACGTCGCCGTCGCCGCCGCGGCCGTCGCCGTCACCGGCCCGACGGGGGAGCCGCTCGCCGCCCTCTCCGTCTCCGGGCCCTCCGAACACACCTCCCAGGACCGCCTGCGTCAGGCCGTCCCCGAACTCCGAAGAGCAGCCTCCGCCCTCAGCGGGCGGCACTCCCTCTCGTGATCCGGCCCCGCGCCTGACCCGTACCGGGAACGCCGCCCGCCGGACCACGGCGGAGCGGCGACCGGACGGAGCGGGCACACCCGTGCGCCGTACCGGACCGTCGTCGGCTCCCACACGACGAAAGGTCACCATGCGTATCACCGTCATCGGTCTCGGTGAGGCCGGAACCATCTACGCCACCGCGCTCACCGGGGCGGGCCACGAGGTCACCGGTTTCGACCCCGGCCCCGCGGACACCCCCGAGGGCGTCCGGCGCGCGGAGTCCGCCCACGAGGCCGTGGCCGGAGCGGAGATGGTCCTGGTGCTCACCTCCGCCTCCGTCGCCCCGGCCGTCGCGGACAGCGTGCTCGGGGCGCTCACCCCGGACACCGTCTACGCCGACCTCACCTCCGCCACCCCCGACGTCATGAGGTCGCTCAGCGAGAGGGTCCAGGCCACCGGGGCCCGGTTCGCCGACGTGGCCATCCTCGGCCCGATGACCATCGGGGGAGCCGCCACCGACCTCATCGCCAGTGGTCCGGGGGCCCCCGAGGTCGCCCGCGTGTGCGCGTCCCTGGGCGCCGAGGTGGAGGCCCTGCCCGGGGAGCCGGGGGAGGCCACGGCGCGCAAGCTCCTGCGCAGCTCCCTGATGAAGCCCCTCGCCTCGGTGGTGTGCGAGGCCGTCGTGGCGGGCAGGGCCGCCGGAGCGGAGGAGTGGGTGCGCGAGCAGATCGCCTCCCAGCTCACGGGCGGAGCGGAGCTGGTCGACCGCTTCCTCAGCGGGACCGTCAAGCACGCCTCCCGGCGCAGCGAGGAGGTGCGGGCCACCGCTGACTTCCTCGCCTCCCTCGGCGTCCCGAACGAGATGACGACCGCCTCGGAACTGACCCTGCGCAGGCTCGCCGTCAACGGCGTGCAGGGCTGACGGAGGTCGCCCCCGGCCAGTTCGACCGGGGGCGGTTCCGACGGTGCGGGCCGGGCCAGCCCTCCCCGGGCTCCGGGGCGGGCGCTCACGGAGGGGCGTTCCGATGTGCACGCGTCGCTGTCCTGGCCGTCCGGGAACGATACGTCGACGTCAGCGGGACGCCTCTACGCGTACGCGGTCGCTGTCCCGGTCGGTCAGGAACAGGGCCAGCAGCCGTCCCCGCTCCGCCACCTCCTCCCGGTCGTCCCGGGACAGCGGGCGGAGCGGGGTGACCACCACGGTGCCCTCCTCGGTGCGCCAGGTCGCGGAGAGGCGGCCGTCCACGAGCACCACGCGTTCACCGGCCACCGACAGCCCCCGGTGCTCGTCGTCGATGAACCGGTTCCGGTAGTGGTAGCCGAGGACGGCGTTGTCGAAGGCGGGCAGGAAGCGCACGGGGGCCGCGGTGTCGGGGTCCGGTCGCGGCGCGTCGGGCAGGTCCAGCAGTTCCCGGCCGCGCTCGTCGCGGAAGGACACCAGCTCGTCCCGCACGGCGGCCACCGCCGCGGGGAGCCCGGCCAGCCCGCACCAGGAGCGCAGGTCGGTGGAGGTCGCGGGGCCGTAGGCGGCGAGGTAGCGGCGGACCAGGGCCCGACCGGCCGGGTCGGAGCCGTCGGCGGGGAGCGGATCGACCTCCTGACCGAGCCAGGAGGACAGCAGAACGTTGCGGACCCCGCCCCGGGTACGCCACAGCCCGCGCGGCGGGGCCTGCACGACCGGCAGCAGGGCCGAGACCAGCATCTCGCCCAGCGGCCGCCGCCCCGGCTCCGGCCAGCGGTGGAAGAGCGCTTCGACCAGTTCGGTCATGGTGCGCGGCTGGCCGTCGGACATCACGGCCAGCCCCGCCTCGGCCAGCTCGTCCAGGTCCACCCCGCGCAGGTCGTCCCGGTAGACCCCCATGACCTTCTGGCGCAGCATGGCGTCGAACCGGGACCGCCAGGCGAGGGCGTCCTCGGCGGTCACCAGGTGCACGGTGCGCCGCATGAGGTGGACCCGCACGACGCGTCGTTCGGTCAGCAGCTCGGACAGCGTGGCGGCCTCGAAGGCCCGCATCCGGGTCCAGAGCCCGACGAACGGTTCCTGGGGCTCCTGGGCCTGGAGCCCGCCCAGGTGGGAGACGGTCTCCAGCGCCGACCTCCCGGTCGGTTCGAGCAGCGCCTGCCGGGCCAGGGCGGCACGGTTGAGCGCCCGGTCGTCCAGCACGGTCGCGTTCTTCGTGGGCATGGTCTGTTCCCCTGTTCCTCTCGTACCCGGGAACCCTCCCAGGGGTCGAGGTCAGGTTCTGTCCTCCTTCGCCGGGGCGACCGGTGGCGCTCCTCACGGACCGGGCCGTCCCCACGTGCCGACCGCGTCGCGTTCCTCCGTGGTCACCGCCAGGCCCCCGGTTCCGTGGGGGACCACCGCCGTCCCGGCGCCGGTCGCCCCGACGTCCGCACCGGGCCGCGGTCCGTGGGCAGGGCGGTCCGGGCGGTCTTCCCGGGGCGCGGTCAGGGGGCGTCGGCGCGCCCGTACCGGTCCAGGAGCAGCCGGGAGCGGGCCACGACCCCCTCCTGGGGCACCGGCACCGGCGGCGCTCCCTCGGCCAGGAAGCGCTCCGCGATCCCGGTCAGCTCGCGGTCGAGCTCCGACGCCGCCGCCGACCGGTCCGAGAGGGCGCGGGGCAGCCCCCGTGACCAGGCCGCCCAACGGGGCCGGTGGTAGCCGCCGACCAGCCCGGACCACAGCCGGGCGGCGTAGTCGTCGAGCACGGTGTCCTCGGTCGTGGTCCACACGGTGAGGATGCGGCGGGCGTTGTCCCGCAGGACCCGCCGCTCGTCGTCGTCCGTGGCCCACGCCTCCGCCCGGGCCTCCCAGGTCGCGTACCGGTACTCGGGACGGGTGGCCAGCAGCGCGTCGAGGTCGTCGAACACTCGCAGGAACCGCGCGACCCCCTCCTCCGGGACCTCACCGCGCCCCGCCGCCGCCTCCACCAGCTCCGCGTACCGGTGGTCGCAGACCCTGGACAGGACGGCCATGGCCACGTCGACGAGGTCGCCGCCGAGGGGGCCGTCCGCGAGTGCCGGGTGCCGCTCGGCCGCGCCCACCAGCGCCTCCCAGGCTCCGACGAGGTCCGCCCAGTCGTACCAGACCAGACCGGCGGCGTCCGTCCGGACGCGGTCGGGGAAAGCGAGGTCCGCGTAGCCGGGTCGCGCGGTCAGCACCCCGTTGAACTGCTCGGGGAAGATCCGCACGTCGGAAGCGCCGTAGACGGTGGCGTTCAGCCCCCGCCAGGCTGCGAGCAGGGCCGGGTCGGCGTCCGCGCCGTAGCGCCCCCGGACGAACCCGGGCAGCCAGTCCCTGCGCACGTCCTCCGTCCGGGTCCACGCCTGGTCGGCCACGAGGTGGAAGAAGGCGGGGTTGTTCCGGGTGCCCTCCATGGCCAGCCCGAGCCCGACGGGCCGGTTTCCCGTGGCCTTGGCCGCGTTGATCCCGTCCACGGCGCCCTGGAGGTCCCCGATCGGGTCGGTGCGGCCGCCGAAGTTGAGCAGCGCGCACCAGATCCAGGCCTTGGAGCCGAACGAGTCCAACCGGGACCACTGCGGGTCCTCCTCCGCCCACAGGTCCAGGACCAGCACCCGATCGTCGGGGATCGCGTCCAGGAAGGCGTTCACCCGGGAGTCGGACCAGAAGTCCCGCTGGTACGAGAACGGCCAGGCCTGGAGGACCCACACCGCGTCCGGGTCGGCCCCGGTCAGGCCGTCCAGGGTGGCCCGGGCCACCGCACCGGGGAAGGCGGGGTCGGCGTCCACCGGCACCATCTCGATGAAGGGGTCGATCGCGTACAGGTGGTCGGTGCCCAGCAGGCGGGCCTGGACGCCCGCGACCTCCTCCGCCGCGCGCGCGTACAGGGGGTCGGCGGGGTCCAGGACGTGGGTCCGGAAGCCCTGCCAGTCGCGGGTGCGGGTCCGGCCCGGGGCGAGTCCGGCGGGGACGTGGCCGGTGAATCCGGGGAGCACCGGGGTCATGCCGAACGAGCGCTGGCGTTCGAGCACCCTCCGGGCCAGGTCCAGGTGGGCGTCGATCCACGAGGAGGGCATCGGGTCCGGGAAGCCGTCCAGGTTGCCCATGTACTGCCAGGGCAGGTAGCCGGGACCGCCCAGGAACCGCAGCACGGTGGACTCGTCCAGACCGAGCCCGGTGAGGGCCTCGCGCAGCACCGCCTCGTGGCCGAGCAGGGTGAGCGGCATGGTGACGCCGTGCAGCGCCATCCAGTCGGTCTCACGCTCCCAGTCGTCCCAGCCCCAGTAGGCGGACGTGTACCCCTGCGTGCAGAAGTTCAGGTAGTAGAGGTGCTCGGTCTCGGCGGTCCCCC
This sequence comes from Nocardiopsis eucommiae, assembly GCF_965344335.1. Classification (NCBI taxonomy): domain Bacteria; kingdom Bacillati; phylum Actinomycetota; class Actinomycetes; order Streptosporangiales; family Nocardiopsidaceae; genus Nocardiopsis; species Nocardiopsis eucommiae. The sequence goes on from NZ_CBDRIY010000001.1 coordinate 331,867, forward strand.
GGGTGGGCGGGGCGTCAGGGAACTCCGTGACGGGCAGCGGCCGGGGGGTGTCCCAGCCGACCGCGACCGCGCAGACGGTCCGCAGGTAGGTGTGCACCCCGACGGCGGCGGCGAGGGCGTCGGTGGCGGCGACAGTGAGGACGCCCGCCTCGGCGCCGAACTCGAAGGACCTCTCCCGCGCGTCGAGTGACAGGAAGTGGACATCCGGATGGCCTCGGCCGAGAATCCTGGTGACCAACCCGGTCACCACTGAATCCCAAATTGGAGGATCTGTTGCTATAGCGGACATTTAGGTTATCCAAGTTGCGTCGTGAGAATTCAGTTACGTACAGTACATAATTGATCTGAGGCCGGACAAGCCTTGGGGTACCAGGCTCCGGTTCCGGCTTCGGGGTGGGGAGCGCGGTGTCGGATCCCGTGCGACCTGCGAATTCCGCGCCGGAGTTTCCTTCGTTGACCCGCCGTTCCGGGGGTTGGGAAGTCGGTTTCCCCAGGACGCCCGGCACCCCCCGACAAAAAGGATCAACGGAGAATCAGGATGCCCCCCAAGGAAAAGGTTCTGCGCCCCGCCGCGTTCTCGCTGGCGGGCGCGGCGGCCGTGCTCACGCTCACGGCCTGCGCCGCCCTCTCCGGCGGTTCCGCCCAGGACAACACACCGGACGACGTCTCCACCGACATCAGTGACACGGAGGCCACCCTGACCCTGGCCTTCGCGGACGACCCTCCCACCCACGAACTGGTGGAGGGGTTCACGGCCATGTACCCCAACGTGAGCATCGAGCTCCAGCAGACCCAGTTCACGGACTACGTGAAGACCATCAGCCTGTCGATGACCTCGGACGACGCCCCCGACATCGCCCAGTACAACCCCGGCGCGATGCGCTCGCTCATCCCCGGCGGCCACATCCTCAACCTCGACCCCTACGCCGAGGCCTACGCCTGGGACGAGACCTTCCCGGAGGCGACCCTGGAGCCGCTCCAGTCCAACGAGGAGGCCACCGAGTTCGCCACGGGCAGCCTCTACGCGGCACCCGGAGCCCTCTCCGTCCTGGGCGTCTTCCACAACACCGAGGTCATGGAGGAGGCCGGGGTCCCCGAACCGCCCGCCACCCTGGAGGACTTCGAGGCCGCCCTCGAACTCGCCCACCAGGCCGACATCGCCCCCATGAGCGTGGGCGGCCTCGAAGTGGGCGGCTTCCAGATCTGGAACGCCCTGCTCAACGGCCTCGGAGACCGCGACGACTACAAGGACTGGGTGTACGGAGCGGAGGGCGCCACGATCGAGACCGAGGCGGCGGCCGAGGCCACCGAGACCTTCCACCGCTGGGTCGAGGCGGGGTACGTCCCCGAGAGCGCCAACGCGACCTCGGACAACGACGCCCGCGCCGAGTTCGTCGACGGCGACAGCATGTTCCTGGTGACCGGGAACTGGGCCGCCTTCGAACTGGAGGCGGAGATGGGCGACGACGTGGGCTTCCTGCTCATGCCGGGGACCGCCGTCGACCAGGCCCCGGTCGCCTCCGGCGGCAGCGTCGCCTACGCCGTCTCCTCCCACACCGAGCACCCGGACGTGGCCGCCGCGTTCCTCAACTACCTCAGCAGCGTGGAGGCGGCCGAGATCCAGCTGGCCACCGGCTTCATGCCCGTCGACACCCAGGCACCGACCGAGAGCTACGGCCTGCTGAACGAGGTCAACTTCGGCTTCTCCACGGTCGCTGACAACGAGGGGATCGTCCCGTTCCCCGACCACGCCGCACCCGGCATGATCGACCAGCTCACCCCCGGGATCCAGGGGCTCATCTCGGGGAGCGCCACCCCGGAGGAGTTCCTCGCCTCCTTGCAGGCCGAATGGGAAAGCCACCATGAGTGACGGCGCGCCAGCGCACCCGCACACCACGCCCGCCCCCGCGCCGACCCACGGTGCCGGGGGCGGGCGCCCGCGTCGGTGGCGGCGGGTCCGGACCGGGCTCAAGGGGTGGCTCTACCTGCTGCCCGCCCTGGCCGTCTACGGCGGCTTCGCGATCTACCCCGCGCTGAGCACTTTCTCCTTCTCCTTCCTGGACTGGGACGGCGTCCAACCGCCGACCTGGGCCGGAGTGGAGAACTACACGCGGGTCGTCACGGACCCGCTCCTGGCCGGGGCGATCGGCAACGGGCTCGTGCTCATCGTCTTCTTCTCCTTCGTCCCCATCGCGGTGGGTTTGCTCATGACCGGGCTGCTCACCGCCCGGGGCGGCCGGGGGACGACCTTCTACCGGACGGTCTACTTCCTGCCCCAGGTGCTGCCCCTGGTGGCGGTGGGCACCACCTGGCGCTGGCTCTACAGCGGCGACGGCGCCGTCAACGAGTTCCTGGGAGCGGTGGGCCTGGACGGGCTGACCCGCTCCTGGCTGGCCGACTACCACTTCGCGCTGATCGCCCTCGGCCTGATCGGCACGTGGTGCATGAGCGGCCTCTGCATGGTCCTGTTCATGAGCGGTGCCCAGAAGATCGACCCCGCGCTGCACGAGGCCGCCGCCCTCGACGGGGCCGGACGGATGCGCCGGTTCCGCCACGTCACGCTGCCCGGGCTCCGCAAGGAGATCAGCATCGCGGGCGTCATCACCACCATCGCCGCGCTGGCCAGCTTCGACCTCGTGTACGTCACCACCAACGGCGGCCCCGCCGGACAGACCAACGTCCCGGCGCTGCTCGTCTACCGGCTCGCCTTCAACGAGGGAGACATCGGCGCCGCCAGCGCGCTCGCCGTGGTCCTGACCCTGCTGGTCGTCGCCCTGGTCAGCGTCATCCGCCTGCTCGCGAGGGAGAAGTGATGCGTCAAGACGTCCCCGTCTCGGTCCTGCGCCACGGCGTGCTGGCGCTGATCGCCGTGCTCGTGCTGTTCCCCTTCCTCGGGATCGTCCTGGCCGCCCTCCACCCCACCGGGAGCGCGGTCGGCGGCCTGAGTGTGCCGCAGCAGTGGTCGTGGGAGAACTTCCGGCTGGCCTGGGAGGCGGGGCGCTTCGACCAACTGACCAGGTCCGGCTTCGTCATCGCCGTGTGCGTCGTGCCGCTGACGGTCTGCTTCGCGACCCTGGCCGGGTACGCGCTCTCGATCCTCGGCGTGTGGGGCGGCCGGGTGCTCTCCCTGGGCTTCGTCCTGGGCCTCACGCTCCCGGTGGAACTGCTGGTCATCGCCCTGTACCTCAACCTGCGGGAGGTGGGGCTGACCAACACCTACACGGGGGTGGTCCTGGCCGAGGTCGCCCTGTTCCTGCCGTTCGGCGTGTACTGGATGCAGTCCCACTTCGCCGGGGTCCCCAGGGAACTGGTGGAGGCGGCGCGGGTGGACGGCGCCCGCGACAGCGTCGTGCTCGCCCGGGTGCTGCTCCCGATCTCGTGGCCCGCCGTCACCACGCTGTCTGTGCTGGTGTTCATGTGGTCGTGGAACCAGTTCCTGCTCATCCTCGTGATGATGCAGACCCCGGCCCTGCGCACCGCGCCCACGGGCCTGGGACTGTTCGTCGGCCAGTACGGGACCGACATCCCCCTGCTCTCGGCGGCCAGCCTGATCGTGATCGCTCCCATCGTGGTCGTCTACCTGGCCTTCCAGCGCAGCTTCGTCAACGGCATCACGCGGGGCGCCGTGAAGGGGTGAGAAAGGGTGACGGCGGGGCGGAGGTCCCACCTCCGCCCCGCCGTCACGCCGACTCCGCTAGCTGGCTTCCCGGCCCGCGGCCCGGACCGCGAGGCCGACCGCGCCCATGACGGTCAGCAGGACGGCCAGCCCGCCCCACACCATCGGCTGGGTGACCAGCATGTCCCCGGACGCCTGCCCCGGGGTTCGTCCGCCGTCGCGGCCGGTCACCGTGACAAGCAGCAGGACGACCACGCCGACGGCGGCCAGGAGGCGGCCGCAGAGCCGGGCCGGACCGGCGAGCGCCGGACCCCGGGTGAGGTCGGCGCGGGTGAGACGCTCCTCCGGGCGCAGCGGGGCGAGCAGCCGGGCCAGGAACAGCAGGGCCACGGGGAGCTGGAGCGCCCAGACGAAGGTGCGGAACGCTCCGTCGAACCACACGTTCGTGCCGTACAGCAGGGTGTGCCACACGCTCAGCACGTAGACGACGATGACGAAGCGGTGCAGGACACGCCACAGCCGGGACCCGGTCCAGGCGCGCACGTAGAACGACAGGCTGAGCGGGATCGCCAGGTAGAGGGCGATCAGACCCAGCAGGATGGCGACCTGGCCGGTCCCCGTGGAGTAACCGCCCGGCACGAACACGTCGACGAACGCCGAGAACAGGAGCGGGAACGCGCCGAGGCCGTCGGCGTTCTCCCGGAGGAGTTCGAGGAAGAACGCGAGGGCGTGGCCGAACATCAGCCCGATGGTGGTGACGCTGGTGACCCGGTGCCAGCGCTCCAGCCGGGAGAGGTTGACGGGCGACGAGGGCAGCGGCCTGGTGGCGCGCAGCAGGCCGAGCATCACGGTGATCCACGCCCACAGCAGCGCGGACCAGCCGAAGGCCTGGCAGGCCCAGTACAGCCAGTACCGCTGGGCGTCGGCGAGGTGGGGCATCACCTCCAGCGTCCGCGAGGTTCCGCCCTCGACGCGCAGGTACAGGACCACGAACATCACGAAGGTCACGGCGAGGGCGGCGGTCGCGTCGAAGAGCAGGTGACGCAGGTCGGATCTGAGGGTGCGGCGGTCGAGCCGGGGTCTTCTCCCGGCGCCGGCGGAGCGTTCGGGGGACGGGGAGGGGTTCATGTGGGGTCTCCCAGAGGGGGTGGGGGGACGGGACGACGCCGCGGCGTGCGAGGGGTTTCCCCACGGCGATCACAGTGAACCGGAGCGGTCCGTCCGCCGTCCATCCCCCTGGGAGCGGTCCGACGCACGGACGCCGACGGGCCCCTTCCGTGTGGGAGGGGCCCGTCGGTGCGCGTCGGCGAATCCGGTACCGGCGGTCAGCCCGCCGGGGACGGCTCCTCCGCCTGGGTGGCCACGTGGTGCCCGGACGAGGAGGTGTCGGGTTCGGTGCGCAGGTCACGCAGGAAGCTGACCACCACGCCCACGATGACCACGAGGAAGGGCGCCGAGGCCACGATCACCGTCTGCTGGAGGACGTTGAGGCCCCCGGAGAGCAGCAGGATGATCGCCAGGGCACCGGTCACCGCGCCCCACAGCAGCAGGATCGGCGTGCGGGGCCGGATGGACCCGTGGGTGGTGAGCATGCCCAGCACGTACGTGTTGGCGTCGGCCCCGGAGACGAAGAAGAGCACCGCCAGGATCACCACCAGCGTCGCCGTCACCATGGGCAGCGGGAACTCGGCCAGGGTGACGAAGAAGGCGCTGTTCAGGTCCGCCGCTGTGGCCCCGGCGATGTCCGTGCCGTGGTTCAGGTCCAGGTCGATGGCCGCGCCGCCGAACACGGAGAACCACGCGAAGAAGGCGAGGCTGGGCATCCCGAGGACGACCAGGATGAACTGGCGGATCGTGCGGCCGCGCGAGATGCGGGCCAGGAACACACCGACGAAGGCGCCCCAGGACACCCACCAGGCCATCATGAAGTAGGTCCACATCTGGAGCCAGTCGGTGTCACCGAAGGCCGGGCCACGCAGGCTCATCAGCAGGAACTCGCCGCCGTACTGGCCCAGGGACTCCAGGAAGAGCGAGACGAGGAAGGCCGTCGGGCCCAGGAACAGCACGAAGACGAAGAGCACCGAGGCCACCGACAGGTTGATCTCGCTGGTGTAGCGGATGCCCCGCTTGACGCCCGAGGCCGCCGAGAGGCTGAAGAGCACCGTGACCACGACCACGATGACGACCTGGGTGGTGGCTCCGGTGGGCGTGCCCAGGATGCGGTTCAGGCCGTTGTCGATCTGGAGCGCGCCCAGCCCGAGCGAGGTGGTGGTGCCGAACAGGGTCGCGAAGACCGTGAAGACGTCGATGGCCTTGCCCGCCGGGCCGTCGGCGTGCCGTCCCAGCAGCGGCCGGAACAGCGCGCTGACCAGGCCGGGCCGCTGCTTGCGGTACATCGAGTAGCCCAGGGCCAGGCCGAAGACCGCGAAGATGGCCCAGGCGTGCAGGCCCCAGTCGTAGAAGGAGTACTGGAGCGCGAGGACGGCGGCCTGGGGGGTTCCCGGCTCTGCCAGGTCGTGCGGGGGAGCCGCGAAGTGCGAGATCGGCTCGGCGATGCCGTAGGAGACCAGGCCGATGCCCATGACCGCGCAGAGGATCATGGCGATCCAGGTGTGCGTGGCGAACTCGGGGCGGTCCTCGTCGGCGCCCAGCCGGACGCGGCCGTAGCGGCTGAGGGCCAGCCAGACCAGGAGCCCGATCAGGAGGAGGGGGAGCAGCAGGTACGCCCAGCCGAAGCTGGAGGTGATCCCGTTCAGGGCGGTGTTCATCGTGGACATCTGGTGTTCCGGAGCGACCACGCCCCAGACCACGAACAGGGCGGAGATCGCGAGGGAGGCCCAGAAGACCACCCCGACGGTTCTTCGCCCGGCCGGAGCGTCATTCATGTGTCGACACCTTTCGAGCGATCCGCGCCGCGGTCACGGGGGACACACGGGGTGGGGCGTCGCACGGCGGTGGGCAGTGGAGTACGACCGTTCTGGGGTCGAGTGGACGTCGCACGGGAGTGGACCGCCTGTTCGTCGGTGGAAGATCGGAACCCGGAGGACCGTCCCGGAGCGCGCATGGCGACGGGCGCCCTTCGACGCCGAACGGAACAGCGGGACGGTCGGTGTCGAGGCGAGTGGGACGGAGTCCGGGAGAACGAGAACAGCGTCGCGAAGGGTCCGCGACGCGGGTGCCGGTGGCGGCCACGGCTGGGACGGCCCCTGACCGAGTCAGCGCCCGGCGAGGTCGACAGCACGGCTGCGCACTGACTCGAAAGGCCTTCGCGCAGCTCCGGACCGGAGTGCGGACCGGCCACCGCTCGTGGTCCGACCTTCGCGTACCGACCTCGTTGGGCGGTGTGAGAGCGGTCGAGCCCCACGGGGCCGAAGAGCTGGAAAAGGCCTCCGGACGAGCGTACTCGCATGTGGGAGCGGGGACGCCACCCCGGTGGCGCGGAGCTCGGGGCCGACACGGGGGCGGGGAGGGAGCGGACGACGGCCCGTCCGGAGTCAGGAGGAGGCGGGGCGCGTCCTCCGGCGTCGACCACGGCCGACCACGCGGGTGGGGTGTCGGACCTACCGGCGGGGGCCGGGGAGACCGGGCGTCGGTGGGACCGGGGGAGGGCGCCAGGCCCTGCCCCTCGGGCGTTCGGGGGAGAAGGGGTCCGGCGTGGCGCCGCGTGGCGGGGGCGCCACACCGCGCCCACCAGAGGGTGTGCTCTGGCCCCGGAGC